>DATAYB010000190.1:0-4402 GCA_036272795.1 Pseudonocardia sp.
GGCGGCGAGCTGCCGGGTACCGAAGGCGAGCACGTCCTCGAGGTGCGCGCGCACGATGGTCAGCAGCAGCTCCTCCTTGGAGCCGATGTGGTGGTAGAGGGCGCCGGCGCCGAGGCCGACCGCGCGTCCCAGCTCGGCCACGCCGGTCGCGTGGTAGCCCTGCCGCGCGAACAGCTCGGTGGCCACCGCGATGATCTTTGCCTGGGCCGCGGTGCGGGGTGCGGGGGCGGCGGGGTCGGGAGCGGCGGTCACCCCGTGCCTGCCATGGTTCGCCCCCGCAACTCGTTGTATTGAGCGATCACTACAGTGCGGGCGACAGCGGCGCCCTGTCAAGGCCCGCTGGCGATTGTCGGAACTCGGGGCCCGGCGGGTACCGGGTTCAGAGCGTCCAGGAGACCGGGTGGTCAGGGCGGTAGCGGCAGTGTGCACCGGTGGAGATCGACTGGGCCAGGTGTTCGGCCAGCTCGGGATGGCTGGGACGCAGGCGTCGCACGGCGTCCCGGATCCGCGCGGTGACGGTCTGGCGGGCGCGTTCGGTCTGGTCGCCGAGGCGGCGGGTGCGACCACCGAGGCCGGCGGCGGCGCGCAGCTCGTCGAGCAGAGCCTCGCGTTCGCGGTCGAGCTCGGCAGCGCGCTGGTCCTGGTGGGAGTCCAAGGCGTCGTGCAGCAGGCCGTCCAGTACGCGCAGCCGGCCCCGGTAGGCCGCCATGGCCTGCTCGTCGAGCACCGGATCCGCGCCCAGCCCCTTGGACCTCGCCAGTACGGCGTCCCCGAGCGGGTTGAGCAGCTCGACGGCGGGCACGTCCACGCCGGGGCGGCCGAGCAACGTGCGCAGGTCACGCAGGCCCTTCGCATCCGGCACGTGCGCCTCGCGGCCGCCGAACCGGATCGCCCATACCTGCCCCACCAGCTGGAACACCGCATCGTCCGCCGTCGCGCCGCCCTTGACGGCCGAGGGCACCGGCGCGGGCCGGCCTGCGCCGGGTGTCACCGGCTCGCCGGCCTCGCGCTCCAGCGCGGCCGTCATGCCCAGCTCGGCCGCCGCTCGCGCCGCCCCGGCATGCACCGCGTCGGCCCGAGCGAGGTCTCCGGCCACGCGACGCGACCGCAGCGCGCCGGCCAGCCGGGCCATGGCCAGCACCGCCCAGGGCCGCGCGCCGAGTCGCTCCGCCGAGCTGACCGCCGCTTCGAAACCGGCCACCGCGGCGTCCGTGCGCCCGAGGGCGGCGTCCAGCACCGCGAGCCAGTGCACCACCGGTCCCCCGACAAGCACGCCGGCGGAGTACACCGCCCACCCGTCCGCGATCGGCTCCAGCGCGGCGCGCACCCGCAGGCAGGTGTGCTCGTCGCCGGTCAGCGCGGCGAGCCGGGCACAGAACACCAGCCAGGCCGGCACGAACAGGGGCGACATCTTCGCCAGGTGCGCCTCGATGTCGCCGAGCACCCGGCGGGCGGACGCACGCTCGCGGCCGCGTTGGCCGGTGTGGCAGGGCTCGCGGTGGCGGCGGTGACGTTCGGTGCCGAGGTGCCCGCGCTGGTGTTCGCGGCAACGCTGCTCGGTTCGCTGGCGGCGGCCGCCGGCCAGGGCTCGCTGACGCTGCGCGCCACCTCGGCGGTGCCGGCAGGCGTGCGGCCGGCCGCGATGGGCCTGTTCACGCTGTGCGCACTGCTCGGGGCCGCGTTCGGGCCGGCGATCGCCGCACTGACCGCCTCGGGCTGACCTCCGCGCCGGCCGGTCAGCCCCGCAAGCCGCGACCGACGCCGCGCACCCACCCGTGCGCGGCGTCCTCGGTCAGCCCGAGCCGGTCAGCCCGAGCCGGTCAGCCGAGCAGCGGCTTCACCTTCGTCCCGAAGTCGTGCACACCCTGCACGAAGTCGTCGAAGGTGAACATCATTCCCTTCACACCGGGCATGCCGGCAACCTGGTCGATCTGCCGCGCGACCGTCTCGTACGAGCCGACCAGGGTGGCCATGTTGAAGTTGACAGCGCCTTCCGGCAGGTTGATCGTCCGCGCGGTGCCGGAGCCGTCGGCGGCCACGTCCTTGGCGCCCTCGTCGGACATGTAGCCGAGCGCGCCTGCGTCCGCCCCCTCGTTGTACGAGCGCCACTTGGCCTGCGCCTCCTCGTCGGTGTCCGCCATGATCGCCATGAACAGCGGGAGCGAGCCGACGTCACGCCCGGTCCTGCGGGCAGCCTCGGCGAGGCGCTCGGTGGGTTCTCGATAGGTCTCCGGGTTGTTGACCCCGGGGTTGAGGATGAAGTTGTAGTCGCCGTACTCGGCGCAGAACCGCATACCGCGCTCGGACTGGCCGGCACACACGATGTCCACGTTGCCGCTCGGGCGGGGCGAGAGCACGCAGTCGGTCATCTGGAAGTACCGGCCGTCGAGATCGCAGCGGCCCTTCTCCCACAGGTCGCGCAGCACGGTGACGTACTCGGTGGCGTAGTCGTAGCGGTAGCCGAAGTACTCGTCGCCCGGCCACAGGCCCATCTGCTCGTACTCGCCCTTGGCCCAGCCGGACACGATGTTCACCCCGAACCGGCCCGGCGCGATCGAGTCGATGGTGGACGCCATCCGGGCGACCAGTGCCGGCGGCAGCGTGAGCACCGCGGTCGAGGCGTACAGCTTGATCCGCTCGGTGACCGCGGCAAGGCCGGCCATCAGCGTGAACGACTCCAGGTTGTGGTCCCAGAACTCGGTCTTGCCGCCGAACCCACGGAGCTTGATCATGGAGAGTGCGAACGCGAAGCCCTGCGCCTCCGCCTCCTGCACCACCTGCTTGTTGAGCTCGAAGCTCGGCAGGTACTGGGGGGAGTTCTCGGAGATCAGCCAGCCGTTGTTGCCGATCGGGATGAAGACGCCGAAGTCCATCGGGGCAATCCTTCCGCTAATACTCAGACATTTAGCAGCTCAGCACGCGCGGACCGCCCGGGCGGACCAGGTAACACACTCGGAACAGCTCTTTAGCCGGCCCGACACGACTCGGCGAACTCTGCCGCCGGCCGGTCGTCCCCCAGTGCCATTACGGACTCGCGGACCCGCAGGGCGGTCGGCCCGTCGACCACCGGCGCGACACTCTGCTCGAACTTCGCCACGATGTCGGCGTTGCTCAGCGGGCGCTCGTCGTGACCCCGGTTGACCTGCTCGCGCCGCGCCAGCACCCGCCCGTCACGCAGCTCGATCTCGACCGCCCCGGAGTAGGCGCGAGGGAAGGCGCTGTCCGGGTCGTCGCGCACCTCGACGCGGCGGGCGAGCGCGCGGATCCCGGGGTCGGCGAGCGCGTCGTCGGCCAGCTCGGCGAGGGTGAACCGGCCCCGGGTCAGGGCGGCGGCCACCACGAACGGCAGGCTGAACTTGGCGTCGTACTCGTCGCGCGGCGCCCACTTGGCCTCGGCCGGCTCGCAGACCACCTTGCCCGGCACGGGGTGGATCGCGCAGCGGATCGCCGCGACGTCCTCGGGGCGCACGCCGTACTCGGCGCGCAGTGCCAGGGCCGCGTCGGCGAAGGCGTGGATGAAGTGGCAGATCGGGTACGGCTTGACGGCGGTGCGCAGCAGCTCCCAGGTCTGGCCGAGGCCGGCGCCTACCGCCGCCGGATTGGTCTCCCGGCCGGCCAGGTGCGTGTTGTACAGCCCGAACCGGCCCTCGTACACCGCGGGCGGCCCCGACCAGCCGACGCCCGCGAAGCTCGCCGCCGTCAGCCCGCACATCGCCGCCCAGCCCGGGTGCAGCCGCTTGGTCCACGAGCCGTCCTCGAGGAACTCCAGCAGCCCGCCGGCCATCGAGCCGACCACACCCTGCGCCGCGACCAGCCCGCCCGCATCGAGCCCGGCGAGCTTGCCGGCGGCGACCGAGGCACCGAACGCGCCGGCCACCGCGGTGGGGTGCCAGCCGACGTCGTGGAAGCCGCCGGCGCCGCCAAGGCCGACGCGCGCGGACACCTCCACCCCGAGCACGTAGGCCAGCAGCAGGTCACGGGTGCTCGCGCCGGCCGAGGTGGCCGCCGACAGCGCGGCCGGCAGCACGCCGGCGGTGACGTGGGTGACCGCCGGGATGTGGGTGTCGTCGAAGTCCAGGCCGTGGACGAGCACGCCGTTGAGTACGGCGGCGTCCCTGCCGGAGAGGCGGTCGGGCATCCCGAGCACGGGGTGGTCGCCGGCGCCGCCGATCCTCCTCAGCGCGTCCCTGGCCACGTGCGCGAAGCCGTACGCGGTGGACGCGAAGGCCAGCCCGACGGCGTCCAGCACCAGGTGGCGTGCGCGGTCGTACACCTCGTCAGGCACGTCGCCGGGGCGCGCCGCCGCGACGAACTCGGCCACCGCGCCGGACAGCGAGGTACGGGTGGGACTGGTCGTGGTCACGCTCGACACCTCCGAGTGAGCCGCCTACCGAGCGGGTAC
>DATAYB010000191.1:0-4902 GCA_036272795.1 Pseudonocardia sp.
GTACGACGAGGTCGTGGCGGCCGGGGACGGCGCGCTGGTGCCCGTGCCGGCCGGCGGCGAGCTGCGGATCGTGGACCTGCACGGCAACCAGGCGGTCGACACGCTGCTCTACGACGCGCACGACGTCCGCAACCGCTACTCGGCGTTCGATACCGTGCGCGAGCAGCGGGCCGTCTATCTGACGACCGGGTCACGGCTGCTGTCCACGCGGCTGGACGAGCTGGCCGTGATCAGCGCGGACACCTGCGGCCGGCACGACACGGTCGGCGGCGCCTGCTCCCAGGAGTCGAACGTGATCCGCTACGGCCAGCACACCCGCCACCAGCACGCCTGCCGGCAGACGTTCCTGCGCTACGGCGCCTCCGCCGGCATCGGCCAGCGCGAGCTCGGCCACAACATCAACTTCTTCATGAACGTACCGGTCTCCCCCGACGGCGGGCTGCACTTCGCCGACGGGCTCTCCGCGCCGGGCAAGTACGTGCAGCTGCGCGCGTCGCGGGACGTGCTGGTGCTGATCAGCAACTGCCCGCAGCTGAACAACCCCTGCAACGGCTGGGACCCGACCCCGGTGCGGTTGCTCGGCTGGTGGTCGCCGTGAGCCTGCTGGTCGACCGGGCTGCGACGCGGGTGGACTTCCCGACGGGGTCCGTGACCGTGCTGCGGGCCGGCGCGCAGACCACGCTGCAGGACGTGCACGGGCGGGCCGGTTACTGGGACGTCGGGGTGCCGCCGTCCGGCGCGTTCGACGACCTGTCAGCCGGGCTCGGCGCGCTGGCGGTGGGCAACCCGGCGACGACGGCGGGCCTGGAGTGTGTGGTGCGCGGCCCGGTACTGCGGTTCGAGCTGCGGGCCACGGTGTGCCTGACCGGCGCGCTCGCCGGTGCCACGCTGGACGGTCGAGGGGTCCGGCCCGGCGTGGTGCTCGCGGTGCCGGCCGGCGGGGTGCTCGACGCCGGCCCGGTCGGAGGGCCCGGCATGCGCGGCTACGTCAGCGTGGCGGGCGGCTTCGACGTGCCGGCCACATTGGGTAGCCGGGCCACGTTCCTGCTGGGCGGGTTCGGCGGGCTCGACGGCCGGGCGCTACGCGACGGCGACCTGCTCGGCGTCGGTCGCGGGGAGAACCTCGCCGGCCCGCTGGACGTCGTCCCGCTGCTGCCGACGCTGTCGGAGCGCTGGACGCTGCGGGTGCTGCCCGGTCCGCACGGCGCGCCGGACTACCTGAGCGGGGCGGGGGTGGACGCGTTCTTCGGCGCCGACTGGCGGGTCGACCACCGCGCCGACCGCACCGGCGTGCGCCTCGTCGGGCCGGCGCCGGGCTGGGCGCGCACCGACGGCGGCGAGGCCGGGCTGCACCCGTCCAACCTGCACGACTCGGCCTACCCCGTCGGCGGGATCATGCTCTCCGGCGACACCCCCGTGGTCGTCGGTCCGGACGGGCCCAGCCTCGGTGGCTTCGTGGTACCGGCGGTGGTGGTCGCCGCCGACCGGTGGAAGCTCGGCCAGCTACGCCCCGGTGACGCGGTGCGGCTGGCTCCGGTGAGTCCCGCAACCGCGGACGAGCTGGCGGCGCGTCGGCGGGCCCTGCTGGCCCACCCGCGCACCGCGCTGGCCGAGCGGTTCGAGACCGCGCTCGGCCGGCGTCCGGGGTCACCGACGGGGACCTCGACCGCGAGCCCGGCCCAGCCCTCGACCCCGACCTCCGCACCAGGCAACGGGCCTGGTCAGCGGGTCGCCGCACAGGGTGACCCGAGGCCGGCTCCGCTGGCCGAGCGCCCGGCGAGCGGGTCCACCCCGGCGTTCACCGTCCGCCGCTCCGGGGATCGGCACCTGCTGGTCGAGGCCGGCCCCGCGGAGCTCGACCTCACCGTCCGCATGTGGGTGCACCTGCTCGCGAACGCCCTGCGTGCCGCCCGCCCGACCGGGGTCACCGAGATCGTCGAGGGGGTGCGCTCGCTGCTGGTGGCCGTCGACGGGTTCGCCCGCCCGGCCCGGCTGGCGCTGCCGGCGCTGGCGGGCCTGCTGGCCGGGCTGGCCGCCGACCTTGCCGACCCCGCGACCGTCACGCTGGACGTCCGCGAGGTCACCCTGCCCATCGCGTTCGACCACCCCGAGGCCCACGAGGCGATGCGCCGCTACGCCGCCTCGGTGCGCCCGGACGCTCCGTGGTGCCCTGACAACGTCGAGTTCATCCGCAGGGTCAACGACCTGCCGGCGCGCGCCGATGTGTTCGACGTCGTGCAGGCCGCCACCTACCTGGTGATCGGGCTGGGCGACGTCTACCTGGGCGCGCCCGTCGCCGTGCCGATCGACCCGAGGCACCGGCTGGTCACCACGAAGTACAACCCGGCCCGTACCTGGACCCCGCAGAACGCGGTCGGCATCGGTGGCATCTACCTGTGCGTGTACGGCATGGAGGGCCCCGGCGGCTACCAGCTCGTCGGGCGGACAGTGCCGGTCTGGCGGCTGCCCGAGAACGCGGGCGGCGCCCGGCCCCGCGATCCCCAGCCCTGGCTGCTGCGCCAGTTCGACCGGCTGCGGTTCCGCCCGGTGTCGGTCGACGAGCTGGCCAAGGCCCGCGCGGACATCAAGGCCGGCCGGGCCGACCTGGAAGTGACGCCGGCTACCTTCTCGGTGCGTGAGGCGGCCGCGATCGCCGCCACACACGGGCCCGAGATCGACGTGCTGCAGGCCCGCAGGCGCGCCGCGTTCACCGCCGAGCGGGAACGCTGGGCCGCCGACGCCTGACCACCCCACCCACCCCGCAACCACCTCGAGAACGGACCTGACCGTGCCCCACTCCCCCGTCGACCGCGTCCGGGCCGCCTACCGGTGGATCGCCGAGGTCGACCGCCCCGAAGTCTGGATCACCCTGCGGGACGAGGCCGACGTGCTCGTGGAGGCCAAGGAGATCGAGCGCCGGGTCGACGGCGGCGAACGCCTTCCGCTGGCCGGGCTGCTGGTCGCGGTGAAGGACAACATCGACGTCGCCGGCCTGCCCACCACGGCCGCCTGCCCGTCCTACGCCTACCCACCCTCGACGAGTGCCACCGCGGTGCACCGGCTGACCGATGCGGGCGCGCTGGTGCTCGGCAAGACGAACCTCGACCAGTTCGCCACCGGGCTGGTCGGCACCCGGAGCCCGTACGGCGCCGTGCGGCACGCGCACCGGCCGGACCGCATCTCCGGCGGCTCCAGCTCGGGCTCGGCGGTGGCCGTGGCGCTCGGCATCGTTGACTTCGCGCTGGGTACCGACACGGCCGGGTCCGGGCGGGTGCCCGCCGCACTCCACGGCCTCGTCGGGTTCAAGCCCACGCTCGGCCTAGTGCCCAACACCGGGGTGGTGCCCGCCGCCCGGCCCTACGACTGCGTCACCGTGTTCGCCGGCACGCTCACGCTGGCCCAGCGCGCGATCGCGGTGATGACCGGCCCCGACCCGCTGGACCCGACCAGCCGCGACTGGCCGGCCTGGGTCCGCCTCGCCGCCGGTGCACAGCCCCGGGTCGCGGTACCGGACGCGGCCGGCCTCGCAGCGCTGTCCGACGAGGCGAGGGAGGCGTTCGGCGCGGTGGTCGAGCGGCTGAGGTCGGGCGGGGCGGCCATCGAGGTGATCGACGTCGACCCGTTCCTGCGCGCGGCGAAGCTGCTCTACGACGGTGCGCTGGTCGCCGAGCGCTACGCCGCGGTGGGCGAGTTCGTGGCGCGCGGGACGCCGGACCTCGACCCGACGGTGGCCGCGATCATCCTGGCGGCGAAGCAGCTGCCCGCGCACCGCTTGGCCGCCGACCTGGAGCGGCTGGATCGGCACAAGGTCACCGCTGCCGCTGCGCTGGCCCGCTTCGACGCGCTGCTGCTGCCCACGACCACCGGACACCCGACGCTCGCCGAGGTGGCCGCCGACCCGGTCGCGGTCAACTCGCGGATGGGCACGTACACGAACTTCGTGAACCTGCTCGACCTGGCCGCGGTCGCCGTGCCGGGCGGTACCGCCGACGGCAGCCCGTTCGGGGTCACGGTGATCGGCCGGGCGTTCGAGGACCAGGCGGTGATCGACATCGCCGCCCGGCTGACCGGTGAGCAGGCGGACGAACCGCTGCCACCTGTCGGCACCGACCTGGTCGTGTTCGGCGCGCACCTGCGTGGCCAGCCGCTGAACGGGCAGCTCACCGCACTCGGCGCGCGCTTCGCCGGCCCGGTCCGCACGGCGCCCGAGTACCGGATGGTCGCGCTGCCCACCGAGCCGCCGAAACCGGGCATCCTGCGTGCCGCGTCCGGCGGCGGTGCCCTGGACGGCGAGCGCTGGACGTTGTCGCCCTCGGCGCTGGGCCGGTTCCTGGCCGCCCTGCCCGCCCCGATGAGCCTCGGGGTGGTCTCACTGGCCGACGGAGGCTCGGCGCTCGGCTTCCAGTGCGACCCGGTCGCCGCCGCATCCGGCCGGGACATCACCGAGTACGGCAGCTGGACCGCCTACCTGGCGTCCCCGGGCTGAGCCCCCGGAGGTCAGTGCGCATAGTCGATGGGCGTGATGTAGTGCGGATCCTTGTGCGCCTGCCAGTAGCGGTCCCGCAGCAGAGTTGTCACTGGTCCGGGGCGCCCGTCCCCGATCGGCAGCCCGTCCAGCGAGATGATCGGCATGACGCCACCCGCGGTGGACGTCGCGAACAGTTCCGAGGCGCCACGGAAGGTCTCCTCCGGAATCGCGGCGGGTTCGGCCTTGATGCCCTCGGCCGTGGCGAGCTCCAGGACCGTGCGGCGGGTGATCCCCTCCAGGGCGCCGGACTCCGGAGTGAGCAGGCGGTCCCCGACCAGGGCGAAGACGTTGTACCCGGATCCTTCGGTCACGCAGCCCCGGTGGTCGAGCAGCACCGGATGGGTGCCGCCCCGGTCGTAGGCCTCGAACTGGCC
>DATAYB010000192.1:0-8886 GCA_036272795.1 Pseudonocardia sp.
CAACGCCGCCACCGGCCAGTACGTTGACCTGATCAAGGCCGGGATCATCGACCCGGCCAAGGTCACCCGGTCCGCGCTGCAGAACGCGGCTTCGATCGCGGCGCTGTTCCTCACCACCGAGGCAGTGATCGCCGACAAGCCCGAGAAGCACGCTGCCCCGGCGGGCGACCCGACCGGTGGCATGGGTGGGGGCATGGACTTCTGAGTCCAGCTCTTTCTCAGTACGTCCCTCGAGGGCGGTGCCGGAGTTCGCTCCGGTGCCGCCCTCGCGGCTTTCTCCGCGTTTGTCGGGTGTCGTTGTCGGGTGTTTCGGACCTGTCGAGATCAGTGCATGATCAGGCCGAACTGGACGACTCCGAACAGCACCGGCACCAGGTAGCCGGTGGAGCAGAGCAGCAGCCGCCGGCCCGCGTCCTCCGCCCGCCGACCCCACAGCCAGAACACCAGCGGCACCGCCAGCGTCGCGACACACGACGCCGCGAACAGCAACATGCCGACCAGCGCGGTGTACGCCCCCGGCGCCGACGGGTCGTCGAAGAACATCAGCGAGAACAGGCCGCACACCGCCCCCAGGAGCGTGACCAGCCCGGACAGCACCACGCTGGCCAGGGTCGCGACGATCCACCTCGGTTGCGTGCCGTGCTGCGCCGGCGGGGGGTAGGGCTGCATGGCCGCAACGCTAGGTCGTCCGCGGGGCCTGCGGATCCGTAGCACTACCGATTCGTGTCGGCGCTCGTGGCGCGGTGGTCGGCCCGGCCGGGTCCCGTGAGGTCCGGTCCGGCCGGGCCGAGAGGCTCGGTCCGGTGATCATCAGGACGCCAGGGCTGTGGTGGGCGAGACTGGAGCGCCATCAGGTCCTGATGATCATGCGAGGCTGCCAGCGTTGGCCCCTACGGCCGCACGACCGGCAGCAGATCGGTGGGCGCCTCGGCGCTCGGCGTTCCGGCGCCGGTGCTCACGGTCTCCGGGGCCTTCGGGATCAGGATCCAGCAGGCCACGTAGATGATCACGCCCGCGCCCACCCCGAGCACCGTGGCCAGTACGAGCGCGAGCCGCAGGATCGCCGCGTCGACCCCAAGCGTCTCGGCCAGGCCGCCGCAGACGCCGGCGATCATGCGCTCGTCGCGGCTGCGGTGCAGTCGGACGGGCCGGCGGGTGCCCCCGGTCGGGGGTGCGACGGTCGGCTGGGGCGGGAGCTCTCCGGCCGGCAGTGCGCCGGGGTACGGGTAGCTCGGCGGGGTGTGGGCGGGCGGCGGGGTGTAGCTCGGCGACGCCTGGTCGGCGCGCGCCGCGCTGTCGGCCGGAGCGCTGTCGGCCGGGGCGCTGTCGGCGGGGGCGCTGTCGGCGGGCACGTCCGGTTTCGGTGTGACGTCCGCCTTCGGTGTCGGGTCGTCGGCGGGCGGGGTCGCCGGAACGACCGCGTCCGGGGTCTGCTCACTGGCGGGGATGGACGGCGTGTCCGGATTGCTGGTCGTCTCGTTCATGACATCGAGCGTGCCCGGCCACGGCCGTCGCCACCTCAGGGCCGTACCCCGATCCGTCCCTGGTTGAGACCCTGGTCGGAGCACCCGGCCACCCCGACCCGCCCTGGCAGAATCCACGACTCACCCTGACAAAAACCGCCACTCGCGGGGGAGCTCCGTGGCCCGGGTCGCCGCGGAATCTAGCGACTCGGGCCGCGGAATCTAGCGACTCGCGGAAGGTGGGGGGCGCTCAGGCGGTGGGTTCTACGCCGGGGACCGGTGGGCCCAGGAGGTCGTCGGCGTCCATGATGCGGTAGGCGTAGCCCTGCTCGGCGAGGAAGCGCTGGCGGTGCGCGGCGTACTCGGTGTCGAGGGTGTCGCGGGAGACCACGGAGTAGAAGTGGGCCTGGCGGCGGTCACCCTTGGGACGCAGGAGTCGACCCAGTCGCTGGGCCTCCTCCTGCCGCGAGCCGAACGTGCCGGACACCTGCACGGCGACCGAGGCCTCCGGCAGGTCGATGGAGAAGTTTGCGACCTTGGAGACGACCAGCCTCGGGATCTCGCCGGTGCGGAACGCCTGGAACAGCTCCTCGCGCTCCTTGTTGCGGGTGGACCCCTCGATCACCGGGCAGTCCAGCTCGGCGCCGAGCTCGTGCAGCTGCTCCAGGTACGCGCCGATGACCAGTGCGGGCTCGCCGGGGTGGCGGTCCAGGATGGCCTTGACCACGGCCGCCTTGGTGCGGGCGGTGGAGGCGAGCTTGTAGCGCTCCTCGGCCTCGGCGGTGGCGTAGGACAGCCGCTCGGCGTCGGTCAGGGTGACCCGGACCTCGACGCAGTCGGCCGGCGCGATCCAGCCCTGCTGCTCGATGTCCCGCCACGGGGCGTCGTAGCGCTTCGGCCCGATCAGGGAGAACACGTCGCCCTCCCGACCGTCCTCGCGGACCAGGGTCGCGGTCAGCCCGAGCCGTCGCCGCGACTGCAGGTCGGCCGTCATCCGGAACACCGGCGCGGGCAGCAGGTGCACCTCGTCGTAGATGATCAAGCCCCAGTCGCGGGAGTCGAAGAGCTCGAGGTGGCGATACTCGCCCTTGGACTTGCGCGTCATCACCTGGTAGGTGGCGATCGTGACCGGGCGGATCTCCTTGCGCTCTCCGGAGTACTCGCCGATCTCGTCCTCGGTCAGTGACGTGCGGGCGACCAGCTCCCGCTTCCACTGCCGGCCGGCCACCGTGTTGGTGACCAGGATCAGCGTCGTCGCCTGCGCCTCGGCCATGGCCGCCGCGCCCACCAGCGTCTTGCCGGCGCCGCAGGGCAGCACGACAACTCCGGAGCCGCCGGCCCAGAAGCCGGTGACCGCGTCGCGCTGGTAGTCGCGCAGGTTCCATCCGTCCTCGGAGAGCGAGATCGGGTGCGCCTCGCCGTCCACGTAGCCGGCGAGGTCCTCGGCCGGCCAGCCGACCTTGAGCAGTGCCTGCTTGAGGTGCCCGCGCTCGCTGGCGTGTACCAGCACCGTGTCGTCGTCGATCCGCGTGCCGAGCATCGGGGCGATCTTCTTCTGCCGCAGGATCTCCTCCAGTACCGCGCGGTCCAGTGAGACCAGCACGAGGCCGTGCACGGGGGACTTGACGAGCTGCAGCCGCCCGTATCGCCCCATCGTGTCGACCACGTCGACCAGCAGCGGCTGCGGCACCGCATACCGGGAGTAACGGACCAGGGCGTCGACGACCTGCTCGGCGTCGTGCCCGGCGGCCCGGGCGTTCCACAGCGCGAGAGGGGTGACGCGGTAGGTGTGCACGTGCTCGGGAGCGCGCTCCAGCTCGGCGAACGGGGCGATCGCGGCCCGTGCCTCTGCCGCCATCGGGTGGTCGACCTCGAGCAGCAGCGTCTTGTCGGACTGGACGATGAGTGGTCCGTCGGTCACGGACAGTTCCTTCCCGCCGGGGGTTCGGTGCACCGGATGCGGTCAGCGAGGGGGCGCGGCTGGCCAAGTAGGTCATGGAAGCCCCACAGGACGCAAACGTCGGTGGGGCTGTAGATGCTTCCCGACCCTGGTGTGACGGGGGTAGCACGAGCTACCGCTATACTTCGCGCCCTTGAAGGACACAGCATGCCAAGAAGATCATAGTCGGATATACCGGCCACGGCAGCGGCTTTTTCTGGTGTGTCGGCGACTTTGATCGTGTCAGTGGGGGACAGACAGCTGAACCGGTGCACTACGGCCTGGCGCACCACCCCGCGCGTCGCAGGGAGGCGCTGACATGACCAGCACAGCGAAGGGTAGTAGCCGCTTCGAGCGGTTGCAGCCACGAAACTGGAGCCTGCCGGTCAAGCTCGCGGCGGTGCTGATGGTGCCCACGTTGCTCGGTGTCGCGCTCGGTGTCGCGCGCATCGTCGAGCACACCAACGAGGCCGCCAGTCTGGCCTCGGCCGACCGGTTCGTCGACCTCGAGGGCAAGACCGCCGCCCTGATCGGCCAGCTGCAGCGCGAGCGTGACCAGTCCTCCGTGTTCGTGCAGAACAACCGCACCGGCGACAAGTCGGCCCTGCAGACCGAGTTCGGCAACACCGACGGCGACGTCACGTTCCTGGCCACCACCGTCGGCCAGCCGGCGTCCATGGGTGGCGCCGCGCAGACCGCGTACCAGCAGGCCAAGGACAACCTGGATCGGCTCTCCCAGCTGCGTGACCAGGTGCTCGGCAGCGGGGTGGAGGCACCGGCGGTGATCGCCCAGTACACCGGCCTGATCCAGCCGCTGCTCGTGCTCGAGGCCGCGCTGGACCGCCAGCTGAACACGCCCGTGATGGCCGGCCCGGCGGCGGCGCTGACGGCGTTGACCTCGGTCCAGGAGCAGGTCGCGCTGCAGCACGCTGTGATCGCGGTGGCCATCATCCGCGGCCAGCTGTTGCCGCCCGACGCCGACACGGTGCACACGACGGACGCGCAGATGGGTGCCGCCGTCGACCAGTTCCGCGCAGCGCTGGACGCCGACCAGCAGTCCCGCTACGCCGGCTTCACCGGTGACCAGGCGACCGCCCAGCGCCAGCAGCTCAAGCAGGCGGCCCTGAGCCGGGTGGGCGCCCGAGGTCAGCTCGGGATCAGCCCCGCCGACTGGGACAGCGCGTACAACGCAGTAGTTGCGGAGATGCGGACTTCCGCGGATGGCCTGCGCGGCGACATCCAGAAGGCCAGCGACGCCCAGCAGGAGTCCTTCCGCAACGCCGCCGGTATCGACTCGGTGATCCTGCTGCTCGCGCTGCTCGCCGCTGCCACCGTCGTGTACCTGATCGGCCGCTCGATGCTGAAGCCGCTGAAGACCCTGCGGACCACCGCGCTGGACATCGCGGAGCGGCGGCTGCCCGCCGCCGTGCAGAAGATGCGCGCCGGCGAGGCCGTCAACCCGGCCGTCGAGCCCGTCCCCGTGCACAGCATCGAGGAGATCGGCCAGGTGGCCAGGGCGTTCGACGAGGTGCACGGGCAGGCCATCCGCCTCGCCGCCGAGCAGTCCGCCCTGCAGACCAGCGTCAGCAGCATGTTCGTCAACCTGTCCCGCCGTAGCCAGGGCCTGGTGGAACGGCAGCTGCAGCTGATCGAGCAGCTGGAACGCAACGAGCAGGACTCCGAGCAGCTGGCCAACCTGTTCCAGCTCGACCACCTCGCCACCCGGATGCGGCGCAACAGCGAGAACCTGCTGGTGCTCGCCGGCAGCGACCTCGCCAAGCGCGGCAGCGCGCCCGTCCCGGTCGTCGACGTGCTCCGGGCCGCCGTCTCCGAGATCGAGCAGTACCAGCGGGTGGTCGTGCAGCAGCCGCCTGCGGCGAGCATCGTCGGCCGCGCGGCCAGTGACATGGTGCACCTGGTCGCCGAGCTGCTGGACAACGCCACGTCGTTCTCCGCGCCCGACACCCAGGTGGTCGTCAGCAGCAGCCTGACCCCCGACGGCAACGTGCAGGTGGAGATCGCCGACCAGGGTGTCGGCATGCCAGGCGCCGACCTGCTCGCCGCGAACAACCGGCTGTCCGGCCCGAACGAGGTCGACGTCTCGGCCTCCCGCCGGATGGGCCTGTTCGTGGTCGGCCGGCTGGCCGCCCGGCACGGCGTCGGCGTGCGGCTGGCCAGCACCGAGCAGGTGCGCGGCGGCGCCGGCGTCACGGCGTCGGTCACTGTGCCCGCCGCCCTGGTCGCCACCGCCTCCCCCGTCGCGGACCGGATCGGAACCACCAACGCCCTGCCCACCGGCGCCACCGAGGCGGTCACCCGGGCGGGCGTCGCGCCGTCCGGGCTGGCCAACGGGGTCGCCGTGAACGGCACGGGAGGCTACGGCTCCGTCGGCTCCGGCTCCGCCGGCAACGGGACCGGCGCAGGCGGCAAGGTCAACGGCACCGGAGCGGTACCCGGCGTCAACGGCACCGGCCGCGTGAACGGCACCGGCACCGGGTTCGGCGGGGTCGCCGCCGGCGCCGCGCCGAGGGACGGCGGTTCGGACGGTGACCCGAACGGGCTGCCGCGCCGCGTCCCCGCCAGCGAGTCGGGCGGGCTGCCGCGTCGCGCGGCCGGCGCCGCGCTGGGTGGCGGAGCGCCGAGGGCAGACCTGCCCCGCGAGTCGGTGGCCGGCCGCTCGGACGCGGCTGCCTCGGCCGAGCCCGCCGTCAACGAGTTCCCCGAGACCAGGCAGTTCAGTGGCAGCGGGCAGTTCACCGCCGCGCCCCAGGGAGACTTCGCCGAGCCCGAGGAGCCCGCGGTCCGTGAGCCCGCGGTCCGTGAGCCCGTAGTGCGTGAGCCCGCCGCCTGGTCGGACCGGGGCGAGAACGGCCGCCCCCGCCAGGACGGCGTCGAGGGCAGCCGCGGCCTGCCCGCCCGCCAGGACATCCGGCCGGACACCCGCCAGGACGGTGTGGAAGGCAGCCGCCCGCTGGCCGCCCGCAGGGACGGTGTCGATGGCAGCCGCTCGATGCCGGCCCGCCCGGACACCCGCCAGGACGGCGTGGAGGGCAGCCGCCCGATGGCGGCCCGCCAGGACGCACGGCCGGACATCCGGCCGGACGGCCGGCAGGACGGCGTCGAGGGCAGCCGGCCGATGCCGGCGAACGGCCGGCCCCCGCTCGGTGGCCGCCGGACGCCCCAGCAGCCGTACCTGCGGGGCGCGCAGGGCCAGGGTCCGCCGCCCCCGATGCGGTTCGGTCAGCCCGCCGGCCCACCGGGCCAGCCGGGCCCGCAGCAGCCGGGCCCGCAGCAGCCGGGCCAGAACCAGCCGGGCCAGAACCAGCCGGCCCAGCCGGTCGGCTCACCGAGTGGCCAGTTCGCCTCCTCGCCTGCCGGCCAGCAGCCCCCGCCGGCCGCGCCGCCGGCACCACCGCAGGCGACACCGCCGGCCGCCCCGCCGCGCAGCCGGCACCGCCCGGCCGCGCCCGAACAGCCGCCCGCCGCGCCCTCGGACTCGCTGCTCGCCCCGGCGAGCCCGCTGCCCTCGCCGTCCTCGGTGGGTGAGCCGTCGGAGAGCCGGGGCTACCCGGGGCAAGCCGAGTCACCGTCCGAGAGCCGCGGCTACCCGGCCCTTTCCGATGCGCCCGGCGGGCGCGCCCTGACCAGGGCGGAGCGCCGGGCGAACGCGGCGGCCGCCCGGTCGGGTCGGTCGTCCGCGGCCGCCAGCCGGGACACCGAGGGCGAGTCGCCGATCTTCGCGGAGATGGCCTCGGCGTGGTTCCGGGAGAACTGGGAGGTCGGCGGCCAGTCGGGCGGTGGCCCGGGTGGTTCGCCCGGCCGGGACTCCGGCGAGTCCGACGACACCTGGGCGGCCGGCGACGCGCTGCTGCAGCCCATGCCGGACGCCGTCGAGTCCGAGCTGACCACCGCCGGCCTGCCCAAGCGGCGGCCCCGGTCGAACCTGATCCCGGGCGGCCCGAGCGAAGAGGGCGGCGGCGCGCCACCAGGAATTCCGGCCCGGAGCGCTGAGCAGGTCCGCGGTCGGCTGGCCAGTTATCAGCAGGGCGTCCGGCAGGGCCGCGAGAGCCGGCACCGCCGGTCGACCGAGACCGCCAGCACGGGCGGGCGTCAGATGCAGGAGAACTTCGGGGAGGAGAACCCGTGACCGGTCCGGATAACCAGCCGAGCCGTTTCGGATGGTTAGTGACCAACTTCGCCGAGCGGGTGCCCGGCGTGGCGCACGCGGTGGTCGTGTCGGCGGATGGGCTGTTGCTCACCGCGTCGGCCCGGCTGCCGAGGGACCGCGCCGACCAGCTCGCCGCCGTCGCCTCCGGCATGATCAGCCTGACCCAGGGCGCCGCCCGGTGCTTCGAGGCCGGCGGTGTGGTGCAGACCGTGGTCGAGATGGAGCGCGGCATCGTGCTGCTCATGTCGATCAGTGACGGCTCCTGTCTCGCCGTGCTCGCTTCGCCCACCTGCGACATCGGGCTGATCGGCTACGAGATGACGCTGCTGGTCGACCGCGTCGGCCAGCTGCTGACCCCGGAGCTGCGGGCTGAGCTGCAGGGTTCTCTGGGGCGTTAGGGCGTGACGGACGACGGCGGGGAGCGGTGAGTTGCCATGACAACCGGTCCTGACAACGAGCGGCGGCCCCCCGAGCCGTCGTTCGCCGACGTGATGAACGGCTTCAGCTTCGACAGCGGCCGCTCGTCACGGCCCCGGCGATGGGGTCGGCGGCGCAACGAGCAGTCCGAGGCCGAGCAGGTGACGGATCCTCGCGGCGAGCCGCCGGTCCAGCAGCAGCCGACCTGGGAGCAGCCCCGCGTCGAGGAGGAGCCGGAGCCGTACGCGCCCGACGGCGGCGGGTCCTCGGTGGTCCGGCCCTACACCTGGACAAGGGGTCGTACCCGGTCCGGGGTTGCATTGGAGATCGAGACCTTGGTGTCGACCAGCACTCGGGGCCGGGAGCAGTTCGGTGTGCTGCAGTTCGAGCATCGCTCGGTGGCCGAGCTGTGTGACCAGGCGCGTTCGGTCGCCGAGGTCGCGGCGCTGCTGGCGGTGCCATTAGGCGTGGCCAAGGTACTGGTGGGCGATATGGCGGGGCTCGGCCTCGTGGTGGTGCATCAGACGGTCAGTGGCAACGGCGACGTGCCTGACCTCGCATTGATGGAAAGGGTGCTCAGTGGACTCCGCCGTCTCTAGGTCGTCACAGGCCGTCGCCACGGCCGCAACGACATCGGCGAAGATCGTCGTTGCGGGCGGCTTCGGGGTCGGGAAGACAACGTTCGTGGGCTCCGTCTCGGAGATCGTGCCGCTGACCACCGAGGCGGTCATGACCGAGGCGAGCGCCGGGGTCGACGACCTCGGCTCGACGCCGAACAAGCGCACGACCACGGTCGCGATGGACTTCGGCCGCGTGTCACTGGACTCCGACCTGATCCTCTACCTGTTCGGCACGCCCGGGCAGCACCGGTTCTGGTTCATGTGGGACGACCTGGCGCG
>DATAYB010000193.1:0-3779 GCA_036272795.1 Pseudonocardia sp.
GCCGGCCTGCCGGAGGGCCTGCTCAGCGCGGGGCCGGCGCCCCTGAGCCCGCTGGATTACTTCGCGCTCTGGCGGGCAATCGAGGAGGAGTCGGCCGATGAGCTGCTGCCGATCCGGATCGGGAGGGCCTTCTCCGCCGAGGTGTTCGACGCGCCGCTGTTCGCCGCGCTGTGCAGCCCCAACCTGAACGTCGCGGCGGCCCGCCTTACCGTGCACAAGCGGCTGATCGGCCCGATGCGGATGACCGTCGAACACGCGGCTGCCGAGACCGCGGTGCGCTACCACTGGCCGGAGCCGCTGCGCCCGCCGAACGTGCTGGTGGCTGCCGAGCTGCTGTTCTGGGTGGCGCTCGCCCGGATCGCCACCAGGTCCGAGGTCCGCCCCCTGCGGGTCGGCATGCCCGAGCCACCGGCGGCGACCGAGGAGTACCGGGCGTTCCTCGGCGTGCCCATCGAACGGACGCCCGAGCAGCTCATCGTCTTCTCGGCGAGCGACGCGGCCCGGCCGTTCCTCACCGCCAACGAGCCGATGTGGCGGTTCTTCGAACCCGAGCTGCGCCGGCGGCTGGCCGAGCTGACCGACGGCGCCACGACGACCGAGCGGGTCCGGGCGGCGCTGCTGGAGATGTTGCCGGCCGGCACCGCGACGATTCAGGCGGTTGCCCGCGAGCTGACCGTCAGCACCCGCACCCTGCAGCGGCGGCTGCGCGCCGAGTCCACCACGTTCCAGGCGCTGCTCGGCGCGACCCGCGAGGCCTTGGCCAGGCACTACCTGCGCACCGGCGGCATGCCCGCGACCGAGATCGCGTTCCTGCTCGGCTACGAGGACACGAACTCCTTCTACCGGGCCTTCCACTCCTGGACCGGCGAGACCCCCCACCGCGTCCGCACCAGCTCGGGCTGAGGGCGACCGCTCAGTCGCCGGTCACGCCGGGGTCGCCGGTGACGCGGATGCCACGGGCGGCCAGCCAGGGCAGCGGGTTGAGCTTCTTGCCGCTCGGGTCCCAGATCTCGAAGTGCAGGTGCGGCCCGGTGGACTGGCCCCGGTTGCCCATCTCGGCGATCTCCTGGCCGGCCTTGACCTGTTGCCCGATGTGCACGAGCGACCGGTTGATGTGCCCGTACACGCTGATCCAGCCGCCGGGGTGCAGGATCCGCACCCACAGGCCGAAGCCGGACGCCGGGCCGGAGGAGATGATCGTGCCGTCGGTCACCGCGTAGATCGGGGTGCCGATCTTGTTGGCGAGGTCGATGCCGTAGTGCGTGACTCCCCACCGGCCGCCGAAGCCCGAGGTGAACACTCCGTTGGTCGGCTTGACGAACTCCTGGCCGTTGAAGATCGACGCCTGCGGGGCGCCGGAGGCCAGCGCGGACTTGATCCGCAGCGCGTTGCTGGCGAGCTGCTCGCCGACCTTGACCGCCTTGGTCAGGCTCGCCACATCGGCGATGTCGGTGTTGTCGTCCATCGCGGCGAGGGCCGGCGTGTCCCGGGAGTAGCGGCCGACGGTGGCGGAGTGGCCGGGCAGCTCCGGCGCGGAGGTGCTCTGGATCAGGGCGCCGACGGCGGTGCGGGTGACGTCGCGGTACTCGGGCCCGGGCTGCCAGTTGACCATGCTCGGGACGGCCGCCACCGTCGCCCCGGTGGCCACTGCCGCGAGTGCGACACGGCCCTGCCAGGGCGAAGCGGGCGCGGGACGCCGATGGTGACCCCGATGGGCCGGCGGGCGGTACCGCACGTTCTCATCGAGGCCCGGTTCAGCGCCGCGTGGGGAGCGGTCGAGCGCCAAGACCTGCCTTGTCTAGTACTCAGGACTGGCCGCGCGGCGTGGTCGGGGAACCTCTCGAGCCATGTCGGGGGCGGCTCGAGGCGCCGTCGTGATCAGTCTGTGATACGGACCTCCGGAACCTAGCCGCCCGACCACGGGAGTGCAAACCCGCCGGCGGCGTGTCCTTGATCGATCCGAAACCGACGATCGGTTTCAACCCCAGCGGCAGATCGGTGCGGCCGGACGGGCTCAGGAGGCCGGGTCGGGGACGTCCCGAGGAGTGCCGGTGTGGCCGGTCGGCCACCGGGCCGGGCCGTTGGTCCTGGTCGAGGAGCTCCACCTGGCCGGCCGGCTCACGCGGGCCGGGGTGCCGGGGCCGCCGGTTGCCGAACCCGCCCCGCCGCCGCCGGCCGCCGCACCCGGCGAGGTCGCCGAGCGGGCTATCCCGCCGAGGCCCGCCGCGCGCTTCGCCGGGCGGTCGTCCAGCCGCGCCAGGGAGGAGGCCACCCAGTGCACCGCGCGCGGGTGGATGGACAGCGACATGTGGCCGACGTCCCGCAGCTCCAGGGTGTCGACCTCCAGGTCGGGGTGCACCAGCCTGGCGTTGCCCTGCGGCACGATCAGCTGGTCCATCCGGCTCCACACCACCAGGAACCGGGTGCGGCAGCGGGGGGCCGGCTCATCGAGCTCGGCGAGCAGGTCCGACCCGGGCATCAACTGTCTGGTCAGCGGCGTGGGCAGCAGGTAGGCCGCCGCCGAGCCGCCGTGCGGGCTGCCCAGCGTGACGACGGTGTGTACGGCCTCGTCGCCACCGAGGCGCTGCACGTAGTAGCGGGCGATCAGGCCGCCGAGGGAGTGCCCGACGACGTGCACCTGCTCCGAGCCGGTGCGCTCGCGCAGCCGCTCGACGTGGCGCCGCAGCTCGTGGGCGGCCATCCGGATGTCGCCGGTCAGCGCGGTGAGCAGGCTGTAGTTGACCGCGTGCACCACGCCGAAGCCGCGCCGCCGCAGCGCCCCCCGGAACACCGCGAACACCGAGCGGTTGTCCATGAACCCGTGCACCAGCAGGATCGGAGTGCCGGCCGCGACCATGTCCGTCGCCACCAGGCTGCGCTGGCCGGGGCTGAGTGAGTCGGTCCGGTAGTGCCGGTAGCTGACCTCGGGCCGGACGTGCTCGCGGACCAAGCCCCACGGGTAGCTCGCCATGTGCGCGGCGCACCAGGCCGCCTCGACGGCCAGCCCGCGCAGCCCGGCGGGCGACAGAAAGGTGCGTGCCGTGTACCCGGCCGCGCTGGCCACCGTGTTGAGCCCTGTCTTGAGCGTGCTGTTCAGCGTGCTGTTGAGCACCGTGTTCAGCCCGCCGCGGCGCGTGCGGTCGACTGGGCCGACCGGGTGGCCCACAATGCTGTCGACCACGCCGCCCTCGTCATCGGGGACAGACATGTTCCGACGGTACTTCAAACACGGATTAAATACATCCGCTGCGCAAATCCAGCTCGCCGCCACGCCGCACGGCACGCGCTGAGCTGCGATTTCGAGACGATTGGACTAGCTTCCGGCGATGCGGTCGAGGTTACCGGCGGGTGCGTTGACCCCGATCGCGGTCGGTGGGGTCTGGGTGGGGGCGCTGCTGCTCGCCGCCGGCCCCCGTTACCCCGTTGCGATCGCAGCCAATCGGGTGGCCGTGGGGCCGGTGTTCGGCGTCTGGCCGCTGCTGGCCGTGCTCGCCGTGGTACCCGCCGTGGTCTCGGTGATGTTGCTGATGGTGCACCAGCGGGCGCCCGGGCTGGCCCTGATCGCCTCGCTGGGCGCGGTGTCGGTCGGCCAGCTGCTGCTCACCGTGCAGCTGCTGCTCGACCCGGTACGGGCGGCCCGCGCCGAGCTCGTCGCCCCCACCAGCGTCGGTGAGCTGCGGCCGGGGCTCGGCGGCTGGCTGCTGCTCGGCGGGCAGGTGGCGACCGCGCTCGCCGGGCTCGCGGCCGCCCGGGAGGCCAGCGCGCTGCGCGGCGAGCGG
>DATAYB010000194.1:0-3730 GCA_036272795.1 Pseudonocardia sp.
CCCAAGCACGCCGCTCCCGAGCCGGCCCAGGCCGCGCCCGCTCAGCCGGGGCCCGCCCACGCCGCTCCGGCACACGCCGCGCCGGCTCCCGCGCAGGCAGCTCCGGCAGCCGGGCGTACCTACCAGGTCCGGCCGGGCGACACGCTGTCCGGGATCGCGACGCAACAGAAGGTCAACGGTGGCTGGCAGGCCATCTACGAGTCCAACCGGGGCGACCTGCGCAGCGCCAACCTGATCCACCCCGGCCAGCAGCTGCACCTGGGCTGATCGACCCGCTCCGCTCCCTGGTCAAAGTCACCTGAGTCCGGTTCCGTCGCTCGGAGCACCGGACTCAGGTGACTTTTTTGTCTGCCCCCGCCTCTCCGACCGCAAGCACGTATCGTGCTATCAGTCGATACGGTCGTGCCATCATGGCAAACGACAGAGGACCTGTGGCTGGTGGCGATCGCCTCACGGGCCGGGGCGACCCGGGCCGTCCCGCCGTGCAGGGTCCCGCCACTCCGCCGCCCGCTCGCGTGCCCGACACCGTCGCGCTCGTCGAGACCGAGGCCTGGGACCGCTTGGACCCGGCGAGCCGGGGTCCGTTCGAGCAGGTCGTCGGCCAGGTCGAGGCCGAGGGGGTGACGGTCCTGCGCCGCGCCGACGACGCCGTCGTGGAGCGGTTCGAGCAGGCCCTCGTCGGGGTGACGGAGCTCGGCAGCGGGATCCTCGCCTGGGAGCACTCGTGGGCGTTCCGGGACATCGCCGCCGACCACCCCGACGGGCTCACCGCGCGGGCCAGGCGGTTCTTCGACACCGCGGACCGGCTCGGCGCGGCGGGCCACGAGGAGGCCTCCGCACCCGTGCGGCGGTGTCGGCCACCTGTGCGCTCCTCGGGCCCCGCGTGGACGCCGTCCTGCTGCCGACCTCGAGCGGACCGGCACCGGTCTGGTCCGGCGACGTACCCGGCGAGCCGCCGGTGCGCTCGCCCACCGGGGACCCGGGGTTCAACTTCCCGAGCTCGCTGCTGGGCGCGCCCTCGGTGAACGTCCCCCTCATGGGGGTCGGCGGACTCCCCTTCGGCCCCGAGTGCGAGACGTCGATCGCCATCCCGAGCTGGTTCATGCGCCGGACGGCTCGGCGACCGAGCGCGGTCAGCCCGCCGTTCACCTATGTGGCACGGTCATGCTGCATCGTGGCACAATTCGAACGGAGCGGCCGACCCTTGTCAACCGCCCCGCGACATGAAAGGGACGGAGGGATCGACCAGATGTCAGACATGGCATGGACCCCGCTCCAGCTCAGGGACGTCACGGTGCCCAACCGGGTGTGGCTCTCCCCGATGTGCCAGTACTCCGCCGCCGCCGACGGCATACCGACCGACTGGCACCTCGCGCACTACGGGTCCCGCGCCGCCGGCGGCGTCGGGGTGGTGATGGTCGAGTGCACCGGAGTCGCACCGGACATGCGCACCACGTCCCGCGACCTGGGTCTCTACACGCGGGAGCAGGTGGCGGGTCACCGGCGCCTCGCCGAGGCGATCACCTCTATCGGCTCGGTACCCGCGGTCCAGCTCGGGGCCGCCGGCCGCAAGACCTCGCACGGCGCGCCGTGGGACAACGCCGGGACCCGTCACGCCGTACCGCCCTCCGAGGGCGGGTGGCAGCCGCTGGCACCGTCGGCCCTGCCGTTCGCGGGCCTCGCCGCCCCGACCGAGATGACGGCGCGGGACGGGACCCGGCTCCTCGAGGACGTCGAGCTGGCCGCCCGCAACGCGGACCGCGCGGGCTACCAGCTCCTCGAGCTGCACAGCGCGAACGGCTACCTGGTCCACGAGTTCCTCTCACCGCTGGCCAACCACCGCAACGACGAGTGGGGCGGCGACCTGGAGCGGCGGATGCGGTTCCCGCTGGAGATGGTGCGCGCCCTGCGCACCGGCTGGCCGGAGCACAAGCCACTCCTGGTCCGGCTCCCGGCCGAGGACCTGCTCGCCGGCGGGCTCACCACCGACGACATGACCACCGTCGCGAACCGGCTGGGCGCCGAGGGCGTGGACATGCTCGACCTCTCGTCCGGCGCGCTCGTCCCCGAGGCACAGCGGCTCACCGAGCCCCTGCACAACGCCCACTACGGCCCGCGGTTCCGTGCCAAGGGGCCCCTCGTCGCGGCATCGGGGGCGATCTCCGAACCACACCACCTCGACGAGGCGGTACCGAACCTGGTGGACGCCGTCCTGGTCGGTCGGGCGATGCTGCGCGACCCGTACTGGGCACTGCGGGCCAGGGGCGCCGATCCGCTCGAGTCCTGGCCGAGGCAGTACCACCGGGCCTTCTGACCCCTCAGGCTCAGACGGAGGAGATCAGCCCGCTGACCTCGTCCGAGGCGGCGATCGTCAGGCGCGCCAGCTCCTGCTCCCGCGAGGGCTCGAAGCGCATCTCCGGGATCGCCAACGTCAGCGCGGCGATCGGGCGACCCGAGGCGTTGGTGACGGCGGCGCCGAGGGAGGTCACGTGCGGCCGGAACCAGGCCGACCCGTTGAGCGCGTAGCCCCGCTGCACCGTCCTGGCGATCTCCGCACGGAGCTCCTCGGGGCTCGGCACCGGCTCGGCGAAGCCGTCGACCGGGCGCTTCAGCAGCTCCTCGACCTCTGCCGGGTCCAGCCGGGCCAGGATCGCCACACCCCCCGACGACGCCCGCAGCGGCACGCGGCTGCCGACGTCGATGAACACACGGACAACGTGGCTGCTGTCCTCCCGCGCGATGACGATGATGTCGTCGCCGTCGCGCAGCGAGAAGTGCACGGTCTCGTCCGTCTCCGCCGCGAGCCGCCTGATCACCGGCCGGGCGAGGTCGCGCAGGTCCTGCTCGCCGGTCCCACGCAGCCCGATCGCGAGCGCCTTCATCGTCACGCCCCAGCGAGTGCGGTCGGCGTCGACGATGCGCAGCCAGCCAGCCTGCCGCAGGGTGACCAGGCAACGCTGGACCGAGCTCTTGGGCATGGCCGTGACGCGCGCAAGCTCGGAGACACCGATGGGCTGACGTGCCGCGACCTCCTCGAGGACGCGCAGCGTGCTCAGCACGCTGTTCATCGACCGCACTTTGCTGGCCGGTCTCTCGGTCGCCGTCACATCCCCGCTCTCATGGTGCCCGATCGGGGCCGCAGCGTACCACTGGACGCGAAGCCGTCTCGCCTGTCGGCACGATCCCCCGTGGACGATCAGCGCGAGATTCCCGAGCCCGCCGCCTGCCACGACGGCGGCAGACCGGCGGGTCAGGAGCCGACGGGCTCCCGGTGTGCCGCCTCCCGGACCGCCCTGGCGACCTCGCCGGCGACGGACGTGTCGAACACGCTCGGCACGATGAACGACGGGTTGGGCTCGGAGACGACGGCACCGATCGCCGAGGCGGCCGCCCTCAGCATCTCGTCGGTGATCGTCCGGGCCTGCGCGTCCAGCAGGCCGCGGAAGACGCCCGGGAACGCCAGCACGTTGTTGATCTGGTTCGGGTAGTCGGACCGGCCGGTGGCGACCACGGCGGCATAGCGCTGGGCGAGCGCCGGGTCGACCTCGGGATCGGGGTTGGCCAGCGCGAAGATCACCGAGTCGGACGCCATCGAGGCCAGCTCGGCCTCACCGAACAGGTTGGGCGCCGAGACCCCGATGAACACGTCGGCACCGACCATGGCGTCGGCCAGGGTGCCGGCCTGCGCGGCTGAGTTGGTGTGCCCGGCGATCCAGGTCAGGTTCGGGTC
>DATAYB010000195.1:0-5157 GCA_036272795.1 Pseudonocardia sp.
GGGCGCCTTGCCGACGAGGCCTACCTGGCGCAGTTCGCGTTCGAGGAGGCCAAGCACATGCAGGGCTTCCGGCTGTGGTTCGACTCGGTCGGCCTCGTCACCGACCTGCACCAGTTCACCGACTCACCCGCCTACAACACGATCTTCCAGGTGGAGCAGCCGAAGGCGATGTAGGCGCTGCTGGACGATCCGTCGCCGGCGGCGCAGGTCCGCGCCTCTGTGACCTACAACCACATCGTCGAGGGCTGTCTGGCCCTGACCGGCTACTACGCGTGGGCGAAGGTCTGTGCGAGCCGGGGGATCCTGCCTGGTATGCAGCAGCTGATCAAGCGCATCGGCGACGACGAGCGCCGCCACATGGCCTGGGGCACCTTCACCTGCCGCCGCCACGTGGCCGCCGACGACCGCAACTGGACGGTCGTCGAGCAGCAGATGGGCAAGCTCATGGAGCCCGCGCTGGCGAACATCGCCGAGCTCTGGGACGCGTTCCAGGCACAGGGCAAGGCGATCCCGTTCGGCATCGACCGCGACGAGATGGTCGCCTACGGCGGCGAGAAGCTCAACCGGCGGCTGGGGTCCATCCAGGGCGCCCGGGGCCGCGACCCCCGCGAGATCGACGTGGACTACTCGCCGATGGAGCTCGAGGACCGCTTTGGCGATGAGGACGCCCAGACCCACTTGGTCGGCCTGTGAGTGGTCTTGGTCGCGATAGCGACCAGTACCACTCACAGCGTCAGGCCGGGTCGGGTCGGGCGGTCTCCCTCGCCTCGGCCACCGGGTCGGCCGACCGGTCGCGGGTGCGCCAGGTGAGCACCGCACCGACGAGCAGCACCGAGCTGGTGCAGAGGAACACGGCGGGCATGCCGAGGTGGCCACCGATGAAGCCGCCGACCGCGGGCCCGGCGACCTGGCCGACGTACTGGGCGCTGATCGCGTAGCCGAGCACCTGGCCGACGCTGGGACGCGCCACCGTGTGCCGGATCGACGCGGTGATCGCCGGCAGCAGCCCGCCGAGGCACAGGCCCATCAGGAACCGCAGGATGCCCAGCTCGAGGTTGTTCACGGCCGTGGCCTGCAGTACGAGCAGCGCCGCCGAGGCCAGCAGGCAGACGCAGATGACCGGGGCATAGCCGATGCGGTCGGCGAGCTTGCCCAGCCTCGGGGCGGACACGATCGTGCCGAGCGCTCCGGCGGCCATCACGACGCCGGCGATGGACGAGATGGCCGTGGCGCCCTTGGCCAGCTGGCTGACGTAGACCGTGATGATCGGTTCGATGGACATCGTGGCGAACATCAGCAGCATCGCGGTGACCAGCAGCGCGGCCACCCGACCCCGGTGGTCGATGTTCGACCAGGCGCTGGCCTTGGGGGCGGCGGCGGTCGCGACACCCGCGGCGGGGCGCGGGCGCCGCTCCTCCTTGATCAGGAACGTGGTCGCGAGGAACGCGCAGAAGATCGTCGCGCCGGCCGCGAAGAAGGTCGGCCGGATGCCGATCAGGTCGGGCGCAACGCCGCCGAGCAGCGGGCCGACCACGTTGCCGGCCATGGCGCCCGCCGACAGCACTCCCAGCGCCCACGTCGCCCGGCTCTTCGGGGTCTGCGCGGCGACGAGCACCATCGAGCCGGATGCGTATCCGCCCAGCAGCCCGGTCAGCAGCCGCAGCGCGACCAGCTGCCAGACGTTCTGCGCGAGCCCGATCAGGGACATCGCCACCGCCATACCGAGGCTGGCCCTGATCAGCATCGACTTGCGGCCGTACCGGTCACCCAGCGCGCCCCACAGTGGCGCGGTGAGCGCGGCGGTGAAGAACGTCGCGCCGTAGGCGATGCCGGACCACTGCACGATCGCCGCCGGATCGTTGACTCCCAGCTCATGGACGTAGAGCGGTAGGTAGGGGAGCAGCAGCGTCATCGCCACGATCGTGGTGAACGAGCCCGCGAAGCAGACGAAAAGGTTGCGCCGCCATGCCGGGTTGCTGTCGTCCTCTGCCATCTTAAATCCCAATCTGTGGGACGATCGTCTTAACTGATGGACCGACGGTAGCACTGGGCAGGCACGTCGGGGGAGGGGTGTTCTGCCCACTGGGACGGGGCCGCTGGCTGTGAAGGCACACGATTTCCGCCGAGTTGAACCTCAGTGGCTGTTGATCAGGCGGCTGAGGCCGGTGTGGTTGAGGTCGGCGAACGAGGGGCCCGGCTCAGCGCAGGGTCGGGTCGTCCTGTTCGTCCAGGAGGCCGTAGTGGCCCGCCAGGCCCGCCGCTTCCGTGCGGTTCGGGACGCCCAGCTTGTGGAGCAGGGCCGCGACCATGCGTTTCGCCGTGCGCTCCGAGACGAACATGCGCGTGGCGATGTCCGCCGTCTCCAGGCCGCGCGCGATCAGCACCCAGAGCGTGCGGTCCTGGCTGTCGAGCCGTTCCAGCAGCTCGTCCGGTGGTTTGCGGGCCGACGCGAGCAGCGCGTCCAGCAGCTCGCCGTGCATCACGCGCAGACCGGCGGCGACGGTGAGCAGCGGGGCCAGCAGGACGTCCGGGTCGGCCGACTTCGGCAGGTAGCCGTCCGCGCCCGCGCGCAGGGCCCGCTCCGCGAGCGCCAGGTTGTCCGAGCCCGAGAGCGCCAGCACCCTGGTGGCGGGGCGGCGCTGCTTGACCTGGCGCACCGCGACCGCGCCGCCCAGCGGGGGCATCGCCAGGTCGATGATGGCCAGGTCGGCCGCGCACGACTCGGCCAGCGCCGCGGCTTCCTCCACCCTCGTGGTCAGCCCGCCGACGACGAACCGGTCGCCCGCCTTGGACTCCAGCAGCAGCGCCAGGCCCTGTGCGAACAGCTCGTGGTCGTCGACGATCACGACCACCAGTGGCCGCGATGCCCCGTCGCTCATGCGCGCAGAGTCTCACAGGTTGGACCCGGCCGGCTTCGCGGTGTGCGCCGGGCGGCGTGGTCTTGACGGGCGCGCCGCGCCGGGCCAGAGTTGCCCACGGTGCTGGACAGTGTGTCCAGACAGTATGAGCGGACTAAGGGCGGTGCGGTGACCGACGAGGTACTCGTGACCCGGGACGGCCAGGTGGGCTACCTGACCCTGAACCGCCCGGGCGCGATGAACGCCATCACCGTGCGGCTGGGGCGCGAGCTGGAGGCCGGCGTCCGCGACCTTGCCGCAGGGGTCGACGTGATCGTCGTCAGGGGCGCGGGCGGCAACTTCTGCGTCGGAGGCGACGTACCCGAGCTCGACCGGCTGCGGGCCGAGGGGCGGGACGCGCTGGCCGAGCTGTTCCTGGCGTTCCGGCGCGCACTGGCCGCGATCGCCCAGGCCCCCGTGCCGGTCGTCGCGGTGGTCGAGGGCAACGCGGTGGCCGGCGGCTTCGAGCTGATCCAGGCCTGCGACATCACCGTGGCCGCGGCCGACGCCCGGCTCGCCGACATCCACTCCCGGTTCGGCCAGATCCCCGGCGGTGGCAGCACCCAGCGCCTCGCCAAGATCGTCGGACAGGCGCGTGCACTCGGCCTGATCCTGACCGGTGACCGGATCAGCGGCGCCGAGGCGGCCGCATGGGGCCTGGTCTACAAGGCGGTCCCCACACAGGCGCTCGAGCAGACCGTCGCCGACCTGGTGACCCGGCTCGCCGGCGGCTCGCGCCCGGCGCTGGCGGCGAGCAAGCGGCTCGTCAGGGCCAGTGCCACCGTGCCGTTGGAAGAAGGGCTGGACCTCGAGCTGGCCGCCGTGCTGGACCATCTGGCCGGGCCGGCCGGGGACGCCGCGGTGGCCGCGTTCAGCGAACGTGAAGGGCGGAGATGACCGA
Organism: Pseudonocardia sp.; assembly: GCA_036272795.1. Taxonomy (GTDB): domain Bacteria; phylum Actinomycetota; class Actinomycetes; order Mycobacteriales; family Pseudonocardiaceae; genus Pseudonocardia. The sequence continues at coordinate 3,799 of DATAYB010000195.1, forward strand.
GAAACTGATCGACAGCGGACTGGTGCTGCTCGACCTGGACGACTCCGGGGTCGGGCGGCTCACCCTGAATCGGCCGGAGGCGGCGAACGGCATGAGCGTGCCGTTCCTGCGCGCGCTCTACGACGCGCTGATGCACTGTCACCGCGAGCCGAGGCTGCGCGTGCTGGTGCTCGCCGGCGCCGGGCCGAACTTCTGCGCGGGCGGCGACATCAAGGACTTCGCGTCCAAGGGTGAGGCGCTGCCGGACTACCTGCGCGAGGCGACCTCCTGGCTGCAGATCTCGGTGAGCGCGCTGATGCGGCTGAACGCGCCGGTAGTCGCCGCCGTACAGGGCTTCGCGGCGGGTGGCGGCGGGTTCGGGCTGGTCTGCGCCTCCGATCTGGTCGTGGCCGCCGAGTCCGCCAAGTTCCTGCCCGGCGCGACCAGGGCGGGCATGGCGCCGGACGCTGGCGTCTCGGTCACGTTGCCGAGGCTGGTCGGGCTGCGCAGGGCCATGGAGCTCGTGCTGACCAACCCGACGCTCAGCGCCGCGCAGGCGTTCGACATCGGGCTGGTCAACCAGGTGGTGCCGGACGGCGAGCTCGATGCCGCCGCCGACAAGCTCGCCGCCACCCTGGCCGCCGGGGCGCCGAGAGCACTGGCCGCGAGCAAGCGGCTGCTCTGGGACGGGGTCGGCCGGTCCGTGGAGAGTGGGCTGCCCGACGAGGCGCGCACGGTCGCCGAGCTGTCCGGTACCGCCGACGCGCGGGAGGGCCTCGCCGCCGTGATCGAGCGCCGCCGCCCCGTGTTCACCGGACGATGACCGCCGCAGGGACGCGCCTGGCCGGCCAGTGTGCCGTGGTCACCGGGGGTGGCCGGGGCATCGGGGCCGGCATCGCACGCCGGCTGGCCGCCGAGGGGGCGCACGTCACGATCGCCGACATCGACCTGGCGCCCGCCGCCTCCGTTGCCGAGGAGATCGGCGGGATGGCCGTGCGCCTCGACGTGGCCGACCCGGATGCGGTGCGCGCCGCGCTCGGTGGCGAGCGGACCTTCGAGGTGCTCGTGAACAACGCCGGCTACGACGAGTTCCACTGGTTCACCGAGGTCACGCCCGCGCAGTGGCGGCGGATGCTGGCGGTCAACCTGGAGGGCGTGTTCGCCTGCACCCAGGCGGTGCTGCCGGCGATGCAGCGCGCGCGGTACGGCCGGATCATCACGGTGTCGTCGGAGGCCGGTCGGATCGGCTCCAAGGGCAACGCGGTGTACGCGGCGACCAAGGCCGCCGCCGTCGGCTTCAGCAAGTCCATCGCGCGGGAGAACGCCCGGTTCGCGATCACGGCGAACACGCTGGTCCCCGGCCCGATCGAGACCCCGCTG
>DATAYB010000196.1:0-8217 GCA_036272795.1 Pseudonocardia sp.
TCTGCGAGCGGCTGCTCGCGCACGGCGTACTGGCCAAGGACACCCACGGCCAGACCCTGCGCCTCGGCCCGCCGCTGGTCATCGAGCCCGACGAGCTGGCCGGTGCCCTCGACGCCCTGCGCGCCTCGCTCGCCGACCTCGGGGCCTGACCTTGGTAGCTGACCTCGCTGGCTGACGTCGCGGCCTGAATTCGACGTACGCTGTCCGCCTCGACACAGCCGACCCCGAGACATCCGCCCCTGAGCCCGCCACCGTCAGCCGCTGACCCGTCCGGTCGCCCGGACCCGCCCGAGGAGGACGCATGGCCGACGTACGCGCGCAGCTCGCACGCCTGCGATCCCGGCTCCGATACCTGGGCGCCCAACTGTTACGTCGCAAACCGGTCACCGCTATGGCCGAGGAGACGGGGGCCGACAGCGGCTCCGGCCAGCTCACCAGGACCATCGGACTCTTCCAGCTCTCCATGATCGGCATCGGCGGGGTGATCGGCACCGGCATCTTCTTCGTGCTGTCGCAGGCGGTGCCGATGGCCGGGCCGGCCGTGGTGTGGTCGTTCGTGATCGCCGGCGTCGTGGCCGGGCTGACCGCGGTCTGCTACGCCGAGCTGGCCAGCGCGGTGCCCGTGTCCGGGTCGTCGTACTCATACGCGTACGCCACGCTGGGCGAGTTCGCGGCCATGGTCGTCGCCGCCTGCCTGCTGCTCGAGTACGGGGTGTCCACGGCGGCGGTCGCGGTCGGCTGGTCGCAGTACCTCAACCAGCTGCTGGAGAACCTGTTCGGCATCCAGATCCCGCAGGCGCTGTCCGCCGCCCCCGACGCGGGCGGCTGGCTGAACCTGCCGGCCGTGGTGCTGGTCGGGCTCTGCGCCTTGCTGCTGATCCGGGGCACCAGCGAGTCGGCCAGGGTGAACGCCGCGATGGTGGTGACCAAGCTCTGCGTGCTGGCGCTGTTCATCGTGATCGGCGTGCGGGGCTGGAACTCCGACAACCTCGCGCACTTCGCGCCGTACGGCGTGAGCGGGGTCTACGGGGCGGCCGGGGTCATCTTCTTCACCTTCGTCGGCCTGGACGCGGTGTCCACGGCCGGCGAGGAGGTGAAGAACCCCCGCCGCACCATGCCGCTCGCCATCATGATCGCGTTGGGCACGGTGATCCTCGTCTACGTCTGCGTCGCGCTGGTCGCCGTCGCCGCCCAGCCGGCCGAGAAGTTCAAGGACCAGGAGGCCGGGCTGGCCGCGATCCTGCAGGACGTCGTCGGCGCCAGCTGGCCGGGCACGGTACTGGCCGCCGGCGCGATCATCTCGATCTTCAGCGTGACGCTGGTGGTGCTCTACGGGCAGACCCGGATCCTGTTCGCGATGAGCCGCGACGGCCTGGTGCCCTCGGTGTTCCGAAAGGTCAACCCCCGCACGGTGACCCCGGTGCGCAACACGGTGATTGTGGCGGTGGCGGTGGCGGTGCTCGCCGGGCTGATCCCGATCGACTTCCTGTCCGAGATGACCAGCATCGGCACGCTGGTGGCGTTCATCGTGGTCTCGGTCGGTGTCATCGTGCTGCGCCGCACCGCGCCCGACCTGCCCCGGGGCTTCAGGGTGCCGGGCTACCCGCTCACGCCGGTGCTGTCCGTGGTCGGCTGCATCCTGATCATCACGAACCTGCGCCCGATCACCATCGTCGCATTCCTGGTGTGGACCATCGCAGTGCTGGCCTGGTACTTCGCCTGGGGCATGAAGCACTCCGAGCTCGGCAGGGCGGAACGCGAACGCGCCTCGGTCGAGGACGGCACGCCATGAGCCTCGTACTGGGACTGCCGCGAGGCGAGCGGACCACCGCCGCGCTCAACCTCGCTGCCCAGCTGGCCCGGTCCAGCGGCGAGGACCTGGTGGTGTGCGCGGTGGGGCCCGCCACGTGGCCACCCAGCCTCGCCAAGGTCGACGCGGAGTACCAGGAGTACCTCGACCAGGCCATCCAGCAGTCGCTCGACGCTGCCAAGGCCACGCTTCCGCCGGATGTGTCGGCGAGCTTCGTGGCCGTCCGGGCCCGGTCAACGCCGGCCGGGCTGCTCGAGGTCGCCGACCAGCAGGGCGCCTCGATGCTGGTGCTCGGCTCGTCCTCGGCGGGCGGCACCGGCCGCGTGTCGCTGGGCAGCGTGGCCGACCACGTGCTGCACAGCGCGCCGATCCCGGTGGCGATGGCGCCGCGCGGCTACCGCTGCGCGCCGGGCCCGGGGGCCACGGTGCGGCGCGTCACCGCCGGCTACGGCGCGACCGGAGGCTCCGAGCAGTTCGCGGTGGGCGCCGCCGGGCTCGCCACGAGGTTCAACGCGACGTTGCGGCTGGCCTCGTTCGCGGTGCGACCCGGCCCGGTGCTGACCGCGGGTGTCGGGCTGCACGCAGAGGACGGTGTGCTCGGCGAGTGGAGCCGGCACATCGAGCGGGTCCAGCGGGACACCCTCGCGCACCTGGCCGCGCTGCCCGCCGCGCCGCTGGCCATGGAGGCGGTCATCGGCTACGGCCGGGACTGGCAGGAGTCGGTCGAGGACGTCGGCTGGACCGATGGCGACCTGCTCGTGGTCGGGTCCAGCGCGGTCGGGCCGCTGGCCAGGGTCTTTCTCGGCTCGCGCGCCTCGAAGATCGTGCGCAACTCGCCGGTGCCGGTGGTCGTGTTGCCCAGGAGCTGAAAGGTTCCGCTACGATGCCAATCACTTGGCCCAGGCCCCGGGCCGGGCGTGTGCATCGACTCACGAACCGAACCGGAAGCCAGCGAGATGGCGGAACGCAGTAGCGCGGCCGGTGAGCGCCGCCCGACCTCCCACCAGGTGGTCGCGGAGATCCTGCGGCACCGGATCGCACTGGGCGACTTCCCGCCGGGCAGCCGGCTGCCCACCGAGCGCGAGCTGGCGGAGGTACTCGGCGTCGGCCGCAACACGGTCCGCCATGCGCTGCGCCAGCTGACCGACGAAGGCCTGGTCAGCACCACCCTCGGGCGCTCAGGCGGCACGCGCGTACGGGGCGGCACCGGCGACGATGAGACACCCCGCGCGGAGATCCTGGCCAACTTCCGGGCCACCCTCCGGGACAGCCTGGAGTACCGGAGCGCGATCGAACCACTGGCCGCGCGGCTGGCCGCCGAGCGCGCGCCGATCGACGCCCGGCAGCGGCTGCTGCGGCTGCTCGACGAGCCGGCCGGCGACCTCAGCAGCTACCACCGGCTCGACTCGGCTTTCCATCTCGGCATCGCGGCGGCGAGCGGCAACCAGGTGTTGCATCGCGCGGTCGAGCAGGCCAGGGCGGAGATGTTCGTCGGCGGCAACGCGCTGTGGCTGCAGGCCGGCTGGTCACTCGGGCACGCCGCGAACCCGGTGCCGGGGCCCCGCCTGCGGGACGAGCACCTGCCGGTTGGGCTGGCCGTACTCAGCGGTGACGGGCCCTCTGCGGAGGCTGCGATGCGCGCGCACCTCGACGACTCACACCGGCAGTTCCGCTTCCTGATCGACCAGCTGGAGAAGCTCGACACAGCCCGTTGACGGGTCCGCGCGGCCGGACTTAGGCTGACCAAATGGACTCAGTGCAGACCCAATTCTTGCACACCGGCGCCGGCCACACCGGCAGCACGCAGACCGGCACGGGGCAGGCTCCCGCCGACGCCCGGTTCGGCGTGCGTTCGATGAGCGCACCCATGCGCCGCGTCCTGCTCCGACGACCGAGCCTCACGGGCGACTTCGCCGCCGCCGACTGGCGCACCCCCGACCCGGCGCTGCTGGGCCGCCAGCACGAGGACTTCGCCGCGCTGCTCGCCTCGCTGGGCGCCGAGGTCGAGGTGGCCGAGCCGCTGGACGGCCTCGTGGACTCCGTCTACGCGCGCGACCCCGCCCTGGTCACCGGCCGGGGCGCGATCCTGTTCCAGATGGCCAAGCCGGTGCGCCAGCCCGAGCCGGAGCTGCTGGGCGTGGAGTTCGAGCGGGCCGGAGTGCCCGTGATCGGCCGGCTGACCGGCGCCGCGGTGGCCGACGGCGGCGACTTCATCTGGCTCGACGACCGCACCCTCGTGATCGGTCGGAGCTACCGCACGAACGAGCCGGCGGTCGCCCAACTGCGCGCGCTGCTGGCCGAGGAGGGCGTCACCGTCGTCTCGGTCGACCTGCCGCACGCCACCGGCCCGGAGCACGTGCTGCATCTGATGTCGTTCATCTCGCCGGTCGCCGACGACCTCGCGGTGGTCTACCCGCCACTCGCCCCGGTCAGCCTGATGCAGACCCTGCGGGAGCGCGGCGTCACGGTCGTAGCGGTGGACGACGCCGAGTACCTCACCATGGCCTGCAACGTGCTCGCGGTGCGGCCGAGGGTGGTCGTGCTGGTCGACGGCAACCCCCGGACCCGTGCCGCCCTGGAGGCCCACGGCTGCGAGACCCATGTCTACGACGGCTCGGAGGTCTCCGTGAAGGGCGACGGCGGCCCGACCTGCCTCACCGCCCCGCTCTGGCGCACCTGAGCTCGCCGGTCAGAGGCCGAACGCGTGGCCCTCGACCAGGACCAGCATGCCGATGCCGACCAGGACCACCGGCAGCAGCACATGGCCGAACCGGCCGAGGGCACGGGCCACCGGAGGCCTGGTGACGAGGAACCGGCCCGCCGCGCACCAGACCCCGACCAGGACCAGGAACACCGCCGCGTAACCGACCAGGGCGCCGGGACCGGCATTGGCGAACACCGGGACGTAGACCCCGATGTTGTCCCCGCCGCCCGCGAGGGTGACCGCCGCGACCGTCAACGCGGAAGGGCCACCGCCCAGGGGCGCGGCCGGCGTCCGGCCACCGAGACCGTCCGCACCGGCGTCGGCGCCCAGGTCGGCCCGAGGGCCGGGACCTCCGCCGGGATGGGGGCCGCGCTGCTCCCGCCACGAGTCCCAGGCCGCGCGGATACCGAGCAGCAGCGGGACCAACCCGAGGTAGGCAATGGCCGGACGCGGCAGCAACCCCGCCCCGAGCGCCCCGGCAACCGAGGCGACCAGGATCGCCGCGAAGCCCAGGTACTGGCCGAGCACCACCCGGGCCGCCGCGCCCCGGTGCCTGGCGCACCGGCCGAAGAAGAGCACCAGCACGAGGAGGTCGTCGATGTTGGTGACGGCGAACATGCCGGCCGCCCGGGCGACGAACCCTAGGTGCACCGTCAGATCCTCCCGGCGTGGTCGCCGGACGGACTGTACCGCCTCGGATCACCGAGATGGCCCCAGGGTGAACGAAGCGTGACGTCGTATTGGACCATGTGGGTTACGACGTTTTCCCCCGATTGGCCGCTCAGGTCTGCCCCAAGCCCTGCCGATACAGAGAATGCCGCGCCGAGGAGACTTTAGTCGCCAGTACCGATGGGCCTTTGGTCGCCACTCGATCCGCGCAACGATCTCCTGAGGCACTGTGCCCGTGAGCCCGAACGGGGCCCGTGAGCGCCCAGCCCACGAGCCCCGCCCGGTGCGGAGACCAGCCCGGTAGAGATCAACGCGGTAGAGATCAACGCAGCGCGCGCAACGCTGAGCGCGCCGCGTTGAAGCCACACATGCCGTGCACACCGGCCCCGGGCGGCGTGGCGGCCGAACAGAGGTACACCCCGGGTACCCCGGTGGAATAGGGGTCGAGCGCGATCCGGGGGCGCAGGGCGATCTGCGGCAGGTTGTTCGCGCCACCGACGATGTCCCCGCCGATGAGGTTGCGGTTGTGGCCGGCGAGCTCGCTCGTGCTCCGCGCGAACCGGCCGACGATCCGCTCCCGCACTCCGGGCGCGAACCGCTCGATCTGGTCGATGATCACTTCGCTGGCGTCGCCGGGGTAGCCGTGCGGCACGTGCGCGTAGGCGTAGATCGGGTGCACATCGCCGACCGAGCGGCTCGGGTCGGCCAGATACTGTTGTCCGACCAGCACGAACGGACGTTCCGGCAGCCGGCCCCGGTTGGTGTCGCGCTCGGCGGCGGCGACCTCCTCGATCGTGCCGCCGAGGTGCAGCGTGCCGGCGCGGCGACAGGCCTCGTTGGTCCACGGCACGCCACCTTCGACGGCGAGGTCCAGCTTGAACGCGCCCGGGGCGGCCCGGTAGCGGCGGTAGGACCTGGCCACGCGGGCGGGCATCGCCGCGCCGAGCAGGTCGGCCGCCGCGCGCGGGGCGAGGTCCAGCAGCACCGTGTCGGCGTCGCTCACCTCACCGTACGACTCCACCAGCACACCGGTCTTGATCGTGCCCCCGAGCTCGACCAGCCGGGCGGCCAGCGCGTCGGTGATCGCCCGCGAGCCGCCCTCGGCCACCGGCCAGCCGCAGGCGTGCCCGCTCGCGGCGATGATCAGCCCCATCGCCGAGGTCAGCGGCTGGCTCAGCGGGGCGAAGGAGTGGGCCGCGCAGCCCGCGAACAGTGCCCGCGCCTCCGGGGTGCGCCACACCTTGGCCAGCAGCGTCGCCGGCAGTGGGGCGCCGAGCCCGAAGCGGGCCATCAGGAGCGGGTGGCGCGGCACGTGCAGCGCCGGCTGGAACAGCTCACCGATCAGGTCGTCCCAGCCGGCCAGCAGCGGGCCGAACACCCGGCGCCAGGCCGGTCCGTCGGCCCCCAGCCCGGCCACCGTGGCGTCCAGCGACCGGACCAGCACACCCGCCGAGCCGGAGTCCAGCGGGTGGGCCAGGTCGACCTCGGGCCAGCACCAGCGCAGCCCGTGCCGCTCCAGCCCGAGCTCGCGCAGGAACGGCGAGGCCAGGCTGGTCGGGTGGATCGCGGAGCAGTCGTCGTGCAGCACTCCCGGCAGCGTGTTCTCCGAGGTGCGGGTGCCACCGCCAATCGTCGCGGCGGCCTCCAGCACGGTCACCGTCACGCCCTCGCGGGCGAGGGTGACGGCGGCGGCCAGCCCGTTCGGGCCGGCCCCCACCACGATCGCGTCGGTCACCTTTCAGTCTCTCCGCTCCGTAACTCAGTCGCTCAGTCGCTCTGCGCACTGGTCGCGCGAGGCTGCTCGACCGAGGGCGGTGTCGTCGCAGCCGGGGCATCCGCCGCCCGCCAGGTGACCTGGAACGGGATCGGGCCGTCCGCCAGCCACGGCTGGGCGGCCGTCATGTCGCGCACGTCGACCACCCCCCGCTCGACCACCCCGACCGCCGCGTCGACGATCCGGTACTTCTGCGTCATCGTCTGCCACGGCTGCGACTCCAGGAGTACCACCATCAGCTCGCCCGGCGCGTACTGGCAGCGCTCCTGCACGGCGTTGATGAAGAACTCGTCGTGCAGGTGCCCGTCGCCGAACTGCCAGCCCACGACCGAGCTCATCACGAACTCGCCCTCGCGGATGTCGTAGTTCTCCGCGCTGTCCAGGTGCGTCAGCATCAGCGACGAGAGCGCCCGGCCGTGGCTGTTCATGTACCGCCAGGCGACCGCCTTCTGCAGGAAGATCTCCGCGACCTCGCGGCTGTAGAGCTCGGTGAGCTGCGTGATCTGGTTCTTCGAGGACTTGACGATGTTGATGTCGATGCGGTCCTCGCAGCTGGGCTGGCCCTCGGGGGTGCGGCGGAACGCCCACAGCCCGGTCGCCCAGTTGCCGGCGTAGTAGCGCGCGGCGGGCAGGAACGAGATCAGGTCGGGCCGCAGGTTACCGAGCACCGGCACACCGAACAGGATCACCATGATCAGGATCGGTAGCCAGACCGAGCTCATCGAGCCGATCCCGAACTCCCCCGCCGGGTGCAGCACGAACAGCCACACCAGCGAGAACGTGTAGAAGATGTTCCACTCCAGCGGCACCGCGAGCGGGAAGTTGGACGTGATGTACAGGTGGAAGACGACCATGATGGCGGCGGTCACGAGGATGACGGGCCGGTTGGTCACGAAGAGCAGGATCACCGGGGCGCCGAACTCCAGCACCGTGCCGGTGTGGCCGAGGAAACCCGCCAGCCAGGACGGCCGGATGTCGGTCGGCCAGTCCTTGCAGAGCTTGTGCCGCATCCACTTGGAGACCATCAGCGGGGCGTTGGTGGTCATGCCCTGGATCACGTAGCCGAAGTGCTTGCCGATCTTCGAGGCGGCCGCGCCCCACCAGACCGCGCACATCACGAGCTTGGCGCCGACGATCATGTCGACGAACGGCAACGTGGCGAACATGATGCACATGACCCAGTACTGCTCGCTGCGCGCGGCGAGGAACAGCAGCCGGTCACGCAGGCCGGCGACCAGGGTGAACCCGATCAGGAACGCC
>DATAYB010000197.1:0-17635 GCA_036272795.1 Pseudonocardia sp.
GATCGTCCGGATGGGGTCGACGCCGAGGACCTCCATGGCGTCGAACTCCTCCCGGATGCGCCGCGCTCCCAGGTCCGCCGTGATCGCCGTGCCCATCACACCGGCCACGACCATCGCGTTGATCCAGGGCGCGAACTCACGAACGCTCGCCATCAGGAAGAACGAACCAAGGCGTTCTGGGATACCGAATAGCAGGAAGATGTTGCCACCCTGCAGGCCGGGCGCCCCGAAGCCGAAGGCGGTTGTCGAGATGATCATCGGCAACCAGCAGAGCTTGAGAATCTCGAACATCTGCTCGCGAACGTCGCCCCAGTAGCCCCTGGGGTTGGTGATCGCGCTCTTGAGGACCGCGATCAGCAGTTCCAACATCTCGCCGGCCTGCTGGAGCGGCCGGGTGGCGGCGCCTCGAGCAGAGCGCAGCCCCTTGCCGAACCTCGGCGCGGAGACTGCCTTGGTATGCCCGGGAGAACCGAGCGTCCCGGTGCCTTGCACTGGGGTCGTCATCTCTCACTCCATCCATTTCTCACTGGCGCGCCGGCCCGGTGAACTGCTCCGGTACGACGTCGAGGGCGACGGTTCCCGCCGCCCCCCTACCCGCTCGGTGCGGGGAGCCTGGGCTCCGCCATTCGGGGTGGCGGTACCCGCGCGTCAGCGTGAAGCGCCAAACGGCCCACTGACACACCATGAGAAGGCATCATCCCGACTTCATTCGCGCGTTACATCATCAGTAGGAGGCATCTCCACCCCCCGATCGGGAGGTATCTGACACATCACCCGTTTGGCGGCATACTCCTCGGCTCCGGTTGAAGCTCGATTCGCGCCGTCCGCGCCGGTCAGGGGCCTGACCAACTCATCTTTCTAACGGGCATTAGCGCGCTGAGATACGCCTTACGTTGCGCCGACCCGGGAGCGCGCGTACTCCGGTCGGGCCGAGGCGCCGGAGCGGTCCGTCCGGAGCCACCTCGACACGGCCTCGGCGCGGTTCGCCGCGTCGAGTTTCCGCAGGATGTGCTTGACGTGCGACTTCACAGTGCCCTCTGCGATCACCAGCTGGCGGGCGATCTGCCCGTTGGTGCGGCCACCTGACATCAGCCTCAGCACGTCCAGCTCGCGCCGGGTGAGGGCGGTGTCCGAGGCGAGCGTCGAGTCGTCGCGCGCGTCGGTGAACCGTTGGGGCAGGCAGAACGGGGTGGTGGGCGACTGGATCCGGGCCTCGTCAAGGCCGTCCGCCGCCCTGGAAACCCAGCCGGCCGGCCCGTCCTCGGCGGGGCGGCCGCCGGGCGAGGTCGCGCGCTCCTCGGCTCTGGCGGCCCGCTCCCCCGGCGTGGCGCGCACGTCGTCCCAGTGGTCGGGCCGGCCGGAGCCGTGGCGCGCTGCGCCGTTCGGGGTACTCCTGGGCCGGCCGTTCGAGGCAGGCCGGCCGCGGGTCGCTGGCTCTGCGCGGGTGGCACGCTCGTGGCCGACCGGGCCGGTGCCGGCGGCCAGCCGACCCAGCTCGCCCCGCAACCGGGCCAGCTCGTCCAGCGCGGCCGCCCGGGTGACCAGCGTGCCGAGCCCCTCGCAGAACATCCAGAGCAGGTCCCGGTCCATCTCGTCCAGGTTCCGCCGCTGGTGGTAGCAGTCCGCGTGCAGGAAACCGATCACCCGGCCCCAGCCGACGATCGGCGCCGCCGCGTAGGAGCGGGTCATCGAGGTGTCCACCATGGCGCGGTTCAGGTCGGGACGGTCGGCGAGGTCGTTGACCACCAGCGGGCGGAGGCGCCGGACGATCTGGGTCTCGACGAGTGAGCGGTCCAGCAGGCGAAGGTCGCGCTGGCCGGCGTGCAGGATCTCGTTCGCCCAGCCCGGGTCGCCCGCCACGTACGCGGTCTCCGGGATCCAGATCGAGTCGTCGATCTGCGACAGCACCGCGCGGTCGAAGCCGATGCTGGCGGCGGCGGCAGGGGCGCGGTGCACCAGGCCGGCGACGGTGTCGACCTCCCGGAGCTGGCTCAGCGCCTCGCGGACCAACTGCGCCGCCGAGCTCTGCCGGGCGAGCAGGTCGTCCCGGACCCGCTCGTCGACGGCCTTGAGCTCGCGCAGCAGCCCGACCAGCCCGCCGAGCCGGTCGGCCGGCAGCGGCGGAGGGCCGGCGATGAGGTCCACCAACTCCCGCCAGGCGTGGGCCAACAGCTCTCGGGCGGCGTGGTGGTCACCGAGCTGGTCGCCGTCGGGCGGTTCTCGCCAGCCCAGCAGGTCCCCCGCCCGGCCGGCCAGCTCGAGCGTCTCCTCGAGCCGAGCAGGCGAGAGCCGGTGACCGGTGACGACCCAGGGGGCGCCAGTGTCGGCCTCGCGCAACGACTTCGCCCCGCAAGCAGCACGCTGACTCATCCGCGACACCTCCGTCGCTGGCCTTGGCGGCCACCGTTGGCCGACCGCGAACCGAAGCTCGATGAGTCAATAGTCTAGCGGTCGTCTATTCCAGCCACCAATTACCCTGGTAGGGGCTGTTTCGACCGCTCAGAGTTACGTCAGGACGAGAGGTAGCGGTGGGTCGAGGGCGCCAGCAGCGGCACCGTGCCGATCACCAGCGCGGCGAACGCGACCACCGTCTCCCACCGCCCACCGACCGCGAACAGGATCACCGCGACCACGCCGAGCACGGCGAGCACGTACCGGGCCCAGCCCTGCCCGATCAGCAGCAGCAGCGCCATCAGCAGCACCGCCAACCCGAGCAGGAGCAGGATCGTCGGGTGTCCGCTCGAGTCGGTGGCCACCGACGAGTCGCCGAGCGAGCCCTGGATCTTGCTGATGCTCGCCTGGTCCGCGCCGCTGGTGGTGGAGTTCGAGCCGAGCGCGGAGACGACGAGCAGCGCGCCGAGCACCACCCAGGCAACGATGGAGAGCCCGAGCTGCCAGGGGAAACGCCGCTCGCGGTCGCTCACCGAGCCGCTTGGGAGGCCCTGGCCACCGGAATCGGCGCCGTCCGGGCCGCTCGGCTGGCCGTGCTCGGTGGGCGAAGTACCTGTCATGGCGCGGAGTCTAGGACCGGTCGGGGGCCCGGGGTATCGCTCGATGGAGACATCCCTGGCCGGCGTCGCTCAGTGTCGCGGAACGTGCCGTGAGCGGCGGGTTTCGCGGCCCCCGGACGGGTAGCGTGCCCACTGGCGCCCGGCCTCGCTCGGGTCGCCGCCGTTGCACAGGGCACTGCCGTCAGGTCCGGTGCCCGAGGAAACCGCGCCGAAGGAGCAGCACCGACGATGAGCGCAGCCTCCCCGACCACCCTGAGCTATCCCTCCTCGGGCGGGGTCACCATCACCGCCTACCGCTGGGACCCGTCCGGCACCCCGTCCGGGGTGGTGCAGCTGACCCACGGCATGGGCGAGCACGTGCTCCGCTACGCCGAGCTCGCCGGGGTGCTCAACGCGCGCGGCCTGGTCGTGTACGGCCAGGACCACCGAGGCCACGGCGCCACCGCCGGGTCGCCGGAGAACTACGGCGTGCTCGGTGAGAACGGCTGGGCGGAGCTGGTCGCCGACATCGGCCGGCTGACCGACCTGGTCCGCGCCGACCACCCTGACCTGCCGCTCGTGCTGATCGGGCACAGCATGGGCTCGTTCGCCGTGCAGCAGTACCTGGTGGACAGCAGTGACCGGGTCAGCGCCGCCGTGCTCAGCGGTACCGCCGCGATCGACCTGCTCGCGCCGGGCCTCAACCTCGACGAGCCGATCGACCTGTCCGCCTTCAACGCACCGTTCCAGCCGCCGCGCACCGACTACGACTGGCTCAGCCGCGACAACGACCAGGTCGACGCATACGTGGCGGACCCGCGCTGCGGCTTCGGCCTCGACACCCCGTCCGGCAAGGCCATGTTCGCCGCCTCCGCCCGCCCCGCCGACCCCGCCGAGCTCGCCAAGGTCCGCTCCGACCTGCCGCTCTACATCGCGGTCGGCGACGCGGACCCGGTCAACGGCGCCCTCGCCCTGCTCAACCCACTCGTGGACCGCTACCGCGCGGCCGGCCTGACCGACGTCACCGTGCAGGTCTACCCCGGTGCCCGGCACGAGATCTTCAACGAGACCAACCGCGACGAGGTGGACTCCGACCTGGTCGGCTGGATCTCGAAGGTGATCGGCTGACTGACGGCGTCTGTTCGATGGTCTAGCTGCTGCGATAGCCGGTGGCTATCTCAGCAGCTCTGGCGGGGACGGGGCGGCGCGGTCGAACATGGCTGGCATGAGAGCACTGATCCATGACCCGGCCGCGCCACACGGGCTCCGGCTCGGCGATGTCCCGGAACCGGTACCCGGTCCTGCCCAGGCACTGGTCGAGGTGGCCGCCACATCCCTCAACTTCGGCGAGGTGACCTACCTCGCCGGGCGTCCCGTCGGCCTCGTTCCCGGCTGGGACGCGTCGGGCGTGGTGGTTGCCCCGGCCGCGTCGGGCGAAGGTCCGGGAGTGGGCGCCCGGGTGGTCACGTTCGGCTGGAGCGGCGGCTGGGCACAGCGGCGCGCGGTCGACGTGGAGAACCTGGCGGTGCTGCCGGACGCGGTCTCGCACGGGGACGCCGCCGCGCTACCCGTCGCCGGGGTCACCGCGCTGCGGGCACTGCGCCGGCTTGGCCCCGTGCTCGGGCGGCGTGTGCTGGTCACCGGCGCGTCGGGCGGTGTCGGGCGGTTCGCCGTGCAGCTCGCCTCGCGCGCCGGCGCGCACGTGATCGCGTCGGTCGGCTCGGCGGAGCGGGGCAAGGGGCTGCTCGAGCTGGGTGCCGCCTCGCTGGCGGTCGACCCCGAGCTGGCCGACGTGCTGGAACCCGTGCACGGCGTGCTCGACAACGTCGGCGGAGCGCTGCTGTCGCGGAGCTACGCGCTGCTCGCCCCCGGCGGACTCGCCCTCAGCATCGGCATGGCGTCCGGGCAGCCCACCACGATCGACTTCGAGCAGGCGCGGCACGACAACGGCGGCGCCCAGATCGAGGCGTTCACCGTCGGCGGGGCGGCCGGCCCCGACCTGGCCTACCTGGCGGACCTGCTGGCGGCCGGCCAGCTGGACCCGCAGGTCGGCTGGCTCGGCGACTGGGAGCGGGTGCACGAGGCGGTCGAGGCGCTGCGCGGCCGGCGGGTGCTCGGCAAGGCCGTCCTCGAGGTGAGCTAGGGGCCGGTCAGTCGAGGCTGGCCATGGGATCTGCCCTGGCCAGCTCGGGGTCGTCGGCCGACATCGTGCGCGCCTGACCTGGACCGGTGCTCCGCGTCTCGAAGCGGATGGTGACCCTGCCGTGACCGCTGCCCTGCACCCAGCCGTGCCCGTACCGCTCGTGGCTGACGTCGTCCCCCGCACGCCAGGCCCGCACGGCCGGTGCCTGCACCGGTGCGCTGACCAGCGTCGCCACCCCGCCGGCCGGAGCACCCGGGGCCGGGGCATCGCCGAGCGGGGCACCGCCGGCCGGCACCGAGTCTGCCGGGGCATCGCCGGCCGGCACCGAGTCTGCCGGCGCGGAGTCGGGATCGGGCAGCTCCGGCGTCAGGACATCGAGTGACCCGGCGACCGTCCCCGTGGCGGCGTGCTGCGCGCCCGAGCCGGCGGAACCCACCGGCTCGGCCGCGCTGCCTCCCCCGGCTTGGGCGGCCGTCGCTTCGGTGTCCGACTCCGTCTCGAACAGCTGCTGCTGCACCGCCCCGGTCAGCCCGGCCAGCGACACCCCGATCAGCCGCACCCCGGACTCCGGCAGCGCGCCCTCGACCAGCCGCTGCGCGGTGGCGGACAGCGTGGCGAGGCTGGTACTCGCGGTCGGGCTCGTCTCCGAGCGGCTGCGGGTGGCGAAGTCCGCACCCCGGATCTTGACCGTGACCGTGCGCGCGGCGCGGCCGGAGGCGAGCAGCCTGCGGTGGGCGTGCTCGGCCATCTCGGCGACGGAGCGGCGCACCGAGGCGAGGTCGGAGAGGTCGGCGTCGAACGTCGTCTCGGCGCTGACCTGCTTCGCCTCACCGCGCTCGGCGACCGGCCGCCGGTCGACCCCCTGGGCGAGACCGTGCAGTTCCGTACCGAGCGCCACGCCGAGCAGCGCGGTCACCTCCGGCAGGCTCAGCGCGGCCAGCTCACCGATCGTCTCCACCCCGAACCGGTGCAGCGTGGCCTCCGCGACCGGCCCGACCCCCCACAGCTTGCGCACCGGCAGCGGCGCCAGCACCTCGCGCTCCGTGCCGTGCGCGACAACCCGCACGCCGTCCGGCTTCGCCATCGTCGACGCGATCTTGGCGAGCTGCTTGCCGGAGCCGGCGCCGACCGAAGCCGTCAGCCCGGTCGCCGTCTTGATCTGGGCGCGCAGCTCCTCGGCGGCCCGCTCGACGGCCTCGACCGGTGCGCCCTCCAGGTCGGCCGGCTCGATGAACGCCTCGTCGACGGAGATCTGCTCGACCGTGCCGTCCACCGCGCGCAGCACGCCGAAGACCCGCTCGCTGAGCGCCCGGTAGATGGCCATCCGGCCGGGCACCACCACAGCACCCGGCACCAGCCGGCGGGCCTGTGCCATCGGCATCGCCGAGCGCGCCCCGTGCACCCGCGACTCGTAGCTGGCCCCGGCCACTACCGCGCGCGGACCGAGGCCGCCGACCAGCACCGCCCGCCCGGCCAGCGTCGGCCGGGTGAGCTGCTCGGCGGAGGCGAAGAACGCATCCATGTCCAGGTGCAGCACCCACCGGCCGGCGCTGATCCTCGAGCTCATGGGAACAGGTGCGCATTCACCGCGCGGGCGGCCTCGGCGAACTCCGGCAGCTCGACGACGGTGATCCCGGCCGAGGCGAGCAGCTCGGCGCCCTGCGCATCGGCCACGAACAGCGACGGCTCACGCCAGGCCAGCACGACCCGCCCGATACCGGCGTCGAGGATCAGCTGGGTGCAGCTGCGGGGCCTCGACGCCCGCTGCGAGCAGGGTTCCAACGTCGAGTAGAGGGTGGCGCCGCTCAGATCGAGGCCCGAGCCCGCGAGCTTGGCCAGCGCGGACTCCTCGGCGTGCACCACCGCGTCGGTCTCCCGGGAGTAGCCGAAGGCCAGCTGCCCGCCGTCCGCCCCGACGATCACCGCGCCGACCGCGTACGCCCGATCCACCGGCGGGCAGCGCTTCGACAGCTCGATCGCCGCCGTCAGCCACCGCCGGTCGTCAGCCACCTCAGCGCACACACCCCGACGTTACCGCCGCCCCCCGGCACGCCCCGGCACGCGCCCCGCCAATCCCACCTGACAAAACGCACAACTCACCCCGACAACAACCGCGACTCGCGGACAGCGGTCCGGAGCGGTTCGCGGTGTCAGTGGCGGCGGCGGCTGCCGCCGGTGCGCTCGAGCTCGGCGCGGACCTGGTCGGCCATGCCGGGGTCGTTGCGCATCAGGCTGAGCAACGCTCGGAACACCTCGGCACCGGCCACGACCGGCAGGTCCAGGTCGGCCGAGGTCTGCGCGCACCACTGGCGCAGCGCCTTGTGCTCCATCGGCGAGAGCTCCACGGTGACCCGCACCGGGCGCGTCCTCGGTACCCGTGACACGTGTTCGACGGAGGCTTCCCCGGTCTCGGCCGAGCCGGCGCCGGCCGACTCCGCAGTACCGGAACCGGAACCCGCCGACGAGCCCGCCACGGCGGCGGCGCGGGCGGCGAGGTCAGCCCTGCGGTTGGCGCTGCTCAATGGCCCCAGCCCCCGAGGATCTCCTCGGCCGCGGTTCCGTAGGGCACGTCCTTCTCCGGGATGCCGGCGCCGAACGCCTGCGCGTACCGCTCCAGCCGGGGCACGGTGGAGAACAGCACCCGGCGGCCCTGGCCCTCGAGGATCTCGCGGACGGTCTCCGTGCTGGTCGCGTGCGCGACCGTGCGGGTGAGTAAAACGGACACGGTCGGGTCCTCATCGCGGCGGCCGCCCGCGTCCTCGAGTGCCTTGAACACGGGGCCGACGCGGTCCAGCTCCATCATGGTCGGCGCGATCGGCACGACCACGTCGGTGGCGACACGCAGGGTGGACGCGACGATGCCGTCCCGCTCCTCCAGTGGAGGGGTGTCGATGACGACGGTGTCCCAGCGTTCGGGGTCGATCACGCCCCAGAGCTGCCGGTGCAATGCCGTGGAGGCCAGGCCGAGCGCGGGCACCGGCCAGTCGGCGAGCCCGTGCCAGCGCAGCGCGGAGCCCTGTGGGTCGGCGTCGACCAGCACCACCTTCCGGCCACGCTCGTGGAACGCGTGTGCCAGAAATGCCGCCGACGTCGTCTTGGCGCTGCCGCCCTTGAGGTTGGCCACCGTCAGCACCCGAATACCTGGCGTCACGCCCGCAGGCTATCTTGTGCGCGGGCCGGCCGAGTTGGCCCGTATGGATGTCCGCAGTTGCGCACCGCGTGTCGAGTTCGGCGCGTCGCGCTCGCCGTCCGGGTGAAGATCCGACGCTGGATCGCGGCCTGGCACGGCTGCACCCCATGACCTCCCTGCACCTCGATGGACCGTTGATAACCTACGCGCGCTTCAGCCGGCGAGCAGGTACGTCTCAGCGAAGGGCCGCACCCATGACACGGGCGTCCACCGAGCGGTCCTCGCCGTTGACCGAGCCCTTGACCGAGCCCTTGACCGAGCCTCCGGCCGAAGAGCCGGCGAAGCGTAAGCGGCCGGCCGGCGTGGCCACCACCGACGTCACCCTGAGCGCCCACGTCGGCGCGAACGCCGACGTGTTTCCCCTGGTCCTGGACCTGCACGTAGCGCCGGGCAGCCGGATTGCGGACGTGACCTGGGGCAAGGGGGCGTTCTGGCGCAAGGTCCCGGCCGGGCGCTACGAGCTGCTCGCCACCGACCTGCAGACCGGGGTGGACTGCCGCGAGCTGCCCTACGCCGACGGCGAGCTGGACTGCGTGGTGCTGGACCCGCCGTACATGGAGGGGCTGTTCCGCCGCGACCGCGAGCACCTGGCCGGCGCCGGCACCCACGCCGCCTTCCGGAGCAGTTACTCCGACGGCACCGCGACCGATCCGGAGCAGGGACCGCGCTACCACGAGGCCGTGCTCGACCTGTACCTGCGCGCCGGCGCCGAGGCCGGCCGGGTGCTGCGCAACCACGGCGTGTTCATCGTCAAGTGCCAGGACGAGGTCAGCGCGAACCGGCAGCGGCTGACCCACGTCGAGCTGATTAACGCCTACACCGACGCCGGCTTCTACTGCAAGGACCTGTTCATCGTGATCCGGCCCAACCGCCCGGGGATCGCCCGGCTGCTGCGGCAGGAGCACGCCCGCAAGAACCACTCGTACTTCCTGGTCTTCGTGAAGCTGGACCCCCGGCACCCGAAACGACTCCGGGCACCGGGGTCCAGCCGAACCGACGTGGGGCCGCGCTCGGCGGCCCAGCGGACCGATCAGTAGATGATCACGCCACGGATGTTCTTGCCGGCGTGCATGTCCTCGTAGCCCCGGGCCACCTCGTCGAGGCTGTAGGTGTTGGTGACCAGCTCGTCCAGCTTCAGGTGGCCGGCGCGGTAGAGCTCGAGCAGCTTGGGGATGTCGGCGGTCGGGTTCGACGAGCCGAACAGCGAGCCCTTGAGCTTCTTCTCCATCAGGGTCAGCTCGGCGAGCGGGACGGGGATCCCGACCTCGGTGAGGTCGCCCAGCCCGGTCACCACGACCGTGCCCAGCTTGCGGATGGACGCGAACGCCTCGGCGACGATCTCGCCCTTCATCACGCCGACGGTCACGATGGCGACGTCGGCACCCTGGCCGTTGGTGAAGCTCTGCGCGATCTCGGTGGCCTCGGCCATGTTGTCGACGGCGTGGGTGGCACCGACCGACTGGGCGGTCTCGCGCTTGAACGCCACCGGGTCGACGGCGATCACGTTGGCCGCGCCGGCGTGCGCCGCGCCCTGCACCGCGTTGATGCCGATACCTCCGACGCCCTGCACGATCACCGTGTCACCAGGGCGCACCTCGCCGGTGTTGACGGCTGAGCCCCAGCCGGTGCCGACGCTGCAGCCCAGCAGGCAGGCCTTGTCGAGCGGGGTGTCGTCCGGAACCTTGACGGCCGAGTCCACCGCGACGGTGGTGTACTCGCAGAACGTGGAGATGCCGCACATCTGGCCGACCGCGGTGCCGTCGTCCATGTGCAGGCGGAAGCTCGTCGGGTCGTGCCACCGGGAGCCCATCAGCAGCGTCGCGCCCAGGTCACACAGGTTCTGGTGACCGGTCGCGCACCACTTACAGCGGCCACAGGCCGGCAGGAACGAGAAGATCACCTTGTCGCCGGGTGCGAAGCCGGGGGTGTTCGGACCGACCGCGTCGACGATGCCGCCGCCCTCGTGGCCACCGGCGAACGGATAGGTGCCGACCGGCATGTCACCGGTGGCGATGTGATCGTCGGAGTGGCACATGCCGGAGGCGACCATCTTGACCCGCACTTCGCCCTGCTGCGGATCATCGAGCTCGAGGTCCACCACCTCGTACTTGCCCGGAGCCTGCCTAATGATAGCGCCGCGAGTCTTCACGGAATCTCCTCCTCGAGATCGTCTGGTGGCCCGGTCGCGGGCCACCGGGAACAGCCGGGGCAAGGGTTCGAGTGCCGGGGACAAGGCCGGTCAAAGCGGTGCTGCGAGAGATCCGGACGCCGACGGCCTGACCGGGCCGCCCTGATACGCCGAACCACCATCGCCGTGCCCGATGCCGAGACCACCCCGTTCGGTGACGTGACCACTGGTCATGTGACCGCCGGTCATATTAGGTTTTCCGCACTGTAAGGCACAACACCCAGACCGGCAGCTCTCGGCTCGCTCGAACGAGGCACATCCGGCGTCCCCCCAGCGACCCGCACGACCCGCACGACCCGCACGACCCGCACGGTCAACGGCGACAGGAGGGGACAGATGCCCACCGCGACGTGGTTCCGACTGCCACCGGCCCGCCGCCAGGCCGTGCTCGACGCGGCCGAGGCGGAGTTCGGGGCGCTGGGCTTCTCGCGGGGCAGCCTCAACGTGGTCGCGCGCACCGCGGGCGTGAGCAAGGGCAGCCTGTTCCAGTACTTCACCGACAAGGCCGACCTGTGCACGTACCTGAGCGAGACGCTCAGCCAGCGCATCCGGGCGGTGATGGAGGAGGAGATCGCCCAGCAACCGTGGTCGGCGGACTTCTTCGGCGCGCTGCGCAATACGTGCTGCTACTGGATGGGGTACTTCGCCAGCCATCCGGCAGAGCGGGCGCTGGCGTCGGCGATCAACCTCGAGCGCGACCCGGCGGCCAGCACCCCGATCCGGGCGGCCGTGAACGCGCACTACATCGCGGTGTTCCGGCCGCTGCTGCTCGCCGCCCGGCGCGAGGGCCAGCTCGACCAGGACGCCGACGTGGAGGTACTGCTCGCGCTGCTCATGCTCTGGCTGCCACACCTGGCGATCGCGCCGAGCCAGCCGGGCCTGGACGCCGTGCTCGGCCTGCACTCCGACGACCCTGGCGAAGCCGCCAAGGTCGTCGAGCGCCTGATCGCCGCCCTCCGTACCGGCTTCGCCCCGCGCTAGGCAGCCGCAGCCGCAGCGCTGCTGAGCCCCCCGCGCCCGACCCAGCCGACCGCCGCCCCCGGTCGACCGCCGCCGCCCTAGCCGCCGCCCTAGCCGCCGCCGCCCCAGCCGTCCGGCGCTGCTCCAGGGGGCCGCCGCCCCGTGCCCCTAACCGCCGCCCCAGACCCCACTTGTCGTGTCTATTTCCGACGACAAGAACGACTTGTCACGTCCACTTCCAACGACAAGTCGACAGGAACGAGCGAGCGGCCGGAACGGCGAGCCCGACACGACGAGGCCGACACGACGAGGCCGGCTCGGAGCTGCCGCGCGTTACCGAACTCCACACCAGGCACCTTGAGCGGCCCAAAAACCTGCATCGTGTGCAGCTCGGTAACCACAGGCAGGCGGCCCCCGGCCGCGCGCAGGCGGCCCCCGGCCGCACCCCGCCGAGTTCGGCCACGGTCGCCCTCGATCGGGATCCGCGTCGGTCACCTTGAGTTGATCACTCAACGCAGTCGAGACCGCAGCGCGGAATGTGGTCGGAAATGGATTGCCGCATCACAGGCACCAGACGTCGGATGACTAATCGACCAAGATCGCGTGTCGTGATTATTTCCGTTTCACAAGTACCTCGTCACACGATTGGCCGAGCCACCGACGGACCGTACAATGTCGCGCGGGAAATCCGTCCCTGACACGGCGCCCTCACCGCCCGAGCGCCCACCGGAAGTAAATGTGCGGATCGTATAACGCCTCGACCAAATGCCTTGCCCGAGCCGTGGGCCACATCTAGTGTTCGAATCATCACTGCACGTCAGGGCACAGTTCTACCGATCATCGAGCACGCGGCCAGGCCTGGCGACCCCCTGCCAGACCGCGCCCGATCGCGCCGTCGGCGCGCGCCGCCATTCAATCCCGGGAAAGTCCTCAGGCAAAGGAGCCGCCTCATGTCGAGCGGATTCGCCGTCACTCATCGCAAGCTGCTCGCGGTAGGCCTGATCGGCAGCTCGATCGAATGGTATGACTTCTTCCTCTACAGCACGGCGGCGGCACTGGCTTTCCCGAAGATCTTCTTTCCGGGCGCTACGGAACTGACCGGTACGTTATTGGCATTCAGCACATTCTGGGCCGGGTTCCTGGCTCGCCCGCTGGGTGGGGTGATCGCGGGGCACTTCGGTGATCGGCTCGGGCGCAAGCCGGTGGTGACCTTCTGCCTGTGGTTGATGACCGCGTCCACCTTCCTGATCGGCGCCCTGCCGGGGGCGGCGACGATCGGTGTGCTCGCGCCGGTGCTGCTGGTCGCGCTGCGGTTCATCCAGGGGCTGGCGTGCGGTGGCCAGTGGGGTGGCATCGTGCTGCTGCTCACCGAGTCGACGGGGCCGAAGCGCCGGGGCTTCGCGGGTACGTTCGGCCAGATGAGCGTGCCGTTCGGTTCGCTGCTGGGGACGACGGTGTTCCTGGTCGCCACCGCGACGCTGACCAACGAGCAGTTCATCAGCTGGGGTTGGCGGATCCCGTTCTTCTGCAGCGCGGTGATGGCGCCGGTGGTGCTGTACATCCAGCGCCGGGTCGAGGACACGCCGGTGTTCCGCCAGCTCAGCGAGCAGGCCGATGCGGAGGTGACACAGCGGCGGATCGCCTCGGCGCCCCTGGCCGATGTGCTGCGCGGCAGCTGGCGGCGGATCCTGATGGGTGCCGGCCTGCTCGCCGGCACGAACGCGCTGTTCTACATCAGCACAGCCGGCCTGCTCAGCTACGGCACCCACCAGCTGGGCATGAGCCGCGACGGGCTGCTGGTCTGCTCGATGCTGTCGAGCCTGGCGACGTTCGCGTTCATCGCACTGGGCGGGCAACTGTCCGACCGGTTCGGGCGGCGGCCGGTGATCCTGCTCGGCGGGCTGGGCATGCTGCTCTGGGCCTTCCCCTACTTCTGGCTGATCAACAGTGCCACGCTGGCGCTCGTGTTCGTCTCGGTGACCGTCGCCGGGGTGTTCCAGTCGATCGGCTACGGGCCGCTGGCGGCGTACCTCGGTGAGCTTTTCGCGCCGAACGTCCGCTACAGCGGCGTCTCGATGGCCTACCAGCTGGCCGCGATCACGGTCAGCGGCGGCACCCCGGCGCTCACCACGTTCCTGATCGCCAGCACCGGCTCGACGGCACTCGTGTCGGCGTACATCGCGCTGGCCGCATGCATCACGATCCTGTGCGCCTGGAAGCTGCCGGAGACGAACTCCGCCGAGGTCCGGGCTAACCCCATCGGCGTGCCAGGCGAGCGGATCGGCGCGGTCAGCCACTGACCCGTGAGTGGCGAGTCGGGCCCTGACCCAACTCGCCACTCACGGGGTCAGCGAGCCGCCTGGTCGCGCAGCTCGCGGCGCAGGATCTTGCCGGTCGTAGTCTTCGGCAGCTCGTCGATGAACTCGATCGACCTCGGGTACTTGTAGGCTGCCATGTTGGCCTTGCAGTAGTCGATCAGCTCCCGTTCCGTCACCTCGACGCCGGGCCGCAGCGAGACGAACGCCTTCACCGTCTCGCCCCGGTACTCGTCCGGCACGCCGACCACGGCGGCCTCGCGCACTGCCGGGTGGCCGTAGAGCACGTCCTCCACCTCGCGCGGCCACACCTTGTAGCCGGCCGCGTTGATCATGTCCTTCTTGCGGTCGACCAGGTAGAACCAGCCGTCGGCGTCCATGAAGCCCACGTCGCCCGTGCGCAGCTCACCACCGGGCAGCGAGGCCGCCGTCGCCTCCGGCTTGTTCCAGTAGCCGGGCACCACCTGCGGGCCGGACGTGGCGATCTCGCCGATCTCGCCGACGGGGACCTCCTCGCCGTCCTCACCGAGGATCCGGACCACCGTGTTGAACACCGGCACCCCGACCGAGAGCGCGCCGGAGTTCGGGTCGACCGGCGCCCTGGCCCCCAGGGGCACCCCGTGCGACGGCGAGTTCGTCTCGGTCAGGCCGTAGATGTTGTGGATGTAGAGCCCGGTCTGCCCCTCGAACCGGTCGGTCACAGCAGGCGCGATCGGCGCCCCGCCGGAGTAGAGCATCCGGAACGAGGCGAAGTCGTCCTTGGTCACGCCGTCGATCCCGGCGAGGCTGATGAACACGGTGATCGCACCGACGGTGAAGGTCGGCCGGTGCTCCCGGATGGCGTCGAGCACGACGTCCGGGTGGAACCGGTGCGCCAGCACCAGTGGGAACGGCACCAGCAGGGCCAGCGCGACGTGCCCGATCAGTCCGGTGATGTGGAACAGCGGCGCGACCCCGAGCACGCTGTCCGCCGTGGTCAGGCCCATCCACTCGCGGTAGGTCTGCGCGTTGAAGGACATCGTGGCGTGCGTGTTCATCGCGCCCTTTGGCACACCGGTGGTGCCGGAGGTGTAGGTCAGGATCGCGATGTCGTCCGGTTTCGGCGCCTGCGCCTCGGGCTTACGACCGGCGTTGCCCTCGATCAGCTCCAGCAGGTCGAGAGTGCCCTCGTGGCGGGTCTTGCGGGTGTCGGCGAACAGCCTCGGGTCGTTGCGGGTCTGCCAGTCCAGCGCCGAGGCGGTGATCACCGATCGGACCTGCGTCTCGCCGGTGTCCAGCACCCCCTTGGCGACCGTCTCGTAGAGCTCCTCCAGGCACAGCAGCGCGGTGGCCCCCGAGTCGGTGAGCAGGTACGTCAGCTCGCGGGCCTTGTTCATCGGGTTGATCGCGACGGCCGCGCCGCCGGCCTTCCACGCGCCGAGCAGCCCGACCACGAACGCCGGGTTGTTCTGCACGTACACCGCGAGCCGGTCGCCCGGCGCGAAGCCCTGCGCGGCGAGCCCGACCGCCAGCGCGTCGGACGCCGCGTCCAGCTCCGCGAGCGTGAGCACCCCGTCGAAATAGCGGATCGCCTCGGTGTCCGGCGCGCGGGCCACCGAGGCGTTGAACAGCTCGAGCAGCGTGCCGTACTCCGTCTCCAGGTCCGCCGGCAGGCCGTCGGAGTAGCGGGCCAACCAGGGGCGGTCGGTGTACCCGGTCATCGGTGCCCCTCGGTCACTTGATCGCCAGCGGGTTGACCGGGGAGCCGGTGGCGCGGTGCACCTTCAGCGGCGCGGCCGCATAGAGGAAGGTGTACTGGCCGTCGTCGGCGCAGCTCGCGGCGAGCTTCTCCAGGTCACAGATCTCGGTGAGCGTGACGCCGAGGTTGCGCATCAGTGCGCAGTGCAGCGGCAGCGCGATCCCGGTCTCCGGCTCGTAGGTGAGCTCGTTCGCAATGGTGTCGGTGACCAGGTTCGGGATCTCCCGCTCCTGGAACCACCGGACCAGCTCCGGGCTGTAGGTCAGGCCCGGCTCGTTGAAGTTCTCGTAGAACTTCTCGCCCTGCTCGAAGAACAGCTTCAGGAAGTTCGTCCGGATCAGCAGCACGTCATGCTTCTCGATCGTGTGCCCCTGCGCCTTGGCGCACGCCTCGAGCTCGTTGTGGTCGAACGCCTCACCCTTGTCCAGGTTCTCCTTGCCCCGGAAGCGGGCGATGTCCAGCAGCACACCCCGGCCGACGACGCCGCGCTGCGCGATCGGCTCCACGCTGGCCTTGTCCAGCCCGCCGATGGTGGTCCGCGCGTCGTAGCCGTTCCAGATCTTGCCGCCGTACCAGACGTGACCGAGTGCGTCGTACTGTGTGGAGCCCTGCAGGAAGGCCTCGATCTTGTCGTCGGCGTAGTGCAGCCCGCCGGGGAACTGGGGCGCGTCCGGCGAGTCCCAGGTCGCCTCGTCCATGATCATGGTGCGGGAGGCGGGGCTGCGTCCGGGCCACACCGGGTCGCCCTTCGGATCGCCGATCAGCCGCTGCAGCGTGAAGACATTGCCGGACCTGATGTGCTGCACGCCGCGCAGCACCTCGGCCGGGGTCAGATAGTTCAGCGAGCCCAACTCGTCGTCGTCACCCCACTTGCCCCAGTTCGACGGGGCGTCACGGAGCAGGTCCTCCACGCTGTGCTGCTCAGCCATTGAGCGCTACCTTCCTGAATGCTGGTTCGACGCTGTACCAGGAACTACCGGGCCAGGGACTACCGACCGCTCGCTCGGCCGGCGTGATGGCCCAAGCCACCCTGTCACCGGCCGGGTGGGTGTGCAACGCGGAAATCGCCGGAAAACGCTGCGCCAGATGGCTGGCGTGTTCGGCTAGCCTGAACAGATGGCGGTCCGGTCGGCAGGGCGGACGACGGGGCGGTCGGCGGTGCGCGACGGGCGTGCCATCGGGGGGCCCGGGCACACCGTACGACAGTCGCGGCTGGCCACCGGCCTCTCGCTGCGCGAGCTCGCGCGGCGGATCGGGGTCAGTGCGGCCACCCTGCACGCCATCGAGACCGGCAAGACCGAGCTCGCGGTCAGCCGGTTGCGCGAGATCGCCGAGGTGCTGGACATCGCGCCCGCCCAGCTGCTCGACGCGTCCGGGGGCGCGCCCGGGGCCGGCACCCCGGCCCACGCGGTACCGGCTGGCAGCGGGCGCGGGACCGGGGAGCGCGGCGACTGGCGCAGCTTCGGGCCGCTGCGGCTCGACCCGGTGCTGGCGGCCGCGATCACATCGTTCGTGCGTACCGGCTACCACGGCGCGACGATGCGCTCCATCGCGCGGCTCGCCGGGATCAGCGTGCCCGGCGTGTACCACCACTACGCCAGCAAGCAGGAGCTGCTGGTGATCACGCTGGACCTGGCCATGGACGACCTGACGTGGCGGCTGCTGGCGGCGGCGCGGGACGGCGGGAACGGCGGGGACGGCACCGACGGGTCGGACCGGGTCCGGCTGATGGTGGAGGCGCTCGCGCTGTTCCACACCCACCGCTGGGAGCTGGCGTTCATCGGCGCCAGCGAGATGCGCAGCCTGGAACCGGGGAACCGGCGGCGCATCGCCGAGCTCCGCAACCACGTGCAGCACCTGCTCGACGACGCCATCGATGCGGCCATCGCGGACGGCGCCCTGCGCACGCCCACCCCGAGGCACGCCGGCCGCGCGATCGCCACCATGTGTACGTCGCTGCCGCAGTGGTTCCGCCTCGGCGGGCCGACCACTCCTGAACGGATCGCCACGGAGTACGCCCAGTTCGCACTCGGCCTGCTGGGTCACCCGCCGGTGGCGCCCCCGCCGACCGGGCCCTCGGCATGACCGCCGCCCCGCCGGGGCCCGATCCG
>DATAYB010000198.1:0-17193 GCA_036272795.1 Pseudonocardia sp.
CTCGCAGGGCCACGCGGTCGGCCGGCAGATGGCCTCGCTGACCCGGTACCGCCCCGACGACGTGCTCTACACGTGCCTGCCGGTGTTCCACGCGAACGCGCTGTGGTTCACGATCTACGCCGCGCTGTGGGCGGAGGCGTCTGTGGCGCTCTCGCCGGGGTTCTCCGCGCGGCGGTTCTGGGACGAGGTCCGGGAGTCCGGCGCGACGGTGTTCAACGCACTGGGCGCGATGGCCAACATCATCTGGCAGCTGCCGCCGTCTCCGCGCGACCGGGACCACCACGTGCGCAGCGCGATGCTGGTGCCGATCACCCGTACGCTGGTGGACGGGTTCGCCGAGCGCTACGGCATCGCGGTGACCTCGGTGTACGCCATGACGGAGAACTGCGCGGTCACCGTGTTCGGCCCCGACGAGCCCGGCGACAAGGTGCCCTCGGCCGGCAAGGTCCGCGACTACATGGGCGTGCGCATCGTGTCCGACGACCCGGACCCCGACGGCGTCGAGGAGCGCGTGCTGCCGCCCGGCGAGGTCGGCGAGATCTGCATCCGGCCGACCGAACCGGGCAGCGTGATGCTCGGTTACTACAAGATGCCCGACGCCACGGCGGCAGCGCACACCGACGGCTGGTTCCACACCGGCGACCGGGGCCACCTGGACACGGACGGCTACCTGTACTTCTCCGACCGCAAGAAGGAGGCCATCCGCCGCCGGGGCGAGAACATCTCCGCCTACGAGGTCGAGATGGTGCTCTGCCGCCACCCTGCCGTGCTCGAGGCCGCCGCCGTGCCCGTGCCCTCCGAGCTGGGCGAGGACGACGTGATGGCGTACCTCGTGCCCGCGCCCGGCACCCGGCTGGACTTCGCCGAGGTGATCGAGTTCTGCGCCGCGAACATGGCGTACTACATGGTCCCGCGCTATCTGGAACTGCTGGACCGGCTGCCGAAGACGCCCAGCGAGAAGATCGAGAAGTACAAGCTCAAACAGGACGCGGCGGCCCGCCGCACCGAGTTCTGGGACCGCGAAAGAGCTGGCATCACCATCCGCCGCTAGACCCCGTGAGTGGTCTTGGTCGCTATTAGCGACCGATACCACTCACGGGTCCTGAAGGGAGCACCGTGGACGTGGTCGTCGAGGTGGACGGGACGGTGGCGCGCGTCCTGGTCGACCGGCCGAAGGCGTTGAACGCGCTGAGCCCCGCCGTGCTGGCCGGGCTGCGCGCGGCGTTCGACACCGCGACGGCGGCCGGTTGCTCGGTGCTGGTGCTGCGCGGGGCAGGCGGCACGCTGTCCGCCGGCGCCGACCTGAAGTACCTGGAGACCCTGCTCGGGGCCGACGACGCGGTCGAGCGGTACCTGGTGGAGATCGGCGCGGTGGTCGACGTGCTGGCGGCCGGGCCGTTCGTGTCGGTGGCCGTCGTCGAGGGCTACGCGCTGGCCGGCGGCTGCGAGCTCCTGCTGGCCGCCGACCTCGCCGTCGTGGCCACCGACGCACGGATCGGCGACCGGCACCTGGAGTACGGCCTGCTCCCCGGCGCCGGCGGGTCGGTGCGGCTACCTCGAGCACTGCCCGCCGCGCTGGCCCGCCGCCTGCTCTACACCGGCGAGATGATCTCCGGCGCGACCGCGTTCGAGTGGGGCCTGGTCAGCCACGTGGCGCCGCCGGCCGACCTGGAGGCGACGCTGGAGCAGCTGGTCGCCCGGCTGTCCCGGCACAGCCGCTCGGCGCTGGCCGCCCAGAAGCGGCTCTACCGGGCGTCGACGGAGGCGCCGGCCCACCTGTCGGACGCGCTGGTCGCCGAGCGGGCCACGCTGGTCGAGCACTTGCGCGACTCACCGGCCGCCGCCGAGGGGCTCGCGGCGTTCCGGTCCGGCCGCGCGCCGGACTTCAGCGGCGAACCCAGCAAGACCACAGAGAGGAACGGGGCATGACCGCACGTCCGGTGACCGGGCGCTGGTTCGAACAGCTCGAGGTCGGCACGGTTGTCCAGCACGCCACCCGGCGCACGGTGACCGAGACCGACAACGTGCTGTTCACGACCATGACGATGAACCCGGCGCCGCTGCACCTGGACGCCGACTACGCCGCCGGCACCGAGTTCGGCCGCCCGCTGGTCAACAGCATGTTCACCGTGGCGCTGGTGGTCGGCCTCTCTGTGCCGGAGCTGACGCTGGGCACCATCGTGGCCCAGCTCGGCATGGACGCGATCAGGTTTCCCGCGCCGGTGTTCCCGGGGGACACGGTCAGGGTGGAGACCGAGGTCGTCGAGGCGCGCGAGTCCAGGTCGCGCCCGGACGCCGGCATCGTCGTCTTCGAGCACCGCGCCTACAACCAGCGCGACGAGCTCGTCTGCCAGGCCAGGCGCACCGGCCTGATGCACCGGCGCCCTTCGGATCTCGAGGAGAGCAGTTGATCACCGCGTACTTCGAGGACACCTCCGTCGGCGACATCCACGTGACCGGCGGGCGCACGATCACCGAGACACACCTGGTCAACTTCGCGATGTTCTCCGGTGACTGGCACCCGATCCACACCGACGTCGAGTACGCGGCGGCCGACGAGCGCTTCGGCGCCCGCATCGCGCACGGGGCACTGGTGCTGTCGGTGGCGCTCGGGCTGGTCACGTTCTGGCCGCCGGCGATGAAGGCCTTCTACGGCATCGACAACCTGCGCTTCGTCGCCCCCACCCGGATCGGCGACACCCTGCACGTGGCGACCGAGGTGCTCGCGCTCGAGCCGAAGGGGGAGGATGCCGGCGTGGTCACCTCCCGGTTCACCGTCCGCAACCAACGCGGCGAGGACGTGCTCGTGGCGACCCTGAAGTCGTTGGTCGCCCGGAAGCCGTCCGCGTGACCGGGTCGAGCGCGGACAGCGTGACCGGGCCAGACGGCGTGACCGGGTCCAGCCGACACGGCGTGACCGGGTTCAGCCCGCGCAGCGTGCTGTTCGTGCCGGGACACCGGCCGGACATGCTGGCCAAGGTGGCGCGCAGCCGGCCGGACGCGGTGATCGTCGACCTCGAGGACGCCGTGGCCCCGGCCGCCAAGGAGCAGGCGCGCGACACCGCGACAAGTGCGCTCGCGGCGGAGCGCCCCGGCGTCGACCGCGTGCTGCTGCGGATCAACGGGGTCGGCACACCGTGGTACGACGCCGACGTGGCCGCCGCGGCCACCGCGATCGGGGCCGGCCACCTGGACGGCGTCGTGCTGCCCAAGTACGAGCACCCGGGCGAGCTCACCGCGCTGCGGGCCGCACTGCCGGCCGGGGCGCTGGTGATCGTCGGCCTGGAGAGCGCGCTCGGCGTCGCAGACGCCCGGACCCTGCTCGCCGAGCGGCCCGACGCGGCGTACTTCGGCGCCGAGGACTACATCGCCGACCTCGGCGGTCGCCGTACCCGCGAGGGCACCGAGGTGCTCTACGCCCGCTCGCAGGTGTGCCTGGCCGCGCGGCTGGCCGGGGTGCCCGCGCTGGACCAGGTGGTGGTCGCGGTGCACGACGCCGAGGCGTTCCGGGCCGACGCCGAGCAGGCCCGCGCGCTCGGTTTCCCCGGCAAGATCTGCCTGCACCCGATCCAGGTCGGCATCGCGCACGAGGTCTTCACGCCGTCGGAGGCCGAGATCGAGCACGCCCGCGCGGTACTGGCGGCCGCCGAAGCCGGGGTAGGCCTGGTGGCCGGCCAAATGGTCGACGCGGTCCACGTAACCATGGCCAAAGCCGTCCTGACCCGCCGCCCCACGTAACCTGCCCGCCCTCGCCAGATCCTATGGCGCGAGTCGCTGGATTTTGCAGGCCGAGTCGCTGGATTCCGCGGTTATCCGCCCGGTGATCAACTCCCGGTTCGAGTCGACCCCAACCGTGCAGCGCACACACCGCGGTAGCGCGGCACACAGGTTCAGCGGTGTGTGGGGCGCTACGACGATGTGTGGCGTGCCGGCCGTGCCGTGCCGGCCGTGCGCGCGCCCGGCCGCCCTCATGAATGTCTACACACTCTTGACGGACTGCGAGAATTCTGTAGAGTATTGACCAGACTCCCACCACAGCCGACGGAAGCGGACGAGAATGAGCTCCGACGAACCGCAGGTGTCGTTCCAGACCAGTCCCGGGCACTACCGGCACTGGAAGCTCGACCTCCAGGGCAGTGCCGAGACCGGGGTCGCCTACCTCCGGTTGGACATCGCGGAGGACGGCGGCCTGGTCCCGGGCTACGAGCTGAAGATGAACTCCTACGACCTCGGCGTGGACATCGAGCTGTACGACGCGACGCAGCGGCTGCGGTTCGAGCATCCCGAGGTGCGCGCCGTCGTGGTGACCAGCGCCAAGGACCGCAACTTCTGCGCCGGCGCGAACATCCGCATGTTGGCCCAGTCGAGCCACCCGTGGAAGGTGAACTTCTGCAAGTTCACCAACGAGACCCGCAACGGCATGGAGGACGCGACCGCGAACTCCGGCCAGACGTACCTCGCGGCGGTGAATGGCACGGCCGCGGGCGGCGGTTACGAGCTGGCGCTGGCCTGCGAGCAGATCCTGCTGATCGACGACAACTCCTCCGCCGTGTCGCTGCCCGAGGTGCCGCTGCTGGGAGTGCTGCCGGGCACCGGCGGCCTGACGCGGGTCACCGACAAGCGCCGGGTGCGCAAGGACCGCGCCGACGTGTTCGCCACGAAGGCCGAGGGTGTCCGTGGCAAGCAGGCCGTCGAGTGGAAGCTGGTCGACGAGGTCATCCCGAAGCGGCAGTGGGACGAGACGGTCGCCGAGCGCGCCGCCGAGGCCGCCGCGCGGTCGAGCCGGCCCACGGATGTCGCCGGCATCGCACTGCCGCCGCTGCAGCCGGTGCGCACCGAGGACGAGATCCGCTACCGGCACGTCACCGCGAAGCTGGACCGGGAGCAGGGCCAGGTGGAGATCACCGTGGCCGGCCCGACCGGGGACGTGCCGGACACCGTCGAGCGGGTGCACGAGCTGGGCGCCGAGTTCTGGCCACTGGCGATGACCCGCGAGCTGGACGACCTGATCCTCTGGCTGCGGGCCAACGAGCTGGAGCTGGGTACCTGGGTGATCCGGACCAGGGGTGACGTCGAGGACGCGCTGGCCTTCGAGCGGGTCATCGCCGAGCACTCCGGCTCCTCGGCCAACCAGGGCTCGGCCACTCGGGGCGACTGGCTGGTCAACGAGGTCCGGCACTACTTCAAGCGCGTGCTCAAGCGGCTGGATGTGACCTCGCGCAGCCTGGTCGCGCTGATCGAGCCGGGCTCCTGCTTCGCGGGCGCGCTGCTCGAGCTGGCGCTGGCCTGCGACCGGCAATACATGCTGGACGGCCTGCTCGAGGAGGATGCCGAGGAGGGCGAGCCCGCCCAGCTGGTGCTCTCCGAGTCCAACTTCGGCGCGTTCCCGATGTCCAATGGCCTGTCCCGGCTTGGCTCGCGGTTCTACGGTGACGACGACTACCTGGCCAAGCTGCGCCAGGAGACCGGGCGCCGGCTGCTGGCCGCCGAGGCACTGGAGCTGGGCCTGGTCACCGACGCCCCGGACGACATCGACTGGGAGGACGAGGTGCGGATCATGCTGGAGGAGCGCGCCTCGCTCTCACCCGACGCGCTGACCGGGATGGAGGCGAACCACCGCTTCGTCGGCCCGGAGACGATGGAGTCGCGGATCTTCTCGCGGCTCACCGCGTGGCAGAACTGGATCTTCGTGAGACCCAACGCGTCCGGCCCGGAGGGCGCGCTGCGCCGCTACGGCACCGGCCGGCGGGCCGAATTCGACCGCAAGCGCGTCTGAGGGATGAGCAACCGTGTCCATTGATTACACCGAGAAGATCCCGAACAACGTCGACCTCGCCGGCGACCGCAAGCTGCAGCGCGCGCTGGAGTCCTGGCAGCCCAACTTCCTGAACTGGTGGAAGACGATGGGCCCGGCGCTGCCGACCGAGGACGTCTACCTGCGCACCGCGGTCGATGTCGGCCGCGAGGGCTGGGCACACTTCGGCCACGTGGCCATGGAGGAGTACCGCTGGGGCGTGTTCCTCGCCGAGCGCAACGCCGACCGGCGGATCGCCTTCGGGGAGCAGAAGGGCGAAGCGGTCTGGCAGCAGGTGCCCGGCGAGTACCGGGCCGACCTGCAGCGGCTGATCGTCATCCAGGGCGACACCGAGCCGGCCAGCGTCGAGCAGCAGCGCAGGCTGGGGGAGACCGCCCCGTCGCTCTACGACCTGCGCAACCTGTTCCAGGTCAACGTGGAGGAGGGGCGGCACCTGTGGGCGATGGTGTACCTGCTGCACGCCTACTTCGGCCGCAACGGCCGCGAGGAGGCCGAGGCGCTGCTGCAACGCAACTCCGGTGACCTCGACTCGCCCCGGATCCTGGGTGCCTTCAACGAGGAGACCCCGGACTGGCTGTCGTTCTTCATGTTCACCTACTTCACCGACCGGGACGGCAAGTACCAGCTCGGCACGCTGAAGGAGTCGGCGTTCGACCCCCTGAGCCGGACCTGCGAGTTCATGCTCAAGGAGGAGGCGCACCACATGTTCGTGGGCACCACCGGGGTGGACCGGGTGGTGGGCCGGACGGCCGAGCTGATGCGCGAGCACGACACCGAGGAGGTCGCGCCGCACGGCGGCATCCCGCTGGACGTGATCCAGAAGTACATCAACTTCCACTACTCGGTCTCGCTGGACCTGTTCGGCTCCGAGCAGTCCACGAACGCGGCGAATTACTTCACCGCCGGGCTCAAGGGCCGGTGGCAGGAGGAACGCCGCCGCGACGACCACCTGCTCACCGAGGACGGCGCGCGCGTCGACGTCGTGCGCGACGGCGTGCTGACCACCGACGAGGTGCCCGCGCTGCTGGCGCTGAACCACGACCTGCGCACGGAGTACGTCAAGGACTGCCAGAGCGGCATGAAGCGGTGGAACCGGGTGCTCGAGCAGGCCGGGATCGACCGCAGGCTGCACCTGCCGCACGTCGGCTTCAACCGGCAGGTCGGCATCTTCTCCGACCACCACATCACGCCGGGCGGCGAGGTGGTCGGCGCTGACTCCTGGCAGGCCAAGGAGGACGCCTGGCTGCCCACCGAGGGCGACAAGGCGCACGTCCGCTCGCTGATGCGGCCGGTGTACGAGCCAGGCAAGATCGCCGGCTGGATCGCCCCGCCGTCCAACGGCATCAACGGCCAGCCGTTCGAGTACGAGTACGTCCACCTGCCCTGAGGCGGCCCCGGCCCGTGGGGTCAGCGCGTGACCGCGTAGACGCGGCTGGCCGGGGTCTGGGCGGCGAGCCGCCAGCCGCGCAGTCCCGCCGCCTCGGCGAGCTCGCGCAGCACGTCCTCGCCCGCGTGGTTGCCCAGCGCGTGCGGGCCGTGCTGCGCCATCGCGGTGGGCAGGCAGAGGATCACCGAGGACGCCGTGAAGGCCCGCCCGACGGGGTTGACGTTGTCCAGCACGTTCGCCGAGGTGTTCGGCTCGACGATCATGCAGGTGCCGCCGGTCGCCAGGGCTCGCTCGGCGCGGCGCAGCGCCCCGCCGGGGTCGCCGAGGTCGTGCAGGCAGTCGAAGAACGTGATCAGGTCGTAGTCCTCGCCCGCGAACTCCTGGGCCGGCGCAACGCCGAAGCTGACCCGGTCGCCCATGCCCTGCTCGTCCGCCAGCCGCCGGGCCGTGCGGATGGACGGGCCGTGGAAGTCGAACCCGTGGAACCGCGAGTACGGGAACGCCTGCGCCATCAGCAACGTCGAGTGCCCGTGGCCGCAGCCGACGTCGGCGACCGAGGCACCCTGCGTCAGCTTCGGCAGCACCCCGCCGAGCGCCGGCAGCCACTCCGACACGAGCGCCGCCGCGTAACCGGGCCGGAAGAACCGCGCGACTCCCTCGAACAGCTCCGGGTCGTGGTCCTGCCAGCCGACGCCCTTGCCGCCCCGGAACGTCTCGGCCAGCGCGTCCTCGGTGCTGTACAGCGCCTTGAGCATGCCGAACGCGCCGACCGCGTACGCAGGCGACGACGGGTCGGCCAGCACGGCGGCGTGCTCGTCCGGCAGCAGGTAGGTGTCGGTGCCGGGGTCGTAGCGCACGTACTCGCCGGCCACCTGCGCGGCGAGCCACTCCCGCACGTACCGCTCGACCAGCCCCGTGCGCTCAGCCAGCCGCGCCGAGCTGACCGGCCCCGTGCCGGCCATCGCCCGGTACAGCCCGAGCCGGTCGCCCAGCGAGGTGGACAGGCCGGCGAACGCGGCCCCGGTGTCCGCGACCACGCGGCCGAGGAACTCCAGCACGCGGCCCTCCTCAGGACCGTCCTCTTCTAGGACAGCGCCGAGGAGCGGGACATCCCGCGGCGGCGCAAAGGTCACGTCCTCGTCCGGATGCATTGGCCCGACGTTAGGCATTCCCGGTGGACGGCCGGTATACGCGAGATCTATTTCAGGCGGTGAATCCCCACCTCAGCGGTGGTACGCGCGGTCGGGGTCGTCCGGCCGGCGGGTTTCGGGAGATCGCGGGGCGGTCGAATCGTGTTAATGCGGTTCGACAGCCCGGGGTGGGACGAGGGAAGCTGTCGGGCATGTCGCTAGGTGCCTTACTCACCGCAATCGTCACCCCGTTCGACGACACGCTGGCCGTCGACGAGCAGGCCTTCGTGGACCTCATGTACCACCTGGCCGCGCACGGGTCCGACGGGTTTGTGGTCTGCGGCACCACGGGTGAGGCGCCCACCCTGCTCAGTGAGGAGCACCTGCGGCTCGTCGAGCTGGCCTGCCGGCACCGCCCGCCGGGCACCGTGATCGTGGCCGGCACCGGGTCGAACAACACCCGCCACTCGGCGTACATGACCGAACGTGCCACCGAGCTGGGCGCCGATGCGATCCTCTCGGTGACGCCGTACTACAACAAGCCGAACCGGCGCGGCCTCGTCGCCCACTACCGAGAGATCGCGGTGGCCACCGACAAGCCCGTGATCCTCTACAACATCCCGTCCCGGGTGGTGCTCGACCTGCCCAACGAGCTGCTCGCCGAGCTGGCCCAGATCGAGCACATCGACTACGTCAAGCAGTCCAACAACGACAACCTGGCACTGGTCGACGGCCTCGGGCTGTACACGGGCAACGACGAGACGTTCGCCCGCACCCTGGACCTGGGCGGCTGTGGCGGGATCTCGGTGGCCAGCCACGTGGTCGGCGACCAGATGCGCCGCATGGTCGACGAACCCGAGCACCGCGCCGAGCTCGACGCCTCGCTGCGGGAGATCTACCGCGTGCTGTTCCTGGACAGCAACCCGATCCTCGTCAAGGCGGCGCTCAACCTGCTGGGACACCAGGTCGGCGGCCTGCGCCTCCCGCTCGTCGAAGCCGACCCCGCCGACGTCACCGTGCTCCGCGCCACCCTCGACCACCTGGGCCTACTGAACGGCGTCCCCGCCTGAGCGAGGCTGCTGCGGGTGTTCCGGCGGTGTGGTGAAAGTGGCTGCCGGGTGGCTCGGTGGCTGGCGGGATCCGGTGGTTGGCGTCCCGGTTCGACTTGTCGCGTCTTTTAGACACGACAAGTGCCACTGGTCGTGTCTATTTCCAACGACAAGTCGAACGGCGTAGATCACCGAAGCGGCCATCGTGCCGGGCTGGTTACTCAGGGTCGGCCTCGGCTGCCGCCTCTTGCCCGGCGCCCGGCTCCCGCCCGGCTACCCTCTCCCGCCTCCGAAACCTCCTTGCGCTTCGCTTTTAGAACCGCCACTGTGGTTCTGTAATCGAAGCGAACTGGAGGGGTCATGCGGTTGGTGCCCGAGATGATGTACCGGGAGACGATCGAGGGGCCGTGGGGGCCGACCACGGGTAGTCCGCTCGGCGCGCGGCTGTGCTGGCAGGTGAGTACGGCGCGACTGGTCGGGGACAGGATCGACGTCATGCTGCTGTCGCCGGGCGCGGACTGGATCCGGCTCGGGCCGGACGGCATGCGCCGCCAGGATCTGCGGGTCACCCTCGGCGACGCCGCCGGCGAGGTCGTCATGCTCAGCTACGACAACGCCCTGATCAGGGAGAACCCGACGTTCCTCGCCGCGCTGCGGGACGGGCGGCCGACAGAGTTCGGTGACCAGTACATGCGGATGGTGCCGAGGTTCGACGCCGGCGCCGGGCGGTACGACTGGCTGACCCAGAGCCTGTTCGTCGGCGAAGGGCGGCTGACCGGGCCCCGCGAGATCGAGTACGCGATCTACCGGGTCGACTGAGTGCCGTGGCCAGCTGAGCGGGCCAGCGCGGCGGCCAACTGAGCGCGGCCGTCGGCTGCCGAGTCGGCCGACTGCCACGGCCGACTGAGCGCGGCCGTCGGCTACCGCGCGGACCGGGCTCGGCTGTCGCGCTGCTCCAGGCTTCCCTCGAGCTGTGCCGCGACGTGCAGCAGTAGGTCTTCGCGGCCGGCCGGCGCGACCAGTTGCAGCCCGACCGGCAGCCCGTCGACCAGTCCGGCCGGGATGGACAGCGAGGGCAGCCCGGTCATGCTCCAGGGCGCCGTCATCCCGAGCAGCGCATCGCGGGCGTCCAGCTGGCGCTCGCCGACCCAGACCTGGCGGTCCCCCACCCGGGGCGCGACCACGCCGACCGTCGGCATCGCGAGCAGGTCGTGCACGGCGAGCAGCTCGGTGGCCACGAGCCTGGCGCGTTGCTGGGTGCGGCGGGCGGCCTGGTAGTCGGCCTCGGTGATCCGCGCGCCGGCCCGCAGCCGGCCCCGCACCTCGTCGTCGTACTGGTCGGGTGACACCGCGAGCCGGGCGGCGTGCACCGCGTGCGCCTCGAAGCCCTGCACGGTCGAGTAGGCCCGCCGGATGTCCTCGGCGCCGGGCAGTTCGGCGGGTGACACCTCGGCCTCGAGGTCGTCCAGCCGGGCGCGCGCGATGGCGGTGACCGCCGGGTCGGCCGGCCACACCGCGTTCGGCTCCAGCCAGCCGATCCTCGGCCGCTCGGCCCCCAGGCCCAACGCAGCCAGGCCCACCGGCGCCCCCTCGGCCGCCGATGCGCGTGCCGGGATGCCCGTGGGCGAGGCCAGGGCCTGCCAGAGTGCCCAGCAGTCGGCGGCGGTGCGGGCCATCGGGCCGACGGTGTCCAGTGACCGGGAGAGCGGGAAGACGCCGTCCGTCGGCACCGCGCCCTGGGTGGGCCGCAGCCCGACGATGCCGCACAGCGCGGCCGGGATGCGCACCGAGCCGCCGGTGTCGGTGCCCACCGCGAGCGGGACGATGCCGGCGGCCACCGCGACCGCCGATCCCGCGCTGGAGCCACCCGACATGTGTGCGGGGCGGTACGGGTTGCGCGCCGCGCCGTTCGCCGAGCGGTCCCCGGTGGCCCCGTAGGCGAACTCGTGCGTCGTCGTCTTCCCGATCACGATCGCGCCGGCCGCCCGCAGCCGGCGCACACATTCGGCGTCCCGCGCCGGCACGTAGCTGGCGAAGTGCCGGGCGCCCATCGTCGTGCGCAGCCCCGCGGTGGCCACCAGGTCCTTGATCGCCACCGGGATGCCGTGCAGCGGGCCCCGGTCGATTCCGGCCGCGAGCTCCTCGGTGGCGCGCGCGGCGGCTTCCCGGGCGGCCTGGGCGTCGAGCGTGACGAAGGCGTTGAACATCGGGGCCAGCCGGGTCGCCGCGTGCAGTGCGTGATCCACCAGCTCGGCGGGCGTGACCTGGCCGGCGCGCAGGGCGGCGGCCAAAGAGTGCGTGGTTTGTCCCGCGAAGTAACCGGCCCTGGGCGGGCAGGGCACCGCGGCGGTCACGGCGCGCCGCCAACGAGTGAAGATCCCACAATTCCCCCCGGTCGGCTGATCGCGAAGGGCAGGCGAGCTGGCCACGGTCGCGGTGAACCCGGACGAATGGGGTGCCGATCTAGGACTGATATAACCGTGGCCGGGGCGAGCGTGTCAAGCATCCGCGCTGGTTGAGGGTAACGATATCCACCCGCCGCCGGGTGCCTGTCACCAGCGCGGAAAGGCCCTCAGCCCGTACCTGGGCGGAATGCCACGATCCCGCTTAGGGTCGTGATATGGCCATTGATCCCGTCATGCAACTCGTCCTTGATGCGGTGCCGACGGCCGGCATCGCCGAAGTCGGTTACCAACGGGTCCGTGAGGTGATCCGGGAGCGGATGGCCGCCATGCCGCCGCCCCCCGAGCTCCCCCGGGTCGAGGACCGCACGGTCGCAGGCAGCATCCCCGTGCGCATCTACTGGCCGGTCGCCGACCCGGCCGACCTGCCGATCGTGGTCTTCTACCACGGCGGCGGCTGGGTGATCGGCGACCTCGACACCCACGACGCGACGGCCCGCGCGATCGCCATCTCGGTCGGCGCGATCGTGGTCGCCGTGGACTACCGGCTTGCCCCCGAGCACCCGTTCCCCGCCGGGGTGGACGACGCATTCGCCGCGCTGAAGTGGGTCTCCGAGCACGCGACCGAGCTGGGCGCCGACCCGGCGCGGCTGGCCGTGGCCGGCGACTCCGCGGGCGGCAACCTGGCCGCCGTCGTATCCCAGCTGGCCCGCGACGCAGGCGGGCCGCCGGTCCGGTTCCAGCTGCTCTGGTACCCGGCGACGATGCTCGACCACTCGCTGCCTTCGATGACCGAGAACGCCGACGCTCCGGTGCTCACCAAGGCCGATACGTTCGCCTTCCTGGACCTGTACCTGAAGGGCAGCGACCCGGCGGCACGGCCGGCGACGCTCGCGCCTGCCAACGCCGAGAACCTCGCCGGGCTGCCGCCGGCCTACATCGCCACCGCGCAGTACGACCCGATCCGCGACGAGGGCGTGCGCTACGCAGAGCTGCTGCGCGCGGCCGGCGTGCCGGTCGAGCACCACAACGCGGAGACCCTGGTGCACGGCTATGTCTCGTTCGGCGTCGCGGTGCCCGCCGCGCAGGAGGCCGTCGCCACCGCGCTAGCCGCCCTCAAGGCCGCGCTCTAGAAGTCATGGCTTGTGAGTGGTATTGGTCGCTAGAGCGGCCAATACCACTCACAGGTCACCTCAAAAATTGATCATGCCGTGCAGCAGGCCGTGGTAGGCCTCCTGCAGGGCCTCGGACAGCGTCGGGTGCGCGTGCACGTTGCGGGCCAGCTCGTTCGCGGTGAGGTCCCACTTCTGGGCCAGGGTCAGCTCGGGCAGCAGCTCGGTGACCTCGGGGCCGATCAGATGGCCGCCGAGCAGCTCGCCGTAGGTCTCGTCGCTGATCAGCTTGACGAAGCCGCCCGGGTCGGCGAGCCCCTGGGCCTTGCCGTTCGCCGTGAACGGGAACTGCGCGACCTTGATCTTCCAGCCCTTCTCGGCGGCCAGCTCGCGGGCCTGCGCCTCCGTGTAGCCGAAGCTGGCCACCTGCGGCTGGCAGAACGTGGCGCGCGGCATCATCACGTAGTCGAGCTCGACGGTCTCGGCGCCGGCGATCGTCTCGGCGGCCACCACCCCCTGTGCCTCGCCGACGTGCGCCAGCATGAGCTTCGCCGTGACGTCACCGATCGCGTAGATGTGCGGCACGTTGGTGCGCATCCGGTCGTCGATGGCGATCGCGCCGCGCTCGGTCAGGCGGACGCCGGTGTTCTCCAGCCCGTAGCCCTTGACCCGGGGCGCGAAGCCGATCGCCTGGATGACCTTGTCCGCCTTGAGCTCCTTGGTGGTGCCGTCCTTGCCGGTCACGGTGACGGTGACACCGCCGGCGTCCTCGCTGATCGACTCCACGCGCGTCGAGGTCAGCACGTCCACGCCGTACTTGCGGTACCGCTTGGCCAGCTCCTTGGACA
Source organism: Pseudonocardia sp. (assembly GCA_036272795.1). Lineage (GTDB taxonomy): Bacteria > Actinomycetota > Actinomycetes > Mycobacteriales > Pseudonocardiaceae > Pseudonocardia. The sequence goes on from DATAYB010000198.1 coordinate 13,744, forward strand.
CGTCCGCGTCCTCCAGCGGGAGCAGCCGGTCCAGGAACTCCACGACCGTGACGTGCACGCCGTAGCAGCTCAGCACGTACGCGAACTCGACGCCGATCGCCCCGGCACCCGCGATCACCACGCTGCCGGGCAGCTCGCGCGTGAGGATCTGCTCCTCGTACGTGACCACGCGCTCCGAGCGTGAGGTGCCGGGCAGCAGCTTCGTCTCGGTGCCGGTCGCGATGATCACGTCATCGAAGGTCACCGTCTCGGAGCCGCCGCCGGACAGTGCCACGTCGATGGTGTGCGCGTCCCGGAACGTGCCACGGCCGTCGAACTCGGTGATCTTGTTCTTCTTCATCAGGAAGTGCACGCCCTTGACCCGGCCGTCGGCCACGATCCGGCTGCGGTCGAACGCGACGCCGAAGTCGAAGGACACCTCACCCGAGATGCCGAAGGTCTTGGCCTCCTTGGTCACCAGGTGCGCCAGCTCGGCGTTGCGCAGCAGCGCCTTGCTGGGGATGCAGCCGACGTTCAGGCACACCCCGCCCCAGTACTTCTCCTCGATGACGGCCACCCGGCGGCCCAGCTGGGCGGCGCGGATGGCGGCGACGTAGCCACCGGGACCGGCACCGAGCACAACGACGTCGAAATGCGGCATGGCTGCCACGTTAGTGTCCCGGGCGCCACTGTGTACGGGCGAGGACGAGTGATCTCGGCGTGTCAGTTGCCGGGTGCCGGCAGCAGGCGCTCGGCGGCGGCGCGCGCGTCGGCGCCCGCGGTGGCGGTGCCATCGATCGACGTGACAACGCTGGCGCCCTCGATCAGCAGCAGCAGCTGTCGGGCCAGCGCGGCGGGGTCGGCCCCGGCCGGCAGGCCGCCCTCGCCCAGCCGCCGCTCCAGCAGGCCCCGGTACCGGGTCAGGTGCCGGCGGGCGATGGCGGCGGTTCGCGGGTCGGCGCGGGTGTCGGTGACGGTGTTGACCACCGCGCAGCCTCGGTAGTCCGGCTCCGCGAACCAGCCGATGAGCAGGTCGAACACGCTCAGCACCCGCGCCCGGCCGGCCGGCGCTCCGGCGGTCTCGCGCTCCAGCCAGGCGTGGATGCGCTCGCTGTGCTCGGTGAGCATCGCGGTGACCAGCTCGTCCTTGGACGGGAAGTAGCGGTACAGGCTCAGCTTGGAAGCGTGCGCCCTGGCGGTGATCTCGTTGACCCCGACCGCGTGCACGCCCCGTTGGTAGAACAGCTCGGCGGCGGTCTCCAGGATCCGCGCCCGGGTCGCGGACGGCGGTGCTGCGCTGGTCATGAGGTAGACGATACAGTCTTGTACTCTGACAGTACTGAACTGTACTGTCTCATTTCGTGGCACCTGTGGAGTCGTGCGAGTCCGTGCCGGGCCGACTGTCGGGGGCGGTGCCGGTACGGCGGCTCTGGGGCGCGGTGCTGTGCGGTTACCTCGCGCTGGGCGGCACGTTGCAGGAGCTGCCGGGGTACCTGGTCGAGCGGTTCGGCGCCGGTCCCGCGCTGACCGGTCTCGCGGTCGGTCTGGCGTTCGCGGCGACGGCGCTCGGCCGGCCGTTCGCGGGGCTGGCCGGGGACGCGGGGTGGTCCCGACCGGTGACGGTCCTCGGCGCCGGGCTGACCACGGTCGGCGCCCTCGGGCACCTGCTCGCGCCGACGGTCGGGGTGGTGCTGGTGGCCCGGCTCGTGATGGGGGCGGGGGAGGCCGCGCTGTTCTCCGGCGCGCTGCCCTGGGTGCTGTCCGGGACGCCGGCCGGGCGGGGCGGTCGGGTGGCCGGCTGGTTCGGGTTGTCCATGTGGGGTGGTCTGGCGATCGGCCCGCTGCTCGCCGTGGCCGCACACCGCGTCGGCGGGGCGGCGGCGGTGTGGTGGCTGGTCGCCGCGCTGCCACTGGTGTCGACGGTCCTGGTGGCGAGTACGCGGCGGCCCGGTCGGGGGAGCGGCGCGCCGGTCCGGCTCCGCTCGTGGCGCGACCTGGTGCCTCGGGGCGCCGGGCTGCCCGGGCTGTGCCTGGGGCTGGCCGCGTACGGGTACGGCACGCTCGGCGCGCTGCTGGTGCTCTACCTCGGAGGGCAGCATGTCGGCGGTCAGCAGGTGGGCGGTCGGCACATCGGCGGCGAGTCGGTCGCGCTTACGGTGTACGCGGCCGCCTTCCTGCTGACCCGGGGTGCCGGCAGCCCGCTGATCGACCGGTTCGGCGGCGCGCGCGTCGCCGGCGTGGTGCTCGGGCTGGCGGTCGCCGGGCTGGCGCTGCTCGCGGCGGTACCGCTCGAGGCGGCGGCGCTGGTCGGCACCGCGCTCGCCGGGGTCGGGCTCGGCCTCGTCTACCCCGCGACCGCCGCGATGACCCTGCACCGGACCGCGCGCTCGCCAGGGCTCGCCGTCGCCGCGATGACCTCGCTCTGGGACCTCGGCATCCTGGCGGCCGGCCCGATCGGCGGCGTGCTCGCGGGGCACCTCGGCTACCGGTCGGCGTTCGCGGTGGCCGCCGGTGTGGTCGGGTTGGCCCTGGTGATCCCCCTCGGGTTGGCGCGGTCGGCTGGGTGACGGCCCTGGTGCCGCCCCGGCTACCGGATCGGCACCCGGCTGGACAGGGCGCGCCGCACCTGCGTGCTCAGGTCGGGCATCGAGCGGATGTAGTTCGCCCCGCACTCGGTGCAGAGCAGCTCGTACACCGGCTCGCCGCCCTGCAGCCGCAGGTAGTTGATCTGGCGCTCGGTGTGCTCGATGAAGCACGGCAGGTCGGGGTCGCGGTTGAACAGCGGGTCCCGCGCGGCCTGCTGGGCGGTCGAGAGCCGCGTGCGCGCGACCCGCATGGCCAGCGCCTCGCCCATCGGTGTCACGTCGGTACCGCTGACGTGGCGCACCGAGGGGTAGCGGAACGGACGCAACGCGATCCAGGCCATCACGCTGCCGCAGTAGCCGCAGACCAGCTCGCGCTGGTAGCTCCGGAACACGGACAGGACGTTCTCGAGCACGGTTGCCCACCTCCCTCCGGTCGGCGCCGCGCATGCTCCCCGGGCGCCGACCCTGACGGTCCTCCCTCCGGCCTGTGAAGGGAATCCGGTTCCTTCCTACTGGTTGGCGGCGACAATATTCCTTGACAGCTATATACTTGTTGAGGCATGTTCGAGTCATGTCGAAGCCGACCTACCACCCGAGCCCGCTCGCTGACGTCACGCGCACCGAAACCGGGGCGGGCTGGACCCTTGTGTTCACCCGCGACCTGCGCCACCCCGCCGAGAAGGTGTGGCGGGCCCTGACCGAGCGCGCCCAGCTGCGCGAATGGGCGCCCTACGCGCCGGACCGTGACCTCGCCGGTCGGGGCCCGGCCACCCTCGGCATGCTGGACGGTGCGGGCGGTGAGCAGCCGATGACCGGCACGGTCCGCCAGTTCGACCCGCCCCGGCTGCTCGAGCACGAGTTCGGCTCCGACGTGCTCCGGTGGGAG
>DATAYB010000199.1:0-5159 GCA_036272795.1 Pseudonocardia sp.
ACCGACTACCCGGGCATCTTCGCACATTGGCGGCACGGTGCACTCCCGTCTGGTTCGACAACGGGAGCCGTGTGACGCGAGAGTGTCACGCACGGTTCTAAGAGCGGCGGCGGGTGAAATTCCCGCCGCCGACTCACCACAGCGAGATCCACGAATCCGGCTGGAAAGTACGAATGAGCCACGGCCACCCGGAGGTCATCCCACCAAAATGGACGGACCCCTACCAAAGACCCCGCCGAAGTGCGCGGGCAAGTAATCTGGTGCTGCGACACCCGCACACCACTCGCCGACGTGGTCGAACAGCTGGCGGCGCTTGCCGGTCCACCGTCATCCCGAGATCCGCTAGCCTCCGCCAGAGCTTCTCGGGGTTGAACGTCTAGGTCGTACTGGTTCGATGTACCCGGCGGCGGTGCTCCGGCCGCCATGCCGTTAGATCATCTTGCGCGGCGGCTAACCTGCCTTTGGTGACCTCAGGAGGCCCGGTGTCCATCATTGACGACCTGGCGCCGACCCGTGCCCGGATTCGGGCCACACGAGCGCGCAACGCCGACCGTGCCGACGCCTGACGCCCCGGCAACGCTGGTCTGCAAGGTCCTCGGGGCAACCGAGGTCGAGCTCGACGGTGCCCGCCTGGAGCTCGGCGGCCCGGCACCCCGGCGGTTGTTCACCGCGCTGATCGCGGCCGGCGGGCAACCCCTCTCCGACGACCGGCTGGCCGAGGCAGTGTGGGGCGCCGACGACCCCCGGCACGCGATTCCCACCCTGCAGGTGCACGTCTCCCGGCTGCGCCAGGCGCTCGGCAAGCAGGGCCGCGAACTGCTCGAACGAGCCGGATCCGGGTACGCGCTGCGGCTGGCGCCCGAGTCGGTCGACACGGCGCGGTTCGGCCAGGCGGTCGAGCAGGGGCGCCGGCTGCTCGCCGAGGGCCAGCCGGATGCGGCGGCGCACCTGCTGACCGAGGCGCTGGGGTTGTGGCGCGGCGAGCCGTTCGCGGACCTGTCCGCCGCCGACCTCGTCGCGCCGGCCCGGGCGCAGCTCGAGGAGCTGCGGGAGATCGCCATCGACGAGCGGTGCTCGGCGTGGCTGGCGGCCGGTGACGCGACGCGCGCGGTCTCCGAGCTGGGCGCGGCGGTCATCGTCACGCCCTACCGGGAACGGCGCTGGGCGCTGCTGATCCTCGGCCTCTACCGCAGTGGTCGCCAAGGTGACGCGCTGGCGGCCCTGCGCCGGGTGCGCACGATGCTCGCCGACGAGCTGGGCAGCGACCCGGGCGCCGAGCTGCAGGAGCTCGAACGCCGCGTGCTCGGCCAGGATCCGCACCTGCTGCTCACCGCGCCGGCCCGGCCCGACGAACCGGCCGCGCCGGCCGACCGAGCTGCTCCGGTCGGCCGTGCCCGGGGTCGGCGACTGTCGGCGTTCCTCGGCCGCGACGACGAGCTGGCCGCGATCACCGCGCTGCTGGCCGAGCAGCGCCTGGTCACACTGGTCGGGCCGGCCGGGGTGGGCAAGACACGCTTGGTCATGGAGCATCTCGCGGCGCAGCCACCCGGCGACGGTCCCTGGCTGGCCCGGCTGGCCGATGTGAGCCGGCCCGAGATCCTGGCCCAGGCCGCGGCCGATGCGGTCGGGCTGGCCGAGATGGCCGGTGATCCGCTGGCCACGCTGGTCCGGGCGCTCGCGGTCCGCCCCGGCCTGCTCGTGTTGGACAACTGCGAACATCTCGTCGCGGGCGTCGCCGAGCTGGCGCTCGAGCTGCTCGGCAGCTGCCCGGACCTGCGCATCCTGGCCACCAGCCGCGAGCCGCTCGGGGTGGACGGCGAGACGAACGTGCCGATCGAACCTCTGCCGCTGCGCACCGCGGACGGTTCCGACGGGCCCGCGGTGGCGCTGCTGCTGGACCGGGTGCTCGCGGTCCGGCCCGGCTGGCATCCCGCCGAGAACGAGCGGGCCGCCGCCCGGCAGATCTGCACCGCGCTGGACGGGCTACCCCTGGCGCTCGAGCTGGCCGCCGCACGTGCCAGGGTCCTCAGCCTGGCGGAGATCGCCGAACGGCTGGACGACCGGTTCACGTTGCTCGGCACGGTGCCCCGCGGCTCGCTGACCGCGCACGCCACCCTGCACGCCGCCGTCGAGTGGAGCGTCGAGCAGCTGCCGGAGATCGACCGGGCCCTGCTGTTCCGGCTCTGGCCGTTCGAGGGCGGATTCTCCCTGGAAGCCGCCGAGGCGGTCCGGCCGACGGACGCCTCGATGATCGAGTCGGTGTCCACGCTGGTCGCGCGGTCCGTGGTGATCGCTGACACGACGATGGTCCCGACCAGGTACCGGCTGCTGGAGACCCTGCGCGCGTACTGCCGCGAGCACGACCCCGACCCGGCGGGCACCCGGGAGACACACGCCCGCTGGGGCCGGGAGCTCGTCGACGGCTGCGTCGGCGAGCTGGACAGCCCCCGCAGCGGGCGGGTCGTCCGGATGCTCAGCCGGGAGCTGCCGAACCTGCGCGCCGGCATCAACCACGACCTCGCCCACAATCCGGAGGCCGCGCTGCGCACGGTCGGCCCGCTGGATCGGTTCTGGATCAACGGCGGACACGTGGACGAGGGACGCCGGCTGCTCGACGCCGCGCTGCGGGCGGCCCCGGACGCGTCCGCGCTCGACCGCGGCCGCGCCTACCTGGCCAGGGCCAGCCTCAGCGCGCTGGCCGAGAACCTCGACGAGGCGCGCCGTGGCTACGCCGAGGCGATCACGCTGGCTACCGCATCGAACGACCGCGAGCACCGGGTGCTCTACGGGCGCGTGATGTTCCGGCTCGCCCTGGGCGCGATCATCTTCCAGGCAGCCGAGATCGCCCAGGGAGCGGCCGAGCAGGCGATCATCGTCGGCCGGGAGGTCGGCGACAACTGGATACTGGCCAGCGGGCAGACGATGCTCGGCGCCGCGCTCATCCTGCAGGGCCGCCTCGACGAGGGCGAGGCGACGCTCACCGAGGGCGCCGAGCTGGCCCGCGACGAAGGCGTCCTCTGGACCGCCGGCTGCGCCTACCTGTTCCTGGGCTGGGCGTTCCTGCACCGGGTCCCCTCGGACAGCGCTCCTTCGGACAGCTCCGCCGTGCACGACCCGACCGAGCACGGCACCCAGGCACTGGCCGCCCTCGGCCGTGCCCTGCGCTGGTTCCAGCAGCTCGAGGACGTGACCTTCTCGCTGACCGCGCTCAACACCGCCATCACGGCCTTCGCGGTCGCCGGCAACCGGACCGACGCCGCCCGACTGCAGGCCGCGGTGGAGCGGCACTCGACCAGGTTGGGCGTGCCGGCCGGCTATATGGGCCGACTCGGCGCGATGATGGGTGGGCTGCCCACTGCGACGCCACTGGACCCGGCCGCGCAGGCCGAAGCCGAGGCGGACGGCGCCCGGCTGACCTGGTCGGAGATGTTCGCGCTGGTCACCGACGCGTCTCCCGCCTGACCCGAGTCCCATCTGACCGAACGCCGACCTGACCGAGCCGCCGCGCGCGGGGTCGGTCAGGCTGAGGCCAGCCGGCGGCGGAGCTTCGCGGCCTCCTCGTCAGGGGCCGTCGCCTCTGCCTGCAGGCCGATCGCCCGGAGCTGCTTGGCGAGGTTGTCCAGCGAGGCGGCGAGCGGCGCGAGGTAGCGGTCCGGGTCCGGTCGCGCGAGCTGGCGGCGGATCCGCACGACCTCGCGCGCGTGCTCGACGGCCTCCTCTCGCCGACCGACCGCGGCCAGCACGATGGCCAGGTTGTTGGTGGAGGACGCCAGCGCGGGCAGGTGGGTCGCCGGACTCGACACCGCGAGGCGCCGGTAAAGCTGTGTGGCCTCGTCGGCGTGGACCAGCGCGGTGCTGTGCCGGCCGCCCCTGATCAACGCGATCACCAGGTGGTTCAGCGAGGACGCCAGGTTGGCCATGTACACGTCGGAGCCGCGCTCGCTGAGGCGGCGGTAGTACCGCAGAGCTTCCCTGGTGTGTACCAGGGCGTCGGCGTGCCGGCCGAGACCGGTGAGCTGGCGGCTCAGGGTGGTGACCCCCGCCGCGAGATCGGGGAGATAGGCGTCGGGCGCCTGCCGGGTCAGCCTGCGGCGGATCCGGACGGCCTCCTTGATCTGGTCCAGTGCCTCGTCGCCGCGGCCGAGGCCGGCCAGCTGGCGAGCCTGAGTGATCATCGAGGCGGTGAGGGCGGCCTGGTAGGTGTCCGGGTCGCGGTCGGCCAGCCGCAGGTACAGCTGGGTGGACTCCTGCGCCGCGACTAGAGCCTCCGCGCGCCGGCGCTGGCCGCCGAGGCAGGTCGCCAGCGCGCCCAGCGAGGAAGCCAGCAGGCCCAGGTGCCTGGTGGGCTGCTCCACCGCGAGGCGCCGGCCCAGCTCGGCGGCCTCCTCGGCGGCCGCCAACGCCTCGTCCTGCCGCCCCGAGGTCGACAGCGACAGCGCGAGGTTGGCCATGGCCGCCGCCCGTGCCGACGGCTCCGGGCTCGGCTCGCGCTTGGCCAGCCGCCGGTGGATCTTGACTGCTTCGAGGTCGGCCTCCAGTGCCTGGTCCAGCAGGCCCAGGTCGGTCAGACGCTGACTCAGCCCGGTCAGCGCCTCGGCCAGCATCGGTGCGTACACGCTCGGGTTGGACCGCGCCAGCCGGCGTAGCGCGGCCACCCGCCGCTCCATGGTCGCCACCGAGACCGTGGCGAGGACCGTGCTGCGGCGGGGCAGCGCCTGTGCCATCGCGTGCACAGTGCTCGTATCGGCGGCGCCGACCAGCCGGTGCAGCATCGCCACCAGGGGCTGCGGCCGGGTCGCCTCGGGTGCGAGCTCCAACGCCGGGCGGGCCACGGCGACCGAGCCGGATCCGCCGGCCTCCAGCAGCACATCGTCCAGCTCAGGGTGCGCTACGCCGGCCTCGGCGAGCACCGCGAGCGCGGTCCGCAGCTGAGCGTCGGACGCCCGCGCGATGCCCGCTACGAACAGAGCCGTACCGTCCGGGCCGAGCACGACAGCGGGAAGGCGTTCGGCGAGCTGGTCAACCTCCAGCCGGCTCCACGATCCGCCCGCGCGGTCCTGCGCCGCCACGGGACGACTGGCCATCACGATGCTCTCCTCGGGACTGCTCGGCCCCGGTGCGGCCGACCGGGTGGGTGGGCTCCCTCTCCTGGGCGCAGG
>DATAYB010000200.1:0-3392 GCA_036272795.1 Pseudonocardia sp.
CGAGGCCCTGCGCGGTCCTGATCTCGGGCTGGTCGGCGACGTGGTGCACCGCGTGGCAGTGGCCGAGCTCGGCGAGCTCGGCGAACACCTGCTCGGGGCCGGCCAGGTCCAGCAGGTGCAGCCCGGGGGCGAGCAGGAAGACGACGCGGTACACGATCTGGTCAGACTAGCGCGTTGGCGACGCCGGTCAGCTCGGCGGTGCTGGCGATCTGGGCGAACCGACCGGCGAGCACGTACTCGGTGCGCGCGACGACGTCCTGGACGCTGAGCGTGCGGGGGTCGGCGAGCACCTCGGAGAGGCTCGCGGTGGCCGGGAGGTCCCAGTGCGGCAGGGGCATGGTGGCGGTGGCGTCGGTGACGAAGGTGACCCCGTAGCCCAGGTCGGACCCGATCCGGGCAGTCGTCTCGCAGCACTGCTCGGTGCGGATGCCGGCGACGACGAGGTTGCCGACACCGCGCTCGGTGAGCAGCCGCTGAAGGTTTGTAGTGGTGAACGCGTTGTGGGCGGTCTTGATGAGCACGGGCTCCGCCTCGTCAGGGACCAGCCCGTCGATCAGCCGGACGTGCCCGCCGACCGGGTCGAACACCCCGCCGGTGCCCGGTTCGCTGTGCAGCACCCAGTACACCGGGTTGCCCTCGGCCCGCGACCAGGCGACCAGGTCGGACACTCGGTCCACGATCGCGGGGTTGGAGACGGCCGTCCAGCTCTCCCGCTGCCGGAACGACTCCTGGACATCAACGACGAGCAGCGCAGTGGTCATACCGGCACGCTAACCGGCCGCCAACCTGGCGGGACAGGCCGTTTCCGGCCGGGTACCGGACGGATCCGGTCACGCGGGCGCGGGCTCGCTCAACTGAGGTCGCGGGCCTGCACGACACGCAGCACGGCCCGCTCCAGGGCGTAGTTCGCGTCCGCGGCGACACCCTTGACGTCGGCGTTCACGTCCGCGACCACGGCCATCGCCACGGCGATCCCGGCCGGGCGCCAGCCCCGCGCCTGGGCCTGCGCCTTGCGCACCTTCCAGGGCGGCATGCCGAGCTGCCCGGCCATCTTGAACGGGTCGCCCCGGCCGGCGGCGCCGACCTTCGCCACCGTGCGGACCGCGTCGGCCAGCGCATCCGCCACCAGCACGGCGGGCACGCCCAGCACGGTCGCCCAGCGCAGGGCCTCCAGCGCGCCTGAGCGGTCACCGGTGATCGCCTTCTCTGCCACCGCGAACCCGGTCACCTCGGCGCGGCCCCGGTGGTAGCGGCGCACCGCGTTCTCGTCGACGCCGCCGTCGGTGTCCGCGACCAGCTGCGTCGCCGCGGCGGCGAGCTCGCGGAGGTCGTTGCCGACGGCGTCGATGAGGACGCGGATACCGTCCTGGGTGATCCGCCCACCCGCCCGCCGGATCTCGCCCCGGACGAAGTCCACGCGCTCCTCGAACTTCGTCACCCGGGGGCACTCGGTGACCTCGGCGCGGGCGGCGCGCAGCGCATCGGCCAGTGCCTTGCCACGGGCGCCACCGGCGTGCAGCACGACCAGGCTCACCCCGTCGGCCGGCGCGGCGACGTACTCGGTGATCGCCGCCGCGACCTCCTTGCCGGCCTCGTGCGCCGCCTCCAGCACGACCAGGCGGCCCTCCGCGAACAGCGACGGGCTGGTCAGCTCGGCCAGCTCCGCCCTGGTCAGCGAGGATGCGGCGACCCGCCGCAGCTCGGCGTTCGGGTCGGCGGCGCGCGCCGAGGCGAGCGCGTCGACCACAGCCCGCTCGACCAGGAACTCCTCGTCGCCGACGATCAGCCGCAGCGCCGGCGTGGTCACACCGATCGCGGCGCCGGACTCGGCCTCGGGCGCGGACGGGCTGCTCATGCCCCCATCGTCCCAGCCCCGCCGGAGTACCCCGAGCGGCCACCCCGGGTCGACCCCGAGCCGGTTCCCGGAGGCCCGCCGCGGCCGCTGTGGGCGACCGCGTCGGAGGACGTTCGGATGGGTGAGCCAGCTCCCAGATCACGGGAGGGGCTGGGCGGAACCGGCAACCGTGACGTAACGTGGCCTCAGCTCACCTCCGAAGGCGAGCGGTCCGTGCGCGGGCCACAACTGCATAAGGCTCATCCAGAGGGGCAGAGGGAACGGCCCTGCGAAGCCCCGGCAACCGGCACTGACCGATCTGCGCATCGCCGTTGCGCAGCACGCCCTTCCACGGGCGAGGTCGCTCAGTGATCACGGTGCCAATTCCGACCCGCACGTTGCGGGACAGATGAGGAGACCTCGCGATGTCCGTGAGCACCACGCTATCCACTTCCACCTCGATCGACCTCGGGCCGGCCCGTGCCCTGTCGTGTCGCGAGTGTGGCCACGAGATCCCGCTCGCCCCGGAGTTCGCCTGTCCGGAGTGTTTCGGCCCGCTCGAGGTCGCCTACGACTTCGTCGGCGTCACCCGCGAGCGCATCGAGGCCGGGCCCAAGTCGATCTGGCGCTACGCGTCCCTGCTGCCGGTGCCCACCGACGTGACCCGCCACCCCAACACCGAGCCCGGCCTGACCCGCCTGGTGCGCGCCGACCGGCTCGGCAAGGAGATCGGCCTCAAGAACCTGTGGCTGAAGGACGACACCGGCAACCCCACCCACTCGTTCAAGGACCGCGTCGTCGCGGTGGCGCTCGCGGCGGCCCGTGAGCTGGGCTTCAGCGTGTTGGCGTGCCCGTCCACGGGCAACCTGGCCAACGCGGTCGCGGCCGCGGCGGCGCGCGCCGGCTGGCGCTCCGTGGTGCTGATCCCGAAGTCGCTGGAGCAGGCGAAGATCCAGATGACCGCCGTGTACGGCGGCACGCTGATCGCGGTGGACGGCAACTACGACGACGTCAACCGGCTCGCCACCGAACTCGCCGCCGAGGAGGAGGACTGGGCGTTCGTCAACGTGAACGTCCGGCCGTACTACGCCGAGGGTTCGAAGACGCTGGGCTACGAGGTGGCCGAGCAGCTGGGCTGGCGGCTGCCCGAGCAGATCGTGGTGCCGGTGGCCTCCGGTTCGCAGCTGACCAAGGTGGACAAGGCGTTCCGCGAGCTCGGCACGCTCGGGCTCGTGGAGCCGACTCCGTACAAGGTGTTCGGCGCGCAGGCGACCGGCTGCTCGCCCGTGTCGACGGCGTTCGCCGAGGGCCACGACGTCGTTCGGCCCGTGCGGCCGGACACGATCGCCCGCTCGCTGGCCATCGGCAACCCGGCGGACGGCCCGTACGTGCTGGACACGGTCCGCCGCACCGGTGGCGCGGTGACCGACGTCTCGGACGCCGAGGTGGTCGACGCGATCCGGCTGCTGGCCCGCACCGAGGGCATCTTCGCCGAAACCGCCGGCGGGGTGACCCTGGCCTGCACGCGCAAGCTGGTCGAGTCCGGCCAGCTGGACCC
>DATAYB010000201.1:0-5798 GCA_036272795.1 Pseudonocardia sp.
CGGCGCAAACTTCCTGCCTGGTGTGCAGCTCGGTAACAACAAGCCGCGCCGAGACGGGCTCAGCCCCGGAGCGCGGCGTGCCGCTTCAGGAAGTTGGCCACCTCCGCCGGGTCCTCCAGCGGGAGCGGGTAGACGACGAGCCGGTCGACGCCGAGGTCGGCGTAGCGATGGGTGTCGGCCGCTGTCAGCTCCACGGGGTCCAGCTGCATCCAGTTGATCTCCAGCCGGCCCAGCCTGGCCGGCCTGCGGCGTGCGGCGGCGGAGGTGGAGCGGCCGGCGAGGCTCGGCCGGCTGGAGATCAACTGGATGCAGCTGGACCCCGTGGAGCTCACCGCGGCCGACGCCCACCGTTACGCCGAGCTCGGCGTCGACCGGCTCGTCGTCTACCCACTGCCGCTGGAGGACGCGGCCGAGGTGGCGGACTTCCTGAAGCGCCACGCCGACCTGTGGGGCTGAGCCCGTCTCGGCGCGGCTTGTTGTTACCGAGCTGCACACCAGGCAGGAAGTTTGCGCCGAAAACCTGCCTGGTGTGGAGTTCGGTAACGCCAGGCCGGCGCGCTCAGTCGCGCGCGGCGTCCGGCTCCGGGTCGTCGGCCGGCTCCGCGTTCCAGCGGCCGGTGCGTTCGTAGAGGGAGCGCAGCGCGGTGAGGTGCTCGCGCATGGCGTGCTCGGCGGCGTCACCGTCACCGCGCGCGATGTGCTCGGCGATCTCCAGGTGGTGCGCGTCCACGCGGTCCCACTCGGCGCGGTCCACCCCGTTGCGTTCGAGCCGCGTGCGCAGCACGTCGCTGACGGGCTGGCCCATCATCGTGAACATCAGGTTCCCGGTCGCCATCAGGATCGTCGTGTGGAAGTCCAGGTGGGGGACGAACCCGCTGGGGTCCCTCGGGTCGTGGGGCGCGGCGGCCGCGGTGCGCACGGTCTGCACGGTCTCCTCGTCGGCGCGTTCGGCGGCGAGCCGGGCGGCGGCCGGCTCCAGCAGCAGCCGCGCCTCCAGCAGGTCGTCGAGCCCCAGCCGTGGCGTCATGACCAGCACACCGAGCGCGCCGCCGATGTCCTCGACCACCCTGGCCGGGTCCGGCGCGGCGACGAACGAGCCGCCGCGCACCCCGCGCAGGGTCTCGATCAGGTGCTGGCTGGCCAGCACGCGCAGGGCCTCCCGCACGGTGCTGCGGCTGACCCCGAACGCCCGGCTCAGCTCCGGCTCGTTCGGCAGCCGGTGCCCGGCCGGCAGCAGCCCGCCGACGATCTGTTTGCGCAGCTCGTCGGCCACCTGCCGGTAGGCGGGGCGGATCCGCTCGACCCGCAGCCGGGCCCGAGGTGCCGCTGGGCGCTCAGGGGCATCTGGCGACGGCATTGCTGCAGCGTACCCAGCGCCGTGGCAGCCCGACGGGTGCTTGACGTAAAAAAGTCAGACGTTTTAGGTTGAGCCATCCGGCGAGGGAGCGCAGATGGCGGTGCGGGCGGGCTGGCAGGGCAGGTTCTACGAGGACTTCGAGGTCGGTGACGTCTACCAGCACCCGCTGGGCCGGACGATCTCCGAGGCGGACAACACCTGGTTCACGTTGCTGACCATGAACACCAACCAGGCGCATTTCAACGCCCAGGTCGGCGCCTCGTCGGAGTTCGGCCGGATGCTGGTGGCCTCACCGCTGACGATCGCCATCGCCATGGGGCAGTCGGTCACCGACACCACGCAGAACGCGTTCGCCAACCTCGGCGTGGACGAGCTCAGGCTGACGGCGCCGGTCTACGCCGGTGACACGCTCTGGTCGGAGTCGATCGTGCTGGCGAAGCGCGGGTCGGCGAGCCGCCCGGACGCCGGCCTCGTGACCATCCGCACCCGCACGCTGAACCAGGACGCCGTCCAGGTGCTGATCTTCAAGCGCACCTTCTACGTGCACCGGCGGGGCGCCGCGCGGGCCGGATCGCAGTTCCCCCAGGCGGCCGCGCCGCTCACGCTGGACGGCGCCGGGTGAGGCCGCTCGAGGACGTCCGGATCATCTCGCTGGAGCAGTACGGGGCAGGGCCGTTCGGCTCCATGCACCTCGCCGAGCTGGGCGCCGAGCTGATCAAGATCGAGGATCCGAGCACCGGTGGAGATGTCGGACGTTATGTGCCGCCGTACGCCGAGGGCACCGACTCGCTGTTCTTCGAGACGTTCAACCGCAACAAGCGCTCCGTCGCGTTGGACATCCGCACGCCGGCCGGCCGCGAGGTGTTCCACGACCTGGTGCGGACCGCCGACGCGGTCTACTCGAACCTGCGCGGCGACGTGCCGGCCAAGCTGGGCATCCGCTACGCCGACCTCGCGCACGTCAACCCGAAGATCGTCTGCTGCTCGCTGACCGGCTTCGGGATGACCGGACCGCGAGCCGCCGAGCCCGGCTACGACTACGTGCTGCAGGGCCTCGCCGGCTGGATGTCGCTGACCGGGGAGCCGGGTGGGCCGCCGCAGAAGACCGGCCCGTCACTGGTCGACTACAGCGGTGGTTTCGTGGCCGCGATCGCGCTGCTGGCCGGCATCCACGCGGCGCGCCGTGACGGCGTCGGCACCGACTGCGACCTCAGCCTCTACGACACCGCGATCAGCCTGCTCACCTATCCGGGCACCTGGCACCTCACGGCGGGCTTCCAGCCGGTGCGCACGCGGCACTCGGCGCACCCGTCGCTGGTGCCGTTCCAGGCGTTCGAGGCGGCCGACGGCTGGCTGGTCGTCGGCTGCGCGAAGGAGAAGTTCTGGCGGCGGCTCACCGGGGTGCTCGGCCGCCCCGACCTGGCCGACGACCCGAGGTTCGCCACGTTCGCCGACCGCGACCGGCACCGCGACGTGCTCGTCCCGGTGCTGGCGGAGCTGTTCCTCGGTCGCACGGTGGCCGGCTGGCTCGCCCCGATGTACGCCGCCGCCATCCCGTGCGCGCCGATCAACGACGTGGCCGCCGCGCTCTCGGATCCGCACACGCTGGCCCGCGAGCTCGTCGCGCACACCGAGCACCGCCGCTACGGCAGCGTCAGCGCGCCCCGCTCGCCGGTGCGCGTCGGGGCGCCGGGCGCGGACGTGCCCGCGCTGCGCCGCGCCCCTGAGCTGGGCGAACACACCGAAGCCGTGCTGCGCGGGCTCGGCTACGACCAAGGGCGGATCACCGAGCTGCGCGCGGCCGGCGCGTTCGGCACCGCGCCCGACACAGGGCTCGACACAGGGCTCGACACAGGGCTCGACACCGTGACCGGAGGACACTAGATGGACTTCCAGCTGACCGGCGAGCAGCGGCTCTACCGCGACACGCTGCGGCGGTTCGTCGACCGGGAGATCGTGCCGGTGGCCAGGGACTGGGAACGGTCCGGCCGCTACCCGGCGGAGATCGTCGAGGGGATGCGCGAGCTCGGCCTGTTCGGGCTGCTCGTGCCGCAGGAGTACGGAGGCATGGCCGCGGACACGGTGTCGTTCGCGCTGACGTTCGAGGAGATCTCACGGGGCTGGATGGGCATCGCGGGCATCCTGGGCAGCCACTCGGTGTCCTGCTGGATGATCGCCAAGCACGGCACACCCGAGCAGCGCGCCCGCTACCTGCCGGAGCTGGCCACCGGCGAGCGGCGCACCGGCATCGCGCTCACCGAGCCCGCGGCCGGCACCGACCTGCAGGGCATCCGTACGGTCGCGCGCCGGACCGCCTCCGGGGACTACGTCGTCAACGGCACGAAGATGTGGATCACGAACGCGCGATACGCCGACCCGCTGCCGGTGCTGGTCAAGACCGACCCGGACACCACGCCGGCGCACCGGGGCATGAGCGTGCTGCTGGTCGAGGCGGGCAGTCCCGGGTTCGAGGTCACCGCCGACATCGGCAAGCTCGGCTACAAGGGTCCGGAGTCCTGCGAGGTCGTGCTGCGTGACGTGCGGGTGCCGGCCACTCAGCTGCTCGGCGGGGTCGAGGGGCGCGGGCTGCAGCAGGCGCTGTCCGCGCTGGAGACCGGCCGGATCAACATCGCCGCCCGCAGCGTCGGCATCGCCCAGCGTGCCTACGACGAGTCGCTGTCCTACGCCCGCGACCGCAGCGCCTTCGGCCAGCCGATCGGCGAGTTCCAGGCCGTGCAGCTGCGGCTGGCGGAGATCGCGGTGCGGCTGCAGGCGGCGCGGCTGATGACCTACTGGGCGGCGTCGCGGATGGACGACGGCGTGCGGATGGACACCGAGTCCGGCATGGCCAAGATCTTCGCATCGGAGTCCGCGCTCGCCTGCGCCACCGACGCCATGCGCATCCACGGCGGCTACGGCTACTCGACGGAGTTCGAGGTCGAGCGGCTGTACCGGGACGCGCCCCTGATGTCCATCGGCGAGGGCACCAACGACGTCCTCCGCACCGTCGTCGCCAAGGCCCTCCTCTCCGGCAAAGTCACCCTCCGATGAAGCCCCCTCACGTGCCGGCGGCCGACGAGCCGACGGCTGACGTGCCGACGGCCGAGGAACTGGCCGCGACCGCAGCCCGGCTGGGCTACCCGCTGGACGCCGCCCAGATCACCGACATGCACGCCGCCGTGCTCGCCGCCGCCCCCGCCACAACCCGGCTGCGCGACCGCCTACCGGCCGACAACACCGCCGCCGCCATGGCCGCCACTGACCCCGCCCACGGAGACCGCTGGTCAGGCCCCGTGAGTGGGGTTGGTCGCTATAGCGACCGATACCACTCACAGGTCTTGAGTAGCGGGATCGGCGAGTTGCTCGCGGGGTATCGGGGTGGCGGCGTGAGCGTGGCGGACGTCGTGGGGCGGGCGTTGGAGGCCTGTCGGCGGGCGCATGCGCGGCTGAACTGCACGGTCGCCACGGTGGACGAGCGTGCGCTGGCCGCCGCTGAGGAGTCGGCGCGGCGCTGGGAGGCCGGACACCCCCGACCGCTGGAGGGCGTGCCGTTCGCGGTGAAGGACGTGATCGACGTCGCCGGGGTGCCGACCACGAACGGCTCGCGCGTCTACGGGGACGAGCCGGCGGCGGAGTCGGCCACCGTCGTGCGGAGGCTCGAGGACGCCGGGGCGATCCCGATCAGCAAGGACGCCACCACCGAGTTCGCCGTGGGTGGCCCGCACCCGCCGCGCCTCGGGGCGTGCCGCAACCCGTGGGATCCGGAGCGCTGGGCCGGCGGCTCGTCGACGGGGACGGCGGCCGTCGTGGCGTCGCGCGTGGTGCCGTTCGGGTTGGGTACCGACGTAGGTGGCTCGGTGCGCCTTCCGGCGGCGTGGTGCGGCCTGACCGGGCTGAAGCCGACCGTCGGGGTGGTACCGAGGACGGGGGTGTTCCCGCTGTCGCCGACCACCGAGACGGTAGGCCCGCTCGCGACCTCGGCGGCCGACGCCGCGCTGGTGTTCGCCGTCATCCGGGGCCCGGACGGCCGTGATCCGAGGATCGGCCACCTGCCGGAGTTCGAGCCGCCCGAGGAGCCCGCTGACCTGCGTGGACTGCGTATCGCGCTGCCTGGCGGCTACCTCACCGAACTCTGTGACAGCGCCGTGCGCGCGGGGGTGGCCGGCCTGGTCGAGGTGCTCACCGACGCCGGCGCCGTGGTGGTGCCCGGCGAGCTGCCCTCGGCGGCCGAGGCGCTGCCGATCGGGTACCAGATCGTGTTCGCCGAGGCGGCCGCGCTGCACCGGGTGAACGCCGCGCGCTGGGCGGACTACGACCCGGTGCTGGTGCGGCGGATCAGCCAGGGGATCGCGACGCCGGCGCTGGACTACCTGCGCGCGCTGAGCTTCCGCGCCGAGCTGCAGCGCGAGCTGGACGCGGTGTTCGCGGTCGCCGACGTGAT
>DATAYB010000202.1:0-11062 GCA_036272795.1 Pseudonocardia sp.
ACCGACGTCTCGGCCACGTCGAAGCAGCCCATCAGCGCGATGAGCCCGCGCAGCCGCACCTCGCCGCCGCGATAGCGCAGGTAGTCACCGAACAGGTCGAAGACCAGCGATCGCGCCTTCACCACACCTCCCCCGCCGACACCGGTCCGATCGTGTCACACCTGGCAAAACCCCAGCTCAGGCACAGGCCACTACCTGCGGTTTTGCACCGGTTAGGAGCTAGTTGCGCGGGTTGGCCTGGTCCGGCGGGAAGCGGAGCGGGGGCACGTCGCGCAGCGGGGGCCGCGGGACGTTGCCGAAGACAGCGGCGCCGGCCCAGAAGTTACGAAAATTCTCAATGCGTGCCAAATACTGAACTATTGATCGAGAAACGGGTCGACCTGGGCCGATATAGTGACGGCGCCCGTCTCGAATTCGCCCGCCCGAGGCCCCGCGGAGTGCACGCATGACGATCACCGGCCATCCCGCCGGGCGACCGCGCGACCCGGAGGTCGACCGGCGGATCACCCAGGCCGCCGTGGCGCTGTTCGGCGAGGCGGGCTGGGCCGGGTTCAGCCTCGAGGCGGTGGCACGCCGGGCCGGGGTCGGCAAGGCGTCGATCTACCTGCGCTGGCAGACCAAGGAGCAGTTGCTCACCGACGCACTGGCCGCCCAGGTAGCGAACGTGGCCGACGCCGACACCGGCACCCTGCGCGGCGACCTGGTGCACCTGGCCCGCCAGCTGCTGGAGCTCTACGTCGGCGAGACCCACCCGGCCGTGCTGCGCCTCGGCGTGGAGGCCGACCGCATCCCCGGGGTGGCGCAGCGCTGGATGACACTGCGCGACTCGCAGGTACTGGCCGCCCGTGCCGTGGTGCGCCGGGGTATCCGGCGCGGCGACGTACCCGGCGACACCTCGGTGACACTGCTGCTGGACACGCTGTGCGGCGGCGTGTTGATGCACGTCATCACGACGCCGGCGCAGCTGCGCGGCCAGCTGGTCGCCGACGCCGACGGTTACGCCAACCGGATCGTGGACTTCCTGCTGCGCTCGGTGCTGCCGCCCGGCTGAGCCCGGGACACAGGCGTGACGCAGCTCCGGTTGCCGCCCGGTCCCGGGTTGGATACTTTTCGATTCCGGACGATAAACGTCTAGTAAGGCGAGCGCGCCATGGTGAACGAGATCGACCCCCGAACCCCGGTCCTCGTCGGCGTCGGGCAGGCCTCCGAGCGCCTGACCGACCCCGGCTACCGCCGCCGCTCCGCCGTCGACCTGGCCGCCGACGCAGTGCGCGCCGCGCTGGAGGACTCCGGCACCGACACAACCGCGCTGGCCGCCGCCGTGGACACCGTCGCGGGCGTCCGCCAGTTCGAGATTTCGACGCCCGTCGCCCACGCCCCGCTCGGCCGCTCGGACAACTACCCGAGGTCCGTGGCAAACCGGGTCGGCGCCGACCCCGGCCGTGCCATTCTCGAGGTCGCGGGCGGCCAGGCGCCCCAGCACCTCGTCAACGAGCTCGGCGCGGCCATCGCCGCCGGCACCGCCGAGGTCGTGCTGATCTTCGGCTCGGAGGCCATCTCCACGGTGCGCCACTATGCCGACGCCCCAGCCGACGCCCCAGCCGACGCCGACCCCGCGCAGCGCCCCGACTTCACCGAGCACGCGCCCGGTGACCTGGAGGACCGTGGTTACGGCATCGGCAAGATGGTCAGCCGGCTGCAGGTGGCGCACGGGCTCACGGACGCCACCACGCAGTACGCGCTCTGTGAGAACGCCCGCCGGGCCCGGCTCAAGCAGTCCCGCGAGGAGTACGCGGCCGGCATGGGTGAGCTGTTCGCGCCGCTCAGCCGGGTCGCCGCCGCCAACCCGCACGCCGCGGCCCCCACCGGGCGCAGTGCCGCCGAGCTGAGCACGCCGAGCGAGCCGAACCGACCGATCGCCGACCCCTACACCCGGTACCTGGTCGCCCGTGACCAGGTCAACCAGGGTGCCGCCGCCGTGCTGATGTCGGTGGCCGCCGCCCGCCGCCTCGGGGTGCCGGAGGACCGCTGGGTGTTCGTGCACGGCCACGCCGACCTGCGCGAACAGGCCCTGCTGGCGCGTGCCGACCTGGGCGCCAGCCCCGCCTCCGTGCTCGCCGCGCAGCATGCGTTGGACGTCGCCGGCATCGGGGTCGACCAGCTGAGCGCGGTGGACCTGTACAGCTGCTTCCCGATCGCGGTGAGCAACATCGCCGAGGGCCTCGGGCTGACCGGCACCGACGAGCGGCCGCTGACCCTGACCGGCGGGCTGCCGTTCTTCGGCGGCGCCGGCAACAACTACTCGATGCACGCGATCGCCGAGGCCGTGCAGCGCTGCCGCGCCAGGCCCGGCAGCTACGGGCTGGTCGGGGCCAACGGCGGCATCCTGAGCAAGTACTCCGCCGGGGTGTACGCCACGACGCCGACCGGTTGGCTGGCCAGCCGCGACGACGCGCTGCAGGAGGAAATCGACACCTGGCCGACGGTCGAGATCGCCCAGCACGCCGACGGCTGGGGCACCGTGGAGACCTACACCGTCAAGCACCGCCGCGACGGTAACACCGGCATCGTGGTCGGCCGCCTGGAGCGCGACGGCCGGCGGTTCATCGCCACCACGGAACCCGGCGACGACGAGATGCTCGAGCTTCTCGGCACCGGCGAACCCCTCGGCGAGCGCGTCTACCTGCGTTCTTTCGGCCGTGGCAACCGGGTCACCACCTCCGACGTGCGGATGGACCAGCTGTTCCCGCCCCGACCGCCCGCGCTGCGCGAGTCGTACGAGCACGTGCAGGTCCGCCGCGACGGCCACGTGCTCGAGGTGACCATCAACCGGCCGGCCGCCCGCAACGCGCTGCACCCGCCGGCCAACGACGAGCTGGACGAGATCTTCGATGCCTACTTCGCCGACCCCGAGCTCTGGGTCGCGATCCTGACCGGCGCAGGCGGCAAGTCGTTCTCCGCCGGCAACGACCTCGGCTACACGGCCAGCGGCCGCCCGATGTGGGTGCCCAAGAACGGTTTCGCCGGGCTCACCGGGCGGCGCGCGATGACGAAGCCGGTGATCGCGGCCGTGAACGGCTACGCGCTGGGCGGCGGATTCGAGATCGCGCTGGCCTGCCACCTCGTGGTGGCCGACGCGACCGCGAAGTTCGGCCTCACCGAGGTCAAGGTCGGCCTGGTCGCGGCGGCCGGCGGGCTGGTCCGGCTACCGAGGGCGATCCCGCCGAAGCTGGCCACCGAGCTCATCCTCACCGGCCGCCGCCTCGACGCCACCGAGGCCGGCGAACTCGGCCTGGTCAACCGGGTCACAGAGGCCGGCGCGGCGCTGGAGGGTGCCCGCGCACTCGCCGAGGAGATCCTGGCGGGCTCGCCGACTTCGGTGCGCGCGTCCCTACAGATCATGGCCGAGACCGACGCCATCGCCGACACCGTCGACGCGGTCACCCACCCCTCCGGCGCACTCGACGAGCTGATGGCCAGCGAGGACGTCATCGAGGGAGTCACGGCGTTCGCCCAAAAACGCCCCCCGACCTGGCGCAACCGCTAACCGCCCGCACGCGCGCCGGCGTACTGGCGCACACCCCAAAACCCCGCGAGTCGCTAGATTCCGCGGTCCGTGTCGCTAGATTCCGCGGCCGCGCCGCGACGTCAGGTCGTGGGCAGTGGCGTGGCCGGGCAGGCCGCGAGGATGCGGTCCATGGCGTCGCGCTCGGCGGGGATCACCCACAGCCGGTACCTGGTCTTCACCGCGACCTGCCGGGCGACGTAGCTGCACCGGTAGGTCCTGTTCGCCGGCAGCCAGGCGGCCGCGTCCCGGTCCCGCTTCGCCTCGTTCGTCGGACCGTCCACAGCGAGCAGCTCGAGCAGGTCGCCGGCCATTTGCGCGCGCGTCTGCTGGTCGAGCTGCTGTGCGCCGGTGCGCCAGGCGTCGGCGAGCGCGACGACGTGGTCGATCTGCACCGCCTCGCTGGTGCCCTGGCCGCGCACGAAGTTGATCTGCTTGCCGGTGTACGGGTCGGTCAGCCGGCCGCTCGCCACCACGCACCGCGAGCCGGGCCGCAGCTTGACGTTGGTCATGTCGCGGGCCAGCACCTGGTTGCGCTGGTCGCAGCCGCTGCGGTCGACGTCCGCCCATGCCGGGCCGAACTGCGTCCTGGCGTACCCGGTCAGCGGCGCCGGCCCCTTCACCGGCAGGCTGGCGAGCGCCGCACGGGCGTCCCCACCCACCGGCAGCACCATGGCGCCGGAGCCGGGCCCTGGCCCAGGCTGGGTACCGGGCTCGACCGTCACTGCCGGGGTGATCACTACGTGCCCTGGGGCCGGCGAGACGACCCACCTCGCGGCGAACGCGCACCCGGTGGCCAGCGCGAGGGCCAGCACTCCGGCCGCGCACCGGGACATCGCGACCGAGCCGCGGCCGCGGCGCGTGCCACGACCCCGAGTTCGGCGCACCGTGTCAGACATGATCATCGACTCCAACAAGCATCGGCGCCAGGCCCGGAAACCGGCACAGGCACCGCCGACCAGCGGGCCGCGCACCACGTCCCACCACAAGCGCACCGATAGTGCACTGGAGCCGGGCCACCGCCACGTCAACACGCCGAGCGACGACCCCATGACTTCCGGTGAGCGCACGTCCGCAACCAGGGCGATCTTGTACTGATCGGTATAGTTGTGGCGACCCACCGGAGGTGGCCATGCGGACCGGACGTCCCCGCGAGTTCGACCTCGACCGCACACTCGACCGGGCGGTACGGGTGTTCTGGCGACAGGGCTACGAGGGCACCGCGATCGCCGACCTGACCGAGGCGCTCGGCATCAACCGGCCGAGCCTCTACGCGGCGTTCGGCAACAAGGAGTCACTGTTCAGGCGGGTCCTGGCGCGCTACGTCGAGCAGCGCGCCGCCTACCTGGACCTGGCACTGGCGGAGCCGACCGCGCGCGCCACCGTCGAGCACCTGCTGCTCGGCGCGGCCGACGCGACGACGTGCCGTGGCGAGCCGAGGGGCTGCCTCACCGTGCAGGGCGCGCTCGCCACCGGCCCGGACAGCGACCCGGTCCGCCGCGCCCTGACCAGCTGGCGACGGTCCGGCGAGGCCGCCATCCGCGCCCGGCTGGCCAGGGCCCGCGACGACGGCGAGCTGCCACCGCACACCGACCCCGCCGTGCTGGCCCGCTACGTGTGCGCGCTCATCTACGGCATGTCGGTGCAGGCCGCCGGGGGTGCCACCCGCACCCAGCTGCACCGCGTCGTCGAGCTGAGCATGGCCGGCTGGGACGCACTGGTGGGCGGCGAGCAGCCGGCGGCGGGCTGACCCCAGCCGGTGTCACGGGCCACAGTGGCCTGCCTTGACGCCCTGACCGGGACGCGCCTACATTCATAACTATCGGTACAGAATTCAACCCAGCGGGGAGCAGGCGGATGACCACGACGGACGGCTCACTGACAGGCAAGGTCGCACTGGTCACCGGGGGATCCCGGGGCATCGGCGCGGGCGTTGCGAAGCGGCTGGCGGCGGACGGCGCCTCCGTGGCTCTGACCTACGTGAACTCCAAGGACCAGGCCGACGAGGTCGTGGCCGGGATCGCGGCGGCCGGTGGCACGGCGGTCGCCATCCGGGCGGACAGCTCCGTCGAGGCCGACGTGATCGCCTCGGTCACCGAGACCGTGCGTCGCTTCGGCAAGCTGGACATCCTGGTGAACAACGCCGGCGGCGCCAGCTTCGTCGCGCTGGAGGAGATGAGCACGGCGGACATCGACCGCACGCTGTCGGTGAACGTGCGCGCGACGATCCTGGCGATCCGTGAGTCGCTCAAGCACCTCGGGCAGGGCGGCCGGATCATCAACATCGGCAGCATCAACGCCGAGCGGGTGCCGTTCGGCGGCATCTCGGTCTACTCCGCGAGCAAGGGCGCGATCGCCGGCCTCACCAGGGGCCTGGCCCGCGAGCTGGCGCCGAAGGGCATCACGATCAACAACGTCCAGCCCGGCCCGATCGACACCGACACCAACCCGGCGGACGGCCCGGCCTCCCCGCTGATGCTCACCGCGATGGCGCTGGACCGGTTCGGCGAGGCCAGCGAGATCGGCGCCTTCGTCTCGTTCCTGGCCGGCCCGGAGGGCGGCTTCTTCACCGGCGCCAACCTGAACATCGACGGCGGCTTCACCTCGTAACCCGGCCGAGGCGGGCCCGTCGAGCCGGCGATCACTCCTCGACGGGCAGCGCGGACTCGTGCCAGCGCCCGAGCAGCCGCCGCTCCACCAGTACGACCGCGCCGAACAGCAGCAACGACACGAAGCACGCGGCGAGCACGGCAAGGAACAGCTCGGGGGTACGCAGCCGGACGGCGCTCTCGGTGATCACGTAACCGAGGCCGCCCTGGCCGCCACCCACCCCCGCGACGAACTCGCCGACGATCGCCCCGATCACCGCCGCGCCGGCCGCCACCCGCAGCCCCGTCAGGATGGCGGGCAGGGCACCGGGCAGCCGCAGCGAGAGCAGCCGGACCAGCGGTGAGGCCCCCGCCATCGTGTAGAGCTGGACGAGGTTGCGGTCGGTCGACTTGAGCCCGGCCAGCGTGTTCGCGGCCACCGGGAACAGCGCGATCATGGCCGCCACCACGGTGTTCGTCACCGCGCCCGGCCCGAGCCAGACGACGAACAACGGCGCGATGGCCACGATCGGGATGGTCTGCAGCACGATCAGGTACGGGTAGAGCCCACGCTCCAGCAGTCGCCAGCGCGACATCACCAGCCCGACCAGCACCCCGCCCACGCCGGCCAGCAGGAAGCCGACGTACGCCTCCCGCATGGTCACCCAGGTCGGCGTGCCGATCGTGCCCAGCTCGCCGAGCACGGTGTGCACCATGGTGGCCGGCGAGGGCAGCAGATAACCGGGGATGCCGAACACCACGACCACCAGCTGCCAGCCCAGCAGGCCGATCAGCAGCGCCCCGACCGGCGGCAACACCGTCCACAGCAGCCGCGCCCCGCTCACCTGCCGGGCACCCGCCACCGGTCGGGGAACGGTCACCTGCCGGGTGTCGGTCATATCCGGGACCCGCCGAGCAGCTCGGAGATCTGGGTCCGCAGCGCGCGCAGCGCGGCGTCGTCCCGGGCCGCCGACCCGTCGAGCGGAGGCGGGCTCGGCGAGCGGAAGACCCGCACCAGGTGGCCGGGCCGGCTGCCCAGCACGGCGATCTGGTGGCCGAGCCGGACCGCCTCCGAGATCGAGTGCGTGATGAACATGACCGTGAGCCCGCGCAGCCGCCACAGGTTCAGCAGCTCGGCACCCATCTTGTCGCGGTTGAACTCGTCCAGCGCGGCGAACGGCTCGTCCATCAGCAGCAGCTCCGGCTCGCTGGTCACCGAGCGGGCCAGTGACACCCGCATCCGCATCCCGCCGGACAGCTCGCGCGGGTACGCCTTCTCGAACCCGGTCAGCCCGACCATCTCGATCGCCCGCCGCGCCCGCTCCCGCCGCTGGGCCCTGGGCACCCCCTGCAGCCGCGCGACCAGCTCGACGTTGGCCTGGATCGACCGCCAGGTCAGCAGCGTCGGGTCCTGGAACACGTAGGACATCCGCTCGGTGCGCCGGACCAGCCGGCCACCGGTGGGTACGGACAGCCCTGCCGCCATCCGCAGCAGCGTCGTCTTGCCGCAGCCCGACGGCCCGACCAGCACGGTGATCTCAGCGGGAGCCAGTGCCAGGTCGACGGGGTCCAGCGCGCGGAACCCGTTGCCGAACACCTTCTCCGCCGCGACGAACTCGACCAGCGCTGTCCCGGCGGCGTCAGATTCGGCGGCCGAGGGTCCGGCGGACCCCCGCACGTCCGCAAGCCCGGCCATCAGTACGACCCGGCCGGCGGGGGTGGCAGCTGGGCGGGCGCGCCGATGGCCGACAGCAGCGAGTCGTCGAACAGCTCGGTCAGCGCCGGCCGCTGACCCAGCTGGCCGAGCCGCTGCATCTGATCGAGGAACGTGCTCCAGCGCTGCGCGGTCATCGCGCCGAGCTTGGTGGCGCCGTCACCGGCGATCACGTACGGCCGCTGCTTGTCCCAGGCGTACCAGACGCTCTGCGGGGTCTGCTGGTTGTTCGCGGCCAGCAGCGCCTGGTTCGCGGCCTCGGCGACCGGCAGCTTGCCGAGGTAGTCCTGCCAGCCCTGCATGCTGGCGGCGAGGAAGCGGCGCAGCTGGTCGCGGTGGCTGCTCAGGTACGACTCGGAGGTGAAGAAGACGTCGTTGTACGGGTTGAACCCCGAGCTGGAGAACGGGATGAACGTGACCCCGATGCCGGCCTGTTTCGCCTGGTAGGCCTCGTTCGTCGGCCAGCCCTGCTGGACCAGCCGGTCGTCGTTGAGGAAGTTGGCGATGGAACCCTGGTACTGCTGGGTCTGGAACGCGACGCCGGTGGTGCGGCGGACCCAGTCCGGCCCGAGCTGCCCGGCCTGCACCACCCAGGTCAGGCCGGCCATCTGCGCGAACGACGTGATCCCGGTGTCCGCGTGCACCATCACGCCGACCGGGTTGTCCTGGTAGAGCGCACCGATGGCCACCACCGGGATGCCCTGCGCGCGTGCCGACACGATGCCGGCCGCGTCGGTGAACCCGACCTGGGCGCGGCCGGTGGCCACCAGCTGGGTGGCCGACACCTGCGGACCGCCCGGCTGCAGCGTCACGTCCAGCTTGTTGTCCCGGTACAGGCCCTCCGTCTGCGCGGCGAAGAACCCGCCGCCCTCCGGGTCCGCGTACCAGGGCAGCACGAGCGTCAGCGGGTCATGGCCGTCGGCGGACACCGCGGTGCTCGGCGCGCCACAGCCGGCCAGCACCGCTAGCGCGGCCAGCAGGAGCGCGAGCGGGGCGACACGTGAGCGAGCGCCGATACGTGGGCAACGGGACAAGCGCGTCATCCTCCCGAAGTTGGTCCGACCAACGGTCTAAACAGACCAGCCGCAGCCTAAGAGGGCTCGAACCGGTGACCGGGAGCGTGGGAAACGTTGTAAAGCGATGTTTACGGCCGACGCGCACCCGCAACACACCCCGGCGGTGGCGGCCACCTAGCGCACGACCCCCGCCACACTCCGCACCCCGCCCCGCGCCCCGCGCCCCGCGCCTCGCGCCCCGCGCCCCGCGCCCCGCGCGAGCCTCACCTCGATACCGCCCACGCCATCACCGCACACAACCCGATAGCGCCGCACACAGGTTCGGCGATGTGTGCGGCGCTATCGGGTTGTGTGCCGTGCCGCCAGCGCGGCCGGACACCGCGCCAACGCCGACGCCGGCGGTCCGACGCCGATGCCGGCGGTCCGACGCCGGCGGTCCGACGTCGTCGCACGGATGTCCCGCCGGGCCGCAACACGCAACACGCCGGGCGGGTCACCGGAACGAGGGAACCCCGGTGCCTTGTCGCCCTCTCGCCCCAGTGGTTACATAGTTAGCGTATGTAAATGTAGGGGGCGCACACCGGGGGGTGTCGATGACCACCACAGACCCGCTCATCGCGGACCAGCGGCGAAGCACCGACCAGCGCGAACGCGCGGAGCAACGCACACGCGCGGACGAGCCACCCGCGTTCCCGATGCGCCGAGGCTGCCCGTTCGACCCACCCGCCGAGCTCGGCGAACTGCGCGAAACCGCCCCCATCACCAGGGTCACGCTCTGGGACGGCAGCATGCCGTGGCTGATCACCCGGCACGAGCATGTGCGCGCGGTGCTCGCGGACCGGCGGTTCAGCGCGGACACCACCCGGCCAGGCTTCCCGGTCGTCTCCGCGTCGACCCTGGCCCGCCGCCGCACCGCGCCGGCGTTCATCTCGATGGACGACCCCGACCACGCGCGCTTCCGGCGGATGCTGATCGGCGAGTTCACCGTGCGCAGGATCGGCACGCTGCGCCCGAGGATCGAGCGGCTCGTCGGCGAGCTGCTCGACGAGATGGCCGCAGGCCCGAAACCCGTCGACCTCGTGACGGCGTTCGCACTGCCGGTGCCGTCGCTGGTGATCTGCGAGCTGCTGGGCGTGCCGTACGCCGACCACGACTACTTCCAGGAGCACTCGAAGGCGCTGCTGGACACGCGTACCGACGCGGCCGAGGCTGTCCGGCGCACCGAGGAGCTGCGCGACTATCTCGCCGACCTCGTCGCCGAACGGGAACACACCCCGGCCGAGGACCTGCTCGGTCACCTCGCCACCCGCTACGTCCTGCGCGGCGAGCTGACCAGGGACGAGGCCGCTTCGATGGCCCTGTTGCTGCTGGTCGCCGGTCACGAGACCACCGCGAACATGATCGGCCTCGGCACGCTCACGCTGCTGCACCACCCCGAGCAGGCGGCCCAGCTGCGCGACGGCGAGCCGACGCTGGTCAACGCCGCCGTGGAGGAGCTGCTGCGGCTGCTGTCCGTCACCCACACCGGCCGGCGCCGGCAGGCCACCGAGGACGTCGAGCTCGCCGGCGTGACCATCCGGGCCGGCGAGGGCGTCATCGCCGCCGGCGACGCCGCCAACCGGGACCCCACCGAGTTCGCCCACCCTGACGAGCTCGACCTGCACCGCGAGAGCAACCACCACGTGGCGTTCGGCTTCGGCGTGCACCAGTGCCTCGGCCAGCCGTTAGCCCGGCTCGAGCTGCAGGTGGCCTACCCGGCGCTGCTGCGGCGGTTCCCCACGCTGCGGGTGGCCGCCCCGCTCGAGCAGCTCGCGTTCCGCGACGAGATGGTCGTCTACGGCGTGCACGCGCTGCCGGTGACCTGGTGAGGGAGGTGCTCGGCATGGAGATCTCGGTGGACCGGGAGTCCTGCGTCGGGGCCGGCCAGTGTGTGCTGTCCGCGCCGTCGGTGTTCGACCAGGACGAGGACGGCCTGGTCACGCTGACCGACCCGCACCCGCCGGCCGAGCAGGACCGCGCGGTGCACAACGCGGCCCGTCTCTGCCCGGCACGGGTGATCGCGCTCGGGTGATCGCGCCGGCGCCCGGACGCAACTCCGGACGGGACCGGCGCTACCGGGCCAGGCCGTGCAGCAGCAGCTCGGCGAGGTGGCCGTAGGCGGCCGCGTCGGCCAGCCCGG
>DATAYB010000203.1:0-5360 GCA_036272795.1 Pseudonocardia sp.
ACGCCACCGCCGTGCTCCGCGCAACCCTCGACTGGCGCCAGCTGGCCGCCCTGGAGGAGCTCGCGCCCGAACGGATCACCGTGCCCACCGGCTCCCGCATCGCCCTCGACTACTCCGGTGACCAGCCGGTACTCGCGGTCAGGGTGCAGGAGGTGTTCGGCTGGACCGTCACGCCGACGGTCGCCGGGGGCCGGCTGCCGGTCGTGCTGCACCTGCTGTCCCCGGCCGGCCGCCCCGCCGCGGTGACCGCCGACCTGGCGTCGTTCTGGGTCGGCGGCTACCCCCAGGTGCGCGGCGAGCTGCGCGGTCGCTACCCGAAGCACGACTGGCCGGAGGACCCGATGGCCGCCACCCCCACCCGCCGCCCCAAACGACGCTGACCAGGAGCGGAGGCCCGGAAAGACCTACCCGACCAGCCGCGCCGCGTACGGCATCAGCCCGTCGCCGTAGCGGACCGGCACGATCCGCACCTGGCCGCCGGAGTACGGGGCCTCGACCATCTTGCCATTACCGATGAACAGCGCCACGTGGTGGATGTCGCTGCCGTCCGCCCAGAACAGCATGTCGCCGGGCCGGATCTGCGAGATGGGCACCTTCTTGCCGGCGTTGTACTGGTAGCCGCTGTAGTGCGGCAGCCCGATGCCCAGTGCGCCGAACGCGTAGAGCATCAGGCCGGAGCAGTCGAACCCGGTCTTGCGGTAGTCCCCGAACTGGTCCGCCACACCGCCGTCGTGAATCCCCCGGGTCGGCCCCTTGGCGTTACCGCCGCCCCACGCGTAGGTCACCCCGACCTGCGACAGCGCCCGGTCGATCACCCCCTGCACCCCGCCGGTGGCGACGGTGGCACCTGCCCCGGCGGCGACGCGGCCGGCGGCGGCAGCGGCGGCGGCCTTCGCGGCGGCGGCGACCTGGGCCTGGTAGTCCAGGTACTGCTGGCGCTGGGCGCGCAGGCCGGCGTCCTTGGCGGTGAGCACGTCGAGCTGGTGCTCGATGTCGGCGCGCTGGAGATCCACCTGGTGCATCTGGGCGATCCCGGCGGAGAGCGCGGCCTGTGCGGTGGCCACGGCACCGTCGGCGGTCCGCTTGGCGCCGGCGGCGGCGTCCTGCTTGGCGACCGCGCGCAGCTGGGCGGCCCTGGCGAGGGAGTCGGCGTTGACCTTGGCGATCCGGGCCCGCTGCATGGAGTCGAGCGCGGCCTGCTGCTGGTCGGCGACCGCCTGGGTGAGCTCGGCGCGCTGCACGAGGTCGCTCGGGTCGCCGGCCTCCATGAGCAGGCCGAACGAGCCGCTCTGCACGCCCTGCTCGTAGGCCATCGCGATGAACTCGTCCAGCTGCCGGTGGGCCTCCTCGATCGCGCCGGAGGCGGCCGTGGCCTCCACCTGGGTGGCCTGCGCCTCCTGGGCGGCCCGCTGAGCGGCGTCCTTCGCGTTCTGCAGGTCGACCAGTGCCTTGTTGGCATTCTCCTGGCGGGCCTCCAGCTTGAAACCCAGCTGGTCGGCCTCGGCCTGCACGGCGGCCAGCTGGCTCGTCAGCTTGCCGACCTGGCCGGCGGCGTTGGCGACGTCGCCCTTGCTCTGGTCGAGCTGCTGGTCGGACGGGTTGGGCGGCGGCGACGGGGTCGGTGGCGGCGCGGGCGCGGCCATGGCCGGGGTGGCGCCGGCGAGCAAGGTGCCGATGAGCAGCGCTCCCACCACCGCAGCCCGCCGGGCATGCACGCGCAGCAATGGCACGACCGAACCCTCCGAACTGGCACTAGCACGTCCGTGTTGACCCGTCGGTCGGACTTTCTCACCCTGCGCACCGAAATCGTGGTACCGACACCGCCTCCGGCCTCAACTGTCACCGGGCGAGCGATGCCTCGCGGGCGACCGAGAACACAGAACGACACGACCCCGCCCCGACTCGACAGTCAAGCAGTACGCGCGTACTGTTAACCGCGAGGGTGCCTACCGGAGGCCCGTTTCACAGCGTGCGACAGACTGCCCGTGACGCCCACACCACCACCGCGGTTCCGGCTCGACCGACCAGGCGGGACCGGCACTCCACGAGAGGACGCGACCGTGAGTTCCACAGACCCGGCTGACACCCGACGCGCGGCAGGACCGGACAGTTTCGGCGCGCGCGGCACCCTGCGTGTCGACGGCCCGGGCGGCGGCACCGAGCACGAGATCTTCCGGCTGTCCGCCGTCAAGGGCGCGGACCGGCTGCCGTACAGCCTGAAGATCCTGGTGGAGAACCTGCTGCGCACGGAGGACGGCGCCAACGTCACCGCCGACCACATCCGTGCGCTGGCCGACTGGGACCCGAGCGCGGACCCCGACACGGAGATCCAGTTCAGCCCCGCACGGGTGATCATGCAGGACTTCACCGGCGTCCCGTGCGTTGTCGACCTTGCCACCATGCGCGAGGCGGTGACCGAGCTGGGCGGCGACCCGACGAAGGTGAACCCGCTGGCCCCCGCCGAGCTGGTGATCGACCACTCGGTGATCATCGACGTGTTCGGCACCTCGGACGCCTTCCAGCGCAACGTGGAGTTCGAGTACGGCCGCAACAAGGAGCGGTACCAGTTCCTCCGCTGGGGCCAGGGCGCGTTCGACGAGTTCAAGGTCGTGCCGCCGGGCACCGGCATCGTGCACCAGGTGAACATCGAGCACCTGGCCCGCACCGTGATGACGCGCAACGGGCAGGCCTACCCCGACACCCTGGTCGGCACAGACAGCCACACCACGATGGTCAACGGCCTCGGTGTGCTGGGCTGGGGCGTCGGCGGCATCGAGGCCGAGGCGGCCATGCTCGGCCAGCCCGTCTCGATGCTCATCCCCAAGGTCGTCGGCTTCAAGCTGACCGGTGAGATCCCACCGGGCGCCACCGCGACCGACGTGGTGCTGACGATCACCCAGATGCTGCGCAAGCAGGGCGTGGTCGGCAAGTTCGTGGAGTTCTACGGCGAGGGCGTCGCGGCCGTGCCGCTGGCCAACCGCGCCACCATCGGCAACATGAGCCCGGAGTTCGGCTCGACCTGCGCGATCTTCCCGATCGACGACGAGACGATCCGCTACCTCAGGCTCACCGGCCGCGGCGACGAGCAGCTCGCGCTGGTCGAGGCGTACGCCAAGGAGCAGGGCCTCTGGCACGACCCGTCACACGAGGCCACCTACTCGGAGACCCTCGAGCTGGACCTGTCGACCGTGGTGCCCTCCATCGCCGGCCCGAAGCGCCCGCAGGACCGCATCGAGCTCACCGACGCCAAGACCGCGTTCCGCAAGTCGGTGCACGACTACACCGACGACGCCGTCGCCGAGATGCCGCTGAACCACGTGGACGAGGCGTCCCGGGAGTCCTTCCCGGCCAGCGACGCGCCCGCGCTGTCCTTCGAGGACGCCGACGCGGCCCCGGTGGTGCACTCGGCCGCCGACGGCGGTGTCGGGCGGCCGTCCAAGCCGACGTCGGTGCGCTCGGAGTCGCGCGGTGACTTCGTGCTCGACCACGGCGCGGTCGTGATCGCCTCGATCACGTCCTGCACCAACACGTCGAACCCGTCGGTGATGCTCGGCGCCGCGCTGCTGGCCAAGAACGCGGTCGAGCGCGGCCTCACCGTCAAGCCGTGGGTCAAGACGTCCATGGCACCCGGTTCGCAGGTGGTCACCGACTACTACGAGAAGGCCGGCATGTGGCCCTACCTCGAGAAGCTCGGCTACCACCTGGTCGGCTACGGCTGCACCACGTGCATCGGCAACTCCGGCCCGCTGTCGGACGAGATCTCGGCGGCGATCAACGAGGCCGACCTGACCGTCGTCTCGGTGCTGTCCGGCAACCGCAACTTCGAGGGCCGGATCAACCCGGACGTCAAGATGAACTACCTGGCGTCGCCTCCGCTGGTGATCGCTTACGCGCTGGCCGGCACGATGGACTTCGACTTCGAGAACCAGCCGCTGGGCACCGACACCGACGGCGCTCCGGTGTTCCTTCGCGACATCTGGCCCAGCCCGGCCGACGTGCAGTCGACCATCGACACGGCGATCAACCAGGAGATGTTCACGAAGGACTACGCCGACGTCTTCAAGGGTGACGAGCGGTGGCGCGCGCTGCCCACCCCGGAGGGTAAGACCTTCGACTGGGACCCGCAGTCCACCTACGTGCGCAAGCCCCCGTACTTCGAGGGCATGGCCGCGGAGCCGACGCCGGTCGAGGACATCGCCGACGCCCGGGTGCTCGCGCTCCTCGGTGACTCGGTGACCACCGACCACATCTCCCCGGCCGGCTCGATCAAGGCTGACACCCCTGCCGGGCAGTACCTCACCGAGCACGGCGTCGACAAGAAGGACTTCAACTCCTACGGGTCCCGGCGCGGCAACCACGAGGTGATGATCCGGGGCACGTTCGCCAACATCCGGCTGCGCAACCAGCTGCTGGACGCGATCGTCGACGGCGGCGTGAGCGGCGGCTACACCCGGGACTTCACCCAGGACGGCGGCCCGCAGGCCTTCATCTACGACGCCGCGCGCAACTACGCCCAGTCGGAGACCCCACTGGTCGTGCTCGGCGGCAAGGAGTACGGCTCGGGCTCGTCGCGCGACTGGGCGGCCAAGGGCACCGCGCTGCTGGGCGTGCGGGCGGTCATCGTCGAGTCCTTCGAGCGAATCCACCGGTCCAACCTGATCGGCATGGGCGTGATCCCGCTGCAGTTCCCGGTGGGTGAGTCGGCCGCGTCGCTGCACCTCGACGGCACGGAGAGCTTCGACATCGCGGGCATCACCGAGCTGAACAACGGCTCGACGCCGCGCACCGTGCACGTCACCGCGACCAAGGAGGACGGCACCAAGGTCGAGTTCGACGCCGTCGTCCGGATCGACACCCCCGGGGAGGCGGACTACTACCGCAACGGCGGCATCCTGCAGTACGTGCTGCGCCGCATGCTCGCGTCCGCCTGACAGGCGCCGGAGATCAACGGCCGGATCGGATGGGTCGTCCCATCCGGTCCGGCCGGCTCATTCCCACTCCGACCGCTCCTCCCGAGGGCGGGGCGGCCGGCACGGCTTGGTCGAGCCCTTCCGCGTCACCCCGGAGCAGGGCACCAGGTCACCGTCATCCTCGAGCAGGTAGTCGGGATAGACGTTGAACAGCACCTCGCAGTCGCAGAACCCGCCCCGGTCACGCAGGCGGTCGGGCAGCGCGGTCGCCCTGGGGGCGTTGCGGTCACGCCAGTACCTGCTCCAGCGGAGCCCGTTGTCACAGCCGAACTCGGAGACCATCCGGCCCAGGTAGCAGGGCAGGCACTCCCGTTCGCCCGGAGCAGTCAGCTTCTCGTTCAGGTCGCCCACCAGGGCCTCGGCGCTGGTGAGGGCATTGATGTCCATACC
>DATAYB010000204.1:0-14653 GCA_036272795.1 Pseudonocardia sp.
GGGTCGGACCGGGTCCGGCTGATGGTGGAGGCGCTCGCGCTGTTCCACACCCACCGCTGGGAGCTGGCGTTCATCGGCGCCAGCGAGATGCGCAGCCTGGAACCGGGGAACCGGCGGCGCATCGCCGAGCTACGCAACCACGTGCAGCTCCTGCTCGACGACGCCATCGACGCGGCCATCGCGGACGGCGCCCTGCGCACGCCCAGCCCGAGGCACGCCGGCCGGGCGATCGCCACCATGTGTACGTCGCTGCCGCAGTGGTTCCACCTCGGCGGGCCGACCACTCCTGAGCGGATCGCCACGGAGTACGCCCAGTTCGCACTCGGCCTGCTGGGTCACCCGCCGGTAGCGCCCCCTCCGACCGGGCCCTCGGCATGACCGCCGCCCCGCTGGGGCCCGATCCGCGTAAGCGCCACGGCGTGCACTACACACCACCGGAGCTGGCCGCGTTCCTGGCCGACCGCGCGGCGCGGGCGCTGGCGCCGCCGGGCGAGCGCCCGGTCCGCGTGCTCGACCCGGCCTGCGGTGACGGCGCGCTGCTCGCCGCCGCCGGGCAGCGACTGTGTACCGCCGGGTACCGGGTCGAGCTGGTCGGGGCGGACCGGGACCCCACCGCGGTCGCCGCCGCCGAGCAGCGGCTGACAGCACTGGGCCTGGCCGCCGAGCTGCGGGTCCGGGACGCACTGCGGCCGCCGGACGGAGCCGGCGCGTTCCACTTCGTGATCACCAACCCGCCGTACGTGCGCACGCAGGTGCTGGGCGCCGCCATCGCCACCGAGCTGGCCCGCCGGTTCGGGCTGCGCGGCCGGGTGGATCTCATGCATGTGTTCGTGGCGCTGGCCGCCGAGCAACTGGTCGAGGGCGGCGTGCTCGGGCTGCTGTGCTCGAACCGGTTCCTCAGCACGCAGGCCGGGGCGAACATGCGTGCCCTGTTCACCGACCGGTTCCGGGTGCACGAGGTGTACGACCTCGGCGACAGCAAGCCGTTCCCGGCGGCCGTGCTGCCCGCCATCGTGATCGCCACAGCGAGCAGCACCGTCGGGCCGGGCGGCGGACCGCCGGAACCGCCGCCGGCGAGGTTCGTCAGCGTGTACCGGCAGCCCGAGCCGGCGCCACCGGCCGCGCCACCGGAGCCGACCGCGCTCCCGGCGCCGACCGAAGAGGCCGCGCCTTCCGGGACGCCCGAGCCGCCGCGGCCGCCCGACCTCGCCGACCAGGGGTTCTACGCCGCCCTGTGCGCCGAGCAGGACACGGTCACCCACCGAGGTGGGCACGGGTTCGCGGTGTCGGTGGGCACGCTCGCGGTGGACACCGACGCGGAACGGCGCTGGCGGCTGGTGTCTGCGCCGAGTACGCGGTGGGCCGGTCGGGTCCGCCGCGCCACCTGGCGGACGTTCGGTGAGGTCGCCCGGATCCGGGTCGGCATCAAGACGACCGCCGACCCCGTGTTCGTGCGCGACGACTGGCACCGGCTACCGGCGGAGCTGCGGCCGGAGAAGGAGCTGCTGCTGCCCCTGCTCACCCACCGCAACGTGCTGGCCTGGCGCGGGGCGGGCGAGTCGAGCACGCGCGTGCTGTACCCGTACGACCGGGGCCACGACACCCGCCGGCCGGTCGAGCTCGCCGACTACCCGCGCGCGCTCGCCTATCTGGAGCAGTACCGGGACCGGTTGGCGGCCCGCCGGTACCTGGCCGACGCCGGCCGGCAGTGGTTCGAGCTCTGGGTGCCGCAGCGGCCGGCGGGCTGGCAGGCACCGAAGATCGTGTTCCCGGACATCAGCGTCACCGGCAAGTTCTCCGTGGACCGCTCGGGCGCGGTGGTGAACGGCGACTGCTACTGGATCAGCTTCGCCGACCTGCCGGCCGAGGAGCTGGGATACCTGCTGGTCGGCGTCGCGAACTCGACGCTCGCGGTGCGCTTCTACGACCTGATGTGCGCCAACCGGCTGTACTCCGGCCGGCGCCGCTGGATGACGCAGTACGTGGGCCGGCTACCGCTGCCGGACCCGGACAGCCGACTCGCCGGCGAGCTGACCAGCTATGTCAGAAAACTGTGCGAGGCCACCGGGGAACCCGAGCCGGAACTTGTCCGCCAGGTCGACGAACTCGTGCACACAATGTTTCTCGGGGACCCGCGTAATGCGGCCGCGACAATTCACCAATAGGGCGGGCAAACGCATTCGGGAAGCCACGGGACCGAGATAGGCTACATACCCGATCGAAGCATGTCGAGCACCTCGACTACTCGGCGTGTCGCTGTTCGAGAGCACGCAAAAGGGTCGAAGGAAGCTTCCCTCCGGCCGGCCGAGTCTGGTAGCCGACCGGCGCGCCCGGCTACCATGGCGGCATGCCTCGCTACGAGTTCCGCTGCCGGACCTGCGCCAGCACCGGAGGTACCTCCGTGTTCGAGGTATCCCGGCCGATGAGCGCCGCCAGCGAGCCCGCGACCTGCCCTTCTGGGCATCCCGACACCATCAAGCTGCTCTCCACCGTCGCCATGACGGGCAAGGTCGGGGCGGCGCCGGCACGCGCAGGCGGCGGGTGTTGCGGAGGCGCGTGCGGCTGCGGCTGAGACCCGCAAGTAGCCACGCCGACTGGTCCGAATTAGTGGTCTACTCCACGGTCGCGCGGCCATCGATCGGTGCATCGATCGCCGCCCGCAACGATTGACCCGAACTGATTAACACTTTCGGGTAAACCCGTTGCGGTACATCTCGCGGCGCAAGCTACTCTCTGTCGTGATGTCTCCCCTCACTCGCGGCGGCTGGGCACGCCTACTGAAAACCGGTCCCGCGGTTGCGGCGGTCGTTGCCGCGACGACGGCATCTACAATTCAGCCGGTCATTGCCCATGACTTTCCCGATCCCGCCGTGCTGGCCGTCGGGGACATTTACTACGGCTATTCGACGGCGAGCACCTACGGCAACAAGGTGTGGCACGTCCCGGTGCAGCGCGCGACGGCCCTGGACGGCAAGTGGACCGAGGTCGGGGACGCGATGCCGAAGCTGCCGGCCTGGGTCGCCACGAACGGCGCGAACAACGGCAACGTGTGGGCCCCCGAGGTCGCCGCCCGCAGCGACGGCAGCTACATCCTCTACTTCACCGCGCGCTCGGCAGCACAGAACGTCCAGTGCATCGGTGTGGCACTGGCCAACTCGCCCAAGGGCCCGTTCCAGGCGCCCGGGCCGGGCCCGCTTGTCTGCCGGCCGGAGGACATCGACAGCATCGACCCCAGCGCGTTCACCGACACGAACGGTAAGCAGTACCTGCTCTACACCAGCGGCAAGGGCAACGCCACGATCTGGATGCAGCAGGTCTCCGTCGACGGGATCACTCCGATCGGCGCCAGGAAGGCTCTGATCCAGGCCGACCGGCCGGAGGAGGGCAACATCGTCGAGGCGCCGGCGATGGTCCGGCACGGCGGCAAGTACGTGCTGTTCTACTCGGGCAACGCGTTCAACAGCGGCAAGTACTTCGTCAACTACGCCACCGCCGACTCACTGGGCGGTTCGTTCAGCAAGCACAACGGGCAGTTCCTCAACCGCGACACGCTCGGCGGCGAGTACAACAACCCCGGCGGCGAGGAGGTCGTGCCCGGCCGCAAGCACGACTACCTGCTGTTCCACGCCTACACCGGGCCCACGCAGCGCTCCATGTTCGTCGCCGCGCTCAGCTGGGACTCCAGCGGCAACCCGTCGCTGGACCTGAAGAACCTGGCGAAGGCACCGGTCAAGGCCAAGCCCTGACCGGTCCCGGTTCAGCGGATCACGGGGCGCCGCCGGGGCGGGGCCCGTTGTAGGCGTTCTCCGACGAGTCGTCCATGCCGACCTCGTACTGGACCGAGGAGATCCGGTTCCCGCTGACCACGCCGTTGGTGGACTCGTTCTGGAACGCGAAGGCGTGATCGAGGTTGCCAACGATCTCGTTGTTGGTGATCGTCATGTTGCGCACGTCGTCGGCGAGCACGGCCTGCGAGGCCTTGTTGTCACAGAAGTTGTTGCTGAACGTGATGTTCCTGGTCTCGCCATCGCCGCTGCCGTCGCCCGCGCTGCTGTTGGGCCCCTCGGCGATCAGGCAGTTGTTGTCGATCTTCTCGCAGCGGTTGCTGTCGATCACGATGTCCTGGCTGGCCGGGTTGTCCTCATCGGTGGCGTAGGTCTGCATGCAGTCCGCGTGCGCGCCGGTGGCGTTGCTGGTGTCGGTGACGGTGTTGTGCACGATCTTGATGTTGCTGCCCCAGAACCGGATACCGTCGCCGTCGCCTTCGCGGGGGCTGTTGATCGTGGTGTTGCGCAGCGTGATGTTGCTGCCCTTGAGCGCCGCGCCGGGCGCCTCGGGCCGCTGGGCGACGAACCCGTCGACGATCACGTTGTCGGCCTCGACGCTGATGCCCTTGGTCACGATCCGCCCGTCGCCGCGCACGATGATCGGGCGTTCCGCGCTGCCGCCCCGGTCGACCGTCAGGCGGACGTTGCTCAGGTCACCTGCGAGACAGATGGTGTCGCCGGGGCCGGCGCTGCCGAGCGCCTGCCGCAGGCCCGCCGCGCCGCTGACCTGCTGCGTGCAGTTGCCCTGGGCGGGTGCGTTCGCCCCGGCGGGGCCGCTCGGCAACGGAGGTGGTGCCGCGGTGTCGCGCTCGCCGGCACCGGGGGCGGCACCGGGCGCGGAGCCGGAGCTCGCGCCGGACCCGCAGGCGGCGAGCGCCACCGCCACCGCGACAAGACCCACCGCCAGGCCGGTCGATCGCTGCCACCGCCGCCAGGTTTTTCGTTCGATCACTGCACCGATGCTAGCCAGAACCTGAGGCCTGCCTCAGCTGGCAGTGCGCTCTCGAACGAATACTTACGCAACTCTCAGTCCGGACGTGCCCCGCGCGCTGGTGTAGGGAGCCAGTTCGCCCGGCGTGGCCGATGCGGTAAACCATCGGCCGATCCGCGTCGCCGTGACAGGCTTGCCGGATGGACCTCGACGCGGCGGCCGGTGCGCTCGACGCGGCGGCCGACGCGTTGTACGCGCTGGCCCGCGAGGAGTTCACGCCCGCCCGCGACGAGCGGGTCCGCGATGCGAAGGCCGCCGGAGACAGGTCGCTGGCCGGCCAGCTCGGCAAGCTGCGCAAGCCCACCGTGGCGGCCTGGCTCGTGAACACCCTGGCCAGGCGCCGCCCGGAGGAGTTGGCCGAGCTGGCCACACTCGGTGAGCGGCTGCGCGCCGCCCACGAGCAGCTGGACGGCCCTGCACTGCGGCGGCTGTCCGAGCAGCGCCGCGAGCTCGTCAACGCGCTGGGCCGGAGCATCCGCGGGCTGGCCGGCGAGGACGGCGAGGAGGTCAGCGACGCGGTCAGCCGCGAGCTCGACGGCATGTTCGCCACCGCGCTCGCCGACCCGGCCGCCGCCCGCGCGCTCGCCAGCGGCCGGCTCAGCTCACCGAAGGAGCTCGCGAGCGCCGCCGCGCTGGACTGGCCGGCGATCGCCCCCGGCGCCCGCCCCCGCCCGCTACCGGCTCGCCCTACCGACCCACCCTCCGGCACCGCCGGCGGGAGCCGGAGCGCCGACACCGGCCGCGGCTCCGCCACCGGCCCGGGCGGCTCGTCGTCCGGCACCGCCGGCGCGGCCTCAGCACCAACAAGTCCCGGGCCGGCGGCGGAGCCCGCACCGAAGCCGGCCGCCGCCCGGGAACCGACCGCCGCCCCGCCGCCCCCGCACACACCGCCGCCGGCGCCGAAGCTGGCGTTGACCAGGGCCCGCCACGAGCTCGAGCGACTGGCCACCGCACTGGCCGAGGCCGAGGAGCGGGCCACCACCGCGAACCACGACCACGAGACCGCCGCCGCCGAGGAGGCCGCCGCCCACCGCGCGGTGGCCGACCGGCGCGCCGAGCTGATCGCCGCCGAGGCGGCCGAGCAGCAGGCCCGTCAGCGCGCCAGGGCCGCCCGCCGGGCACGCGAGGACACCGACCGCGCGCTGCGCGACGCCGTGCGCAGGCACGGGGTGGCGCGCGACCGACTCAGCGCGCTGGAAGACTGACCCGCCACCCGACCCCGAGACAGGAGAGCACCGTGCCCCGTTCCATCTGGACCGGTTCGATCACGTTCGGGCTGGTCACCGTGCCGGTCGGGCTGTACAGCGCGACCGAGAGCCACGGCGTGAGCTTCCACCAGTACCAGCGCGGCACCACCGACCGGATCCGCTACCAGCGTGTGAACGAGCGCACCGGCGAGGAGGTGGCGTTCGGCGACATCGTCAGGGGCCTCGAGGAGGAGGACGGCCAGACGGTGATCATCGACCCGGCCGAGCTGGACCAGATCGCGCCTGGCCGGTCCCGGTCGATCGACGTGACCGCCTTCGTGGACCTGGACGAGATCGACCCGATCTACTTCCAGAAGACGTACTGGCTGGCCCCGGCGAAGGCGGAGAACGCCAAGGTCTACGCGCTGCTCGCGGCGGCGATGGAGGCCACGAACCGGGTCGCGATCGCCAACTTCGTGATGCGCGGCAGCCCGTACCTGTGCGCGGTGCGCGCTGAGGACGGCGTGCTCTCGCTGGAGACGCTGTACTACGCCGACGAGATCCGCCAGCCCCGCGAGCAGCTCGACCACCTGCCGGAACGCGCCGACGCGGACGGCCGGGAGTTCGACATGGCGCGCACGCTGATCGAGTCGATGAGCGCGGCGTGGCGGCCCGAGGACTACCGCGACGACTACACCGACCGGGTCCGCCAGCTGATCGAGGACAAGCGCGCCGGCAACGAGGTCGTCGCGGCGGCGGCCGCACCCACCGCCACCGACGCCACCGACCTGCTCGAGGCACTCCGCCTCAGCGTGGAAGCCCGCCGCGCCTCCTGACCCCGCCGCGACGTTCCGCCGAGTTCGACCACACGGCCTCCGCACCATGATCAAAAGCCGCTGCGGTTGAACTCGGCGCAAGCGGTCGGCACACGCGGGCCGCGCGAACGGGCGGCGCGAGCGGGCCGTGCGAGCGGGCCGGGCGAGCGGGCGGGGGTCAGCGTTCGCTGTCGAGGGTGGCCATGCCGTGCTGGTCGTAGCGGTCGCCGGCCACCGCGTCGGCGGGGACGGCCTGCTCGACGGCGGCCAGGTCGTCGGCGGACAGCCGGAGTGCCTCGGCCCCGACCGCCTCGGCGAGCCGTTCCCGGGTGCGCGCGCCGACCAGCGGCACGATGTCCGGCCCCTGCGCGAGCGCCCAGCCGATCGCCACCTGCGCCGGACTCGCCCCCCGTGCCTCGGCGACATGGGTCAGCGCCGTGACCAGTGCCAGGTTCCGCCGCAGGTTGTCGCCCTGGAACCTCGGCAGGCTGGCGCGGCGGTCGCTGGCCGCGCTGCCCGTCCACCGCCCGGACAGCAGGCCGCGGCCGATCACTCCGTACGCGGTGACCGCGATGCCGAGCTCCCGGCAGGTCGGCAGGATGTCCGCCTCGACGCTCCGCGACAGCAGCGAGTACTCGATCTGCAGGTCGGCGATGGGGTGCACCGCGTGCGCCCTGCGGATGGTCGCCGCGCCCACCTCCGACAGCCCGATGTAGCGCACATACCCGGCCTGGACCATCTCCGCGATCGCCCCGACGGTGTCCTCGATGGGCACGGCCGGGTCGAGGCGGGCAGGGCGGTAGATGTCGATGTGGTCGGTGTCGAGCCTGGTCAGGCTGTGCGCCAGTGCGTTCTTCACCGCCGACGGCCGCAGGTCGTAGCCGACCCAGTCGCCGGCCGGGCCACGTTGCGCACCGAACTTCACGCTCAGCAGCAGGCGCTCGCGCGCCACCCCGCGCAGCGCTTCGGCGATCAGCAGCTCGTTGTGCCCCATCCCGTAGAAGTCGCCGGTGTCGAGCAGGTCGATCCCGGCGTCCAGCGCGGCGTGCACGGTGGCGATGCTCTCCGCCCGGTCGGACCCGCCGTAGATGCCACCGGACATGCCCATGCAGCCGAGTCCGAGTGCGGACACCTCGGGCCCCGCCGCGCCCAGCCGACGCCTGCTCATCGTGCTCGGTGCGCTCATCGGCCCAACCTGCCCGCCCGGGCGCCGGGTTTCAAGCCGGGTTTCAACTCGAACCGGTCGAAGCCCTCAGCTCGATAGACAACACTGTTTTGATACGTCACAGTGAACGCGTACCGACCAACGGGCCGGGCAGCGGCGCCCGTTCCGGACAGTGCTCGGGAGGAGACGGCCGTGTTCGGACTGCCACGCAGTGCCGGCAAGGTGTTCCCCGGCCGGTTCACCGCCGAGCTCGGTGAGGATGGTGTGGTGGTGGTGCTGATCGGGATGCGCTTCAACCACTGGTGGCGGGTCGACAAGTGGCTGTTCATGACGCTCGCCATGTTCGGGATGCTGCGTCACCTGCGGCGGCACGACCTGGGGTTGCTCGCCAACTACACGTGGTTCGGCCGCACCACGCTGATGGTGCAGTACTGGCGGAGCATGGCCGAGCTGCAGGCCTTCGCGTCGAGCTCGGACGCACCGCACCTGGCCGCGTGGCGCAAGTACGTGCGGCGGGTCGGCACCGACGGCAGCATGGGCGCCTACCACGAGGCGTACCAGGTGCGGGCGGGTTCCCACGAGGTCGTCTACGTCAACATGCCGGCATTCGGGCTGGCCGGCGCGCTGACGCCGGTGCCGATGGACAAGACCCGCGACACCGCCCGCCAGCGCGTCGCCTACCGCCGCTCACAACGCACCGAGGCCGGCTGAGGATCACCGCAGGTCGGAGCTCGTGACCTTCTAGCTGGTCAGGGTGAGCTCGAAGGAGTACCGGTTCGCGCGGTAGATATGCGAGCCGTACTCCACCGCACGACCGGCCGCGTCCCAGGCGGTGCGGGTCATGGTCAGCATCGGGGCTCCCCGGGACTCGCCGAGCAGCTTGCCCTCGGCAACCGTTGCGGACCGCGCGCCGACCACCTGGTTGGCCATCCGGGGGATGTGCCCGGCGGCGCGCAGCAGCTCGTAGAGCCCGCGCTGTTCGAGGTCGGCGCGGCGCAGCATGAGCACGTCCACCGGCACCGCGTTGTGCATCAGCGCGAGCGGCTCCCCGTCGGCGTAGCGCAGCCGCTCCAGCCAGTTGATGTCCGAGCCGAACGGGATACCGAGCGCCTCGGCCACCGCGTCCGGGGCGGTCCGGATCTCCAGCAGCTTGATCTCGGTACGCGGCTGCTGACCGGCCTTGACCAGGTCGTCGTAGAGGCTCGAGAGCTCCACCGGCCGGCGCACCTTGGGGTGCACGATCTGGGTGCCGACGCCGCGCTTGCGCACCAGCATGCCCCGCTCGACCAGGTACTGGATGGCGCGGCGCATGGTCGGCCGCGACACCCCGAGCCGGTCGGCCAGCTCGATCTCGTTCTCCAGCCGGCCGCCCACCGGAAGCTCGCCGTCCTCGATCAGCTGCTGCAGCCGGCTGGCCACCTGGAAGTACAGCGGAACGGGACTGCTGCGATCCAG
Source organism: Pseudonocardia sp. (assembly GCA_036272795.1). Taxonomy (GTDB): domain Bacteria; phylum Actinomycetota; class Actinomycetes; order Mycobacteriales; family Pseudonocardiaceae; genus Pseudonocardia. The sequence continues at coordinate 9,441 of DATAYB010000204.1, forward strand.
CGTCAGGTCGGGCACCAGCCCCCACACCGTCGTCCGCTCCGACATCGTGGCCCCCATATGTCCTGACAAATTATGTAAAGACAAAGTGTTGACGTGCTGAGTGCCGAAGGGTACACCTTGAGGCCGTGGTCGCCGTCCCCCGATCGGGGCGCCGTCCACGTGGGCACCGAGTGAGAGGCAGCAATGGACGCTGACACGAACCGCCCCGGCGAGGCCGCGGAGGTGCTCACGATGGGCCGCCTCGGGGTGGACATCTACCCGTTGCAGACGGGGGTGTCGCTGCGCAAGGTCGAGACGTTCGGCAAGTACCTCGGCGGCACGGCGGCCAACGTCGCGGTCGCCGCCGCGCGGTACGGCCGGCGCAGTGCACTGATCTCCCGCACCGGGGCCGACCCGTTCGGCGAGTACCTGCACGACGCGCTGCGCGGCTTCGGTGTGGACGACCGGCACATCACCCCGGTGGCCAGCCTGCCGACGCCGGTGACGTTCTGCGAGATCTTCCCGCCGGACGACTTCCCGCTCTACTTCTACCGCCTGCCGAAGGCTCCCGACCTGGAGATCTATCCCGAGGAGCTGGACCTGGACGCGATCCGCGCGGCGGACGTGTTCTGGGTGACCGGCACCGGGCTCTCCGCCGAGCCGAGCCGGGCGGCCACGCTGCATGCGCTCGAGGCCCGCGGCAAATGCGGCACCACGGTGCTCGACCTCGACTACCGGCCGATGTTCTGGGCGAACCGCGAGGAGGCCCGCGCCCGGTACCAGGAGGCTTTGCCGCACGTCACCGTCGCGGTCGGCAACCAGGACGAGTGCGACACCGCCGTCGGCATCCGCGACCCGCACGACGCCGCGCAGGCGCTGCACGCCCTCGGCATCGAGCTCGCCGTCGTCAAGCAGGGCCCCAAGGGTGTGCTCGCCTCGCGGCGCGGCGCCGACGGGACGGACACCGAGGTCACCGTGCCGCCGGTGCCGGTCGACGTGGTGAACGGGCTCGGTGCGGGCGATGCGTTCGGCGGCGCGCTGTGCCACGGCCTGCTCGCGGGCTGGCCGCTGGAACAGATCATGCGCTTCGCCAACACCGCGGGCGCGATCGTCGCCTCCCGGCTGGCCTGCGCCGACGCCATGCCCACTCTCGACGAGGTCGAGGCACTGATGAACACAGGGTTCCAGGAGGCCGTCCGTGCGCGATGACCAGCTCTCCGAACTCATCGCCACCCGGGTGCACCGCCCCGGCGCGGTGGCCGAGGCTGCCGCCGCCCGGCGCCGGCCCCCGTCGGTCCTCGGCGAGCACGGCAAGCTGATGATGATCGCCGCCGACCACCCTGCGCGGGGTGCGCTGCGCGCCGGGGACCGGCCGCTGGCGATGGGCGACCGCATCGACATCCTGGACCGGCTCTGCCTGGCGCTGTCGCGGCCCGGGGTGAACGGGGTGCTCGGTACGCCGGACATCCTCGAGGACCTGCTGCTGCTCGGCGCGCTGGATGACAAGGTCGTGGTCGGCTCGATGAACCGCGGCGGGCTGGCCGGTACGACGTTCGAGATCGACGACCGGTTCACCGCGTACACCGCGGCCGCGCTCGCCGGCGCCGGGTTCGAGGGCGGCAAGATGCTGACCCGGATCGACCCCGAGGACGCCGGCACCGTGCACACCCTGGCAGCGGCGGGGCAGGCGGTCAGCGAGCTGGCGGAGCACCGGCTGATGGCCATGGTGGAGCCGTTCATCTCCCACCGCGTGGACGGCCGGGTCCGCAACGAGCTCACCGCCGACGCCATGATCCGCGCCATGACCGTGGCCGCCGGGCTCGGCACCACGTCGGCGTACACGTGGCTGAAGGTGCCGATCGTGGACGACATGGAGCGGGCGATGGAGGCCACCACGCTGCCCGCGCTGGTACTCGGCGGCGAGGTCGCCTCGGACCAGGACGCGACGCTGGCCAGCTGGAGCAAGGCGCTGGCGCTGCCCACCGTGCAGGGCCTGGTGATCGGGCGGAGCCTGCTGTTCCCGCCGAACGACGACGTGGCGGCGGCTGTGGATGCGGCGGTGGGGTTGCTGTGACGGACAGGCACGTGGTGCGCAGGGGCGAGACCGCCGACGGCACGTTCGAGCTGGTGATCACCCCCGAGACGGCCGGTTGGGGCTACAGCGGCCTGCGGGTGCTCGACCTGCCGGCGGGCGGCTCCGCGGAGTTCGAAACCGGGCCGGACGAGATGGTGCTGCTGCCGCTGTCCGGGGCGGCCACGGTGAGCTGCGACGGTGAGAAGTTCGAGCTGGCCGGGCGGCGGGACGTGTTCTCCCGCGTCACCGACTTCGCCTACCTGCCCATGTCGTCGCGGGTGGCGGTGTCCTCGACCGACGGCGGCCGGTTCGCGCTGCCGGCCGCCAGGGCCACCCGCAAGCTCGCGGCCCGCTACGGCCCGGCGTCCGGGGTCGGCGTCGAGCTGCGCGGCGCCGGCCAGGCCAGCCGCCAGGTGAACAACTTCTGCACGCCGGAGACCTTCGAGGCCGACAAGCTGATCGCCGTCGAGGTGCTCACCCCGGCCGGCAACTGGTCCTCCTACCCACCTCACAAGCACGACGAGGAGCGTGAGGGCGAAGCGCGCCTCGAGGAGATCTACTACTTCGAGGTCGGGGCAGGACTGTCCGGCGAGGGCATCGGCTACCAGCGTGTGTACAGCTCAGGGCCCGGCCGCGAGATCGACGTCTGCACCGAGGTGCGCGGCGGCGACACCGTACTCATCCCGCACGGCTGGCACGGCCCCTCCATGGCCGCGCCCGGCTACCCGCTCTACTACCTGAACGTGATGGCCGGCCCCAGCCCCGACCGCGCGTGGCTGATCTGCGACGACCCCGCGCACGCCTGGGTCCGCGACACCTGGGCCGGCCAGGCGATCGACCCCCGCCTCCCGCTCACCTCGACCGAGGAGCTGCCCCGATGAAGCTGACCGTGGCGCAGGCGCTGGTCCGGTTCCTCGCGGTGCAGTACAGCGAACGGGACGGCGTCGAGCAGCGGCTCATCCCCGGCTGCTTCGGCATCTTCGGCCACGGCAACGTAGCCGGCGTAGCCCAAGCGCTCCTCGAGACTGCCACCGCCGCCCCCGGAGCGTCAGACCTGCCGTACCACCTCGCGCGCAACGAGCAGGGCATGGTGCACGCCAGCGTCGGCTACGCGCGGATGCGCAACCGGCTGCAGGCGATGGCGTGCACGGCGTCCATCGGCCCGGGCTCCACGAACATGGTCACCGGTGCGGCGCTGGCCACGATCAACCGGATCCCGGTGCTGCTGCTGCCCAGCGACTTCTTCGCCACGCGGGTGGCCAACCCCGTGCTGCAGGAGCTGGAGGACCCGCGCGGCTACGACGTCTCGGTGAACGACGCGTTCCGCCCGGTGTCGCGGTTCTTCGACAGGGTGGACCGGCCGGAGCAGCTGCCGTCGGCGCTGTTGGGGGCGATGCGGGTGCTGACCGACCCTGTGGAAACCGGCGCAGTCACGGTGTCGCTACCGCAGGACGTGCAGGCCGAGGCGTACGACTGGCCGGACGAGCTGTTCTCCCGCCGGGTGTGGCACATCGCCAGGCCGGTGCCCGAGCCCGCGGCGCTCGCCCGCGCGGTCGAGGTGCTGCGCTCGGCGCGGCGGCCGCTGATCGTGGCCGGCGGCGGTGTGATCTACAGCGAGGCAGGCGCGGCGTTGCGGGCGTTCGCGGAGGCGACCGGGATCCCCGTGGCGGACACGCAGGCCGGCAAGGGCGCGCTCTCCTGGGACCACCCGAACGCCGTCGGCGGGGTCGGCTCGACCGGCTCCCCGGTGGCCAACGCGCTGGCCCGCGACGCCGACGTCATCCTCGGCGTCGGCACCCGGTACAGCGACTTCACCACGGCGTCGCGCACGGCGTTCCAGAACCCGGACGTGCGGTTCGTGAACCTGAACGTCGCCTCGTTCGACGCCGCCAAGCACGCGGCCACGATGCTGGTGGCCGACGCCCGGGAAGGTCTGACGGCGCTCACCGGAGCGCTGGCCGGGCCGCGGAATCTAGCGACTCACCCCGCGGAATCTAGCGACTCGCGGGGACGTGGGTACCGGGTGGCGGCGGAGTACACGGCGGCATTCAGGGAGCATCGCGAGCGGTGGAACGGTGTGGTGGAGCGCGCGTACCACCTGGGGCACGGGCCGCTGCCGGCGCAGACGGAGGTGCTCGGCGCCCTGAACGAGCTACTCGACCCGCGCGACGTGCTCGTGCAGGCGGCCGGGAGCATGCCCGGTGACCTGCAGATGCTCTGGCGGGCGGCCGACGAGAAGGCGTACCACGTGGAGTACGGGTACTCCTGCATGGGCTACGAGATCGCGGGCGCGCTGGGCATCAAGATGGCCGCCATGGCGAATGCGGCGGCGGGCCGGGAGCCCGACCGCGAGGTGTTCGCGCTGGTCGGCGACGGCTCGTACCTGATGATGGCGCAGGAGATCGTGACAGCGGTCTCCGAGGGCATCAAGCTGAACCTGGTGATCGTGCAGAACCAGGGCTTCGCGTCGATCGGGGCGCTGTCGGAGTCGGTCGGCTCGCAGCGCTTCGGCACCGCCTACCGGTACCGCAGCGCCGACACCGGGCTGCTGGACGGCGGCCCGCTGCCTGTCGACCTCGCGGCGAACGCCGCCAGCCTGGGCGCCGAGGTGATCAAGGTGCGCACCATCGCCGAGCTCCGCGACGCCGTGCGTGCCAGCCGCGCCTCCACCAGGACCACCGCGATCCACATCGAGACCGACCCGCTGGCCCCCGTGCCGTCGTCGGAGAGCTGGTGGGACGTGCCGGTCGCCGAGGTCGCCGCCCTGGACTCGACGCAACAGGCCCGCAAGTCCTACGAAGAGCACAAAGCCAGCCAACGCCCACTGATCTAGCACGACCGAAGGAGAGACAGTCGTGAGGACGATCAACCACTGGATCGGCGGCAAGCCGGTCGCCGGCGGTGCCAGGACCAGCCCGGTCTGGAACCCGGCCACCGGCGCCCAGCAGGCCGAGGTGCCGCTGGCGAGCGTGGCCGAGGTCGACGCCGCGGTGCGCACGGCGGCCGCCGCGTTCGAGAGCTGGTCGCAGTCGTCGCTGTCCACGCGGGCGAAGGTGCTGTTCGCGTTCCGCGAGCTGGTCAACGCCCGTACCCAGGACTTCGCCGAGATCATCTCCGACGAGCACGGCAAGGTCGTCTCGGACGCGCGCGGTGAGGTGCA
>DATAYB010000205.1:0-4564 GCA_036272795.1 Pseudonocardia sp.
GCTGAGCATTCCGGTGATCGTGTTGGCGATGGTGCCGGCGGCGCAGTTCGACCACTGGCAGTGGGCCTCGCTGACGCTCGCCGCTCCGGTTGTGGTGTGGGGCGGCTGGCAGTTCCACCTGACCGCCTGGCGCAACCTGACATACGGCGCGGTCAGCATGGACACGTTGATCTCGCTGGGCACGCTGGCGGCGTTCGGCTGGTCGCTGTACGCACTGTTCCTCGGCACCGCGGGGCGCACCGGCATGGTCCACCCGTTCAGCTTCGAGCTGGGCAGGTCCGACGGCACCGGCTCGATCTACCTCGAGGTCGCGGCGGGCGTCACGACGTTCATCCTGGCCGGGCGGTACTTCGAGGCCAGGGCCAAGCGGCGGGCCGGGGCGGCACTGCGCGCGCTGCTCGAGCTGGGCGCCAAGGACGTCGCGATTCTGTCCGGCGGGGATCCCGACGACACCCGCGAGACCCGCGTGCCGGTTTCCCAGCTCACCGTCGGCACCCGGTTCGTGGTGCGGCCCGGGGAGAAGATCGCCGCGGACGGTGTCGTCGAGCGCGGCAGCTCCGCCGTGGACGCGTCGATGCTGACCGGCGAGCCGGTGCCGGTCGAGGTCGGACCCGGCGACGCGGTCACCGGTGGCTGCGTGAACACGAGCGGGCGCCTCGTGGTGCGGGCCACCCAGGTCGGTGCGGACACCCAGCTCGCCCAGATGGCCAGGTTGGTGGAGCAGGCCCAGGCCGGCAAGGCCCAGGTGCAGCGGCTGGCCGACCGCGTGTCCGGGGTCTTCGTGCCGGTGGTGCTCACGCTCGCGTTGATCACGCTGGTCGGGTGGCTGATCGCCGACGCCGACGTGAGTACCGCATTCACCGCCGCCGTCGCGGTTCTGATCATTGCGTGCCCGTGCGCCCTCGGGCTGGCGACGCCGACCGCGCTGCTCGTCGGCACCGGTCGGGGCGCCCAGCTCGGCATCCTGATCAAGGGTCCGGAGGTGCTGGAGTCCACCCGGCGGGTGGACACGGTGGTGCTCGACAAGACCGGCACCGTGACCACCGCCCAGATGACGCTGGTGAACGTGCTGGCCGCCCCGGGCGAGGACGCCGACCAGGTACTCCGGTTGGCGGCCGCCGCGGAGGACGGCTCACAGCACCCGATCGCGGCCGCCGTACTGGCCGGCGCACGGACCCGGGTCGACAAGTGGACGGCTGCGAGCGAGTTCCGGTCGCTGGACGGGCTCGGAGTGCTGGCCACCGTCGAGGGCCGTGAGGTGCTGGTCGGGCGGGCCAGGTTGCTCGCCGAGGCCGACCAACCCCTGTCCGCCGAGCTGCACCAGGCCCAGGCCGGCGCCGAGGCGGCCGGCCATACCGTCGTCGCGGTCGGCTGGGACGGGTGCGCCCGCGGCCTGCTGGTGGTGGCCGACCGCGTGAAGCCGACCGCCGCCGAGGCCGTCCGCGAGCTGCGCCGGCTCGGGCTGCGGCCGGTACTGCTGACCGGTGACAACGCCGCGGCGGCCGGTGCGGTGGCCGCCGAGCTGGGCATCGACGAGGTGATCGCGGAGGTACTGCCAGCGGAGAAGGCCGCCGAGGTCAGCCGGCTGCGGGCGCAGGGCCGGGTCGTGGCCATGGTCGGTGACGGGGTGAACGACGCCGCCGCGTTGGCCACCGCCGACCTGGGCATCGCGATGGGCACCGGCAGCGACGTGGCGATCGAGGCCAGCGACCTCACCGTCGTGCGCGGCGACCCCCGCGTGGTGGCCGACGCGATCCGCCTCGCCCGCCGCACCCTCGCCGTGATCAAGGGCAATCTGTTCTGGGCGTTCGCCTACAACGTCGCCGCCTTGCCGCTGGCCGCCTTCGGACTGCTCAACCCCATGATCGCCGGCGCCACCATGGCCCTGAGCTCAGCATTCGTCGTGTCCAACAGCCTGCGGCTACGCCGTTTCCACTAGACGCCGTTCCACTAGACGCCGTTTCCACTACGCCCGCTCCCGCCGGCACAGCTCTCTCACTGGCACAGCTCTCACTGGCACAGCTCTCACCCGGGCTCACCGAGCCGGGCGGCTTCCCGGCTGGCGGTCTCGGTGAGCTGACCGGCGCGGGAGCCGGCGAGCTTGGCCCGCAGGTGCTCGCCGATGGTCACGGGCGCGTAGGCGGCGGGGCGGCCGGGGCGCACGCAGCTGGGTAGGCACTCGATGACGGCGTCGGTGTTGCCGTCGTGGAAGTAGGCCGCCGAGCGCCGGGGTACGAGCACGCCGTCCACCCGAGGCGGGGCGACCCGGTGCATGGTCGAGAGCCACTCGTCGTTGGTCCAGCGCGCCAACCCGTCGCCCAGGTTGACCAGCAGTGCACCCGGGGCGGGCTGCGCGGGGTGCCACCGGCCGTCGGCATCCAGGATCTCGAGCCCGGGCACGCTGTCGGCCCAGAGCACGGTGACGATGCCGTAGTCCGTGTGTGCGCCCATGCCGAGCTGGTCGGGCTCGAGCCGCACTTCCGATGCCGGCAGCCGGTAGTTGTTCATCCGGAGTACGTCGAGCGAGTGGTCGGTGTAGGCCGCGAAGTAGTCCTCCCCCAGCCCGAGCGCCCGCCCGAAGATCCTCGTCATGGTGCGGGCGACCGCGCCGGCCTCGGCGAACCATGCGCTCACCGCCGCCTCGAAGTCAGGTACCTCGCTCGGGTACACGTTGGGCGCGTAGTCGTTGGGTGCGTGGTCGTCGGCCGGCAGGTCCACGCCGGGGTGGTCGGCGGCCGACACGCCGACGTTGATCGCCTCGAACAGGTCCGCCGGGCTGGTCAGCCCCAGGCTGTTCACCAGCGACTCCGACTTCGGCGGGCTGTAGCCACGGTTGATCCCGGGCGGGCAGCGGTACCGGTTCTTGGTCTCCAGGTCGAGCGCGAAGAATGCGTCGGTGGCCGAGGTGAACCGGTCCAGCACGGCGGGCGCGATGCCATGGCCGACGATCTGCATGAACCCGACCTCGCGGGCCGCCCGGTCGACCAGTGCGGCAACCGCGTCCCGGTCAGCGATCGTGTCCCGGTCAGCGGCAACTCCACCGGCCGTCGGGCCAGACTCTCGGAACGGGCTGATTCGGAACGGGCTGATGTCGATGATCGGGACATCCAGTAGCCCGTCCCAGGTCCGCGCCGTACCCATCGTGACTCCCCTCGCGCCGAATACTGTCGCTCCAGGCTAGAGATCCATGCTGGCTGAGCGGGATAGCCGGGCGGGGATAGCTGGTTGAGACAGTTGCTCGGGAGAGCTGCCCGGGCTAGATACCGAGCAACTCCGGGTGGGTCAACAGCTCGGAGAAGCGGGCCTTCGGTTCGGCGAGCAACCGGCGCGCGGCGGTGTCGAACAGGCCGAAAACACAGCTGATCTCCGCCGCCTGGCTGCCGTCGGAGCGCAGGATCAGGTGCTCGATCCGGAAGGCCTTGCCGGTGCCGAACTCGATGTCCGAGGTCACCTCGACCTCCTCGCCGAACGTCAGCTCGTGCAGGTAGCGGATCCGCGACTCGAGCATCACCACCCCGGTGTTGGTGGCCCGCTGCGTGGGCAGGGTGTAACCGGCCGCGAGCAGCTGCTCGGAACGGGCGTGCTCGCCGTACTGGTGGTAGACGGCGTGGTTCACGTGCCCGTTGGAGTCGATCTCGTAGCTGCGGACCGTGACTCGTACGCTGAATTGCGATTGCACCTCCGCAGCATCGCACGGACCACTCGGCGACTACCCTGCGCCACTATGCGACGCTGCTGATCACGCACCGTTGTTCGACGATAATGGTCTACGTAAGCTGTGCCAGCGGTTCGGGGCCGAGCGGCGCCGAGGCACACCACTGAAGAACTAGAGCCAGTGCTAGGAGCTGAGGTGCGCGGTGAGAGCGGCGGGCAAGCCGACCCGACCGGGGACGACACGTCCACGGAATCCTTCGGCCTCGAGTCCAGCGACCAGGGCTCAACGCGTCTACTGCAGGCGTCCGGCGAGATCGACATCCTCAGCGCGCCCGCGCTGCGCTCTGCCCTAATCCCCGCGCTGGAAACCGCTGAGCTGGTGGTTCTCGACCTGTCCGGGGTGAGCTTCCTGGGTTCGTCCGGCCTCGCCGTGCTGGTCGAGGCCCGCGACCAGGCCCAGCAGGGTGGCCACGCACTGCGATTGGTCTGCTCCTCGCGGATCGTGCTGCGCGCGCTGGAGGCGACCGGCCTGCGCGACCTGTTCGACATCGCGGACGACCTGCCCACTGCCCTGCAAGGCTGACTGGAACCACACGGATTCGGCTCGGCTCGGCTCGGCTCGGCTCGGCTCGGCTCGAGAGCCTGCCACCGGACCGAAGACGGTGAGCCCGAGCAGCGACTTGCCCGGCGTGGTGCCGTGCGCCCAGCTGCGCCAGGTCCACACGATCCAGCCGATACCCAGCGTGACCACGAACAGCCCGATGTCGAGCAGCCAAGCACTGCCGCGGCGCCAGTGGGCTGCGGACTCCCACCCCGCGGCGGGCGCGCCGTCGGCCAGCCGATACTCCCGCCTGGAGACGCGGCCACGAGCGCTGGGCCGCCGAATGGCGAGACCGCGGGTGCTCATCGT
>DATAYB010000206.1:0-5677 GCA_036272795.1 Pseudonocardia sp.
GGACAAGAATTCCCCGCATCTGCTATAATGAGGTCCGATTTCGGTATTTCTTTATTGCTCGGTACAGCCTCATTGAATAGTAGCTGCCGAAATTCTATTTTTCACCTTGATGTTGGTCTGTCTTCTCAAGAGGCAGAGCTCGAGGGGCGGAGCTAAGCGTCGGCCACCGCGGCGAGTGCCTCGGGCAGGGTGAACCGGCCGGCGTACAGGGCCTTGCCGATGATCGAGCCCTCCACCCCGTCCGATGCCAGGCCGGCGAGCGCAACCAGGTCGGCCACCTCGGACACGCCACCGGAGGCGATCACCGGCGCCTCGGTCGCCTTGCAGACGTCCCGCAGCAGGTCCAGGTTCGGGCCGCGCAGCGTGCCGTCCTTGCTGACGTCGGTGACCACGTACCGGGCGCAGCCGTCCTCGTCGAGCCGGGCGAGCACCTCCCACAGGTCACCGCCGTCGGTGGTCCAGCCGCGCGTGGCGAGCCGGTGCCCCTCGGCGGTGATCCGCACGTCCAGGCCGACCGCGATCCGCTCGCCGTGCTCGGCGATGGCGCGGGCACACCACTCCGGGTGCTCCAGCGCGGCGGTGCCGAGGTTGACCCTGGCGCAGCCGGTACCCAGCACCCGCGCGAGCGACTCGTCGTCACGGATGCCGCCGGACAGCTCCACCGCCACGTCGAGCCGGCCGACCACCTCGGCGAGCAGCTCGGCGTTGGAGCCCCGGCCGAACGCGGCGTCCAGGTCGACCACGTGGACCCACTCGGCGCCGTCACGCTGCCAGGCGAGCGCGGCCTCCAGCGGGTCGCCGTAGCCGGTCTCGGTGCCGGCAGCGCCCTGCACCAGGCGGACGGCCTGTCCATCGGCCACGTCCACGGCAGGAAGCAGTACAAAGCTCACGGCCGGCAGCCTAGTGTCCTGAGTCGGAAGTTCCCGCACCGCCTCCGGCGCCCAACCTCCTACTCAGGACGCTAGTTCGTGGCCACGGAGCTCCTGTCAGCCGGAGTGGCAGTGCCCGGCGCCCGGCTCGCTCGGCGGCAGGTCCAGCGCGGGGTTGCCGTCGAAGAACCCGCTGGGCTTGAGCATGAAGCCGATGGTGCTCACCGGCATGACCGGCCAGTCCTCCGGCCGCACGACGTGGTGCGCGCCGAACGTGTACCAGACCACCACGTCGGTGCCGTCGAGGTCGCGGTCACCCGCCGTGTACACCGGGAGACCGTCGCCACCCGGGTTCTGGTTCGGGTAGTCGCCGGCCGCGAACCGCTGTACCGGGTCGTGGGCGGTGACCCACAGCTGGTGTCCGGTGAAGCCGGCGCGCGGCGCGAACACCGCGTCCGGGGAGTACATCGGCGGCACGTTCGCTCCGGGCATCAGCGCATACCCGGTCGGCGCGCCGAGCGCGGAGGTCTCCGTGGCGCTCTCGATCCGCCAGTACCGCGCCCGGGCGGCGTCGGTGTCCCGCTGCGCGACCGCCTCGCTGGTCAGCGTGGTCCTGACGGTCTCCCAGGCGTTGCCGTGCGGGTTGTCGGGGCCGGGCGGGCTCGGCCGGGAGTCGACCTCGACCACGCGGTTCACAGGGCCGTCCACCGACATGTCGAGCCGGACGCAGAAGAAGTGCTGATGGTTCGGCCCGTACAGGCCCGGCGCGACCAGGGTGCCGTGCGTCGGCACCTCGCCGACCGGCACGGCGGCCGTCGAGATCACCCCGGTCAGCTTGACCTCGTACTCGATCGTGCCGTCGTTGTAGAGGTACCAGAAGTACCCGTACTCGTAGTTGCCGACGGTGACGATCGTGGAGATCACCAGCCGGCGCCTGCGCCGCACCTCGACCGCGCCGGAGCGGAAGTCGGTGTGCTTCCACGCGATGCCGGCATCCTCCTCGTGCATGCACACCGCGTTGGGGATGGTCACCGCTGCCGCGTCCTGGTCGTTGACCACGCCGTCGAAGTAGTGGATGTGGCCGACGCAGTCGCAGCCCAGGGTCAGCGAGTTGGCCAGCCAGCCGACGCCGTACTCGCCCTGGTCGAACACGTTCTTGAACCGGTGGGTCGGCTTCGGGTCGCCGTAGGGCACGTACATCTCGGCGAGCGACGCCCGGTAGATCACGGGACGCAGGGCGCCCCGGTCCCGGTAGCCGACCTGGTGCAGGACCAGCCCCTCGCGCGGTGTGAACCCGATCCGCAGCTCCCACTTCTGCCAGCTCACCGCGTGCCCGTCCACGGTGAAGCTGGGGCCCTCCGGCTGGCTGATCTCGATCGGCCGGATGCCGTCGCGGTAGCCGTCGAACGCCGGCACGTTGTTCCCGTCGAACTGCCAGGCGGCCTCGTAGTTGCCGGCCTTGGGTGGCAGCGGGACCACTCCGTGGTCGGTCACGTCGATCACCTCGCCGGCGTCCAGGTCGACGAGCACCACCAGACCCTCGACGGGCCGGGCGTAGCCGTGCTCACCGGGCGAGGAGCGCACCCAGGTCAGTGGGCGGGAGATGCGCCTGGCGGCCGGGTCGTCCTCCGGACCGGTCCAGCTCGCGGCCCACGGGTCGATCATGGCGAGCGAGAAGTCCTCCACGCCGCGCTTGCGCATGGCGGCCTGCCAGCGCGGGTCGGACCGCACGATCTCCTCGCACGACATGAACTCCTCGAACATGATCGGCGGCTGCACCCCTGGCACCGGCCGCCAGGACAGCAGGTCCCGATCCGTCAGCGAGACCACACCCTCGTACGTGGTGCGCGCGCCCTTGTCGTAGACCATCAGCTCGGCCTCCCGAGGCAGCGGCGTCGCCCCCGGCGTCCAGGCCAGCACGTCGGCCTTCGGCGGCTCGTGCAGCGTGATGAACACGAACCGCGCCGCCGGGCCCAGCTCGGCCAGCTCGCGCAGCAGCGCCCCGGCGGCGGCGACCTCCTCGGCGGTGAGCGGCTCGAGCGGATGGCCGGAGGCGGCGACCACCCCGTTGGCGCTGGTCCCGTTCGTGCTGGCGCCGGTGCTGGTCGGGCTGTCGGAGACGGCGGTCATGCTCGGTGGCTCCTCGGGGTCGGCGGGTCAGCGGGAGGCGTGCTTCGGAGCGTGCACCTCGACGGCGTTCACCTCAACCGCGTCGAGCTCGGCGTCGGCGAGGGTGAAGTGCCCGAGGTCCGCGTACCGGGCTGGCTGGCGGGAGCGCATCACGAGGGCGATCACCACGCCGGCCAGGAACATCGCCAGCACGCTCCAGGGCAGCAACGTGATGAACGGGATGTTGGTGGCGCCGGCCAGCGTCGTCCGGTTGCTCACGAGCAGGTAGCACGCGCCGACCATGGCCACGCAGCCGAGTATCGGCGCGATCAGGGTGCTCCACCAGCGGAAATCGTCGCGCGCGGTGGTCCGGAAGTAGCGAATGATGGCGACGCAGACGAGCGCCTGGACGGCCAGGATGCCGAGCACCCCGAGCAGCGGCGACCAGGTCCCGAGTTTCAGCAGCGCGCCCTCGGTGCTCGGGTCGTAGATCTCGAAGCCGAGCACGAACACCGCCACCAACATGGTCACCGTCATCGAAGCGGCCGCCGGGCTGTGGTGCTTGGACGTGGTCGCCAGCCGCGTCGGCAGTACACCCTCCCGGCCCAGCGCGAACAGGTACCGGGCGCTGGTGTTGTAGAAGGCCATCGCGCACGCGAACGAGCTGGTGATGGCGAGCAGCTGGATCACCACGGTGAGCGGGTGGCCGACAAACCGGTCGGCCAGCGGGTAGAACGCCGAGGCGAAGGCACCGTTGAACTGGTCGGACACCGCCTTGACGGAGCCTTCCAGCCCCCAGCCGGTGACGAACGCGTACGAGGAGAACATGTAGAACAGCCCCAGCCCGATCACCGAGCCGTAGGTGGCGATCTTCGCGATCCGGTTGGGGTCGCGGGACTCCTCGGCGTAGTTGGGCGCCATCTCGAACCCGACCCACGACCAGAACGCCGCGAACAGCGCCACCCCGGACGCCGCGGCACCGAACACCTTGATCGCCGACACGTTGCCGAACACCTCGGCCGGGTTGAACGGCGCGGCCGAGAAACCCTCCGCGCCGCCGTGCACGAAGATCCCGATGCTCAACACCAGCAGCGCGAGCACCTCGGCGACCAGGCTGACCCCGAGCACCTTCGCGGTCAGCTCGACGTGGAACCAGGCCAGCGCGCTCATGACCGCGAGCCCGACCACCATGTACAGCCAGGCGGGCAGCGTCAACCCGGTCCAGGTCTGCACGCTGGTCGCCGCGAAGTAGCCCATCACACCGATCACCGACGCGGCGAAGATGATGTAGCAGAGCCCGATCAGCAGCCCGGAGCCGACGCCGACGATCCGGCCGAGCCCCCGGCTGATGAACGTGTAGAAGCCACCGGCCGACGTCACCCGCCTGCTCATCGCGATGTAGCCGACCGAGAAGATCGTCAACGCGACGGTGGCCAGCAGGAACGCCGCCGGCGCCGCGTAGCCGCCGCCCTGCACCGCGACCGGCACGTTGGACAGCATCGCCGTGAGCGGGGCCGCCCCGGTCACGATGCAGAACAGCACCGACGGCAGGCCGAGCGCCTCACCCGCCAGCCGGCCGGGCGCGGGGGTCGTCACCGGGGCGGAGGCGCCGCCGGGCGGCAGGATCACTTCGGTCATATCGACTCCACGGGCTGCTCGCTGAGCTGTCGGGGGTTCCTCGGGCCCGATTCTCGGTACCAGGTGTGACGTCGGAATCACGAACGAGTGACTGCTGTCGGCTGTTCGAGTTCAGCTGAGAGCTCTGCTCGTGACCTGCCGGAAACATTCGGCCCGCAGCCGGACAGTCGTGGCGAACGGGTGTCACTCAGCCGGCCGGCTCCAGCGGAACCTGCTGACCGACGGTGAGCAACAAGTGCACATCGGCGACGGCACGATCCTGAAGACCCGGCCATGGCGACGTGTCCGCAGTCACCGGCCACTTCGCACAGCGTGCTGTCACTTCGCACAGTCCGCGGAGTATGCGAAGTGACAGGGCGGCATGCGAAGTCGCGTCCAGCCTCGGACAGCGTCGGCGACCGCGTGGCACCCGAGAGGAACTCCTCCAGCCGGACAGCGCCCAGCCGGCGGGACAGCTCTCAGCCAACGACCTCGCGCAGCCAGTTGCGCAGCACGGTGGCACCCGCGTCGCCGGACTTCTCCGGGTGGAACTGGGTGGCGGCGAGCGCGCCGTTCTCCACGGCCGCCACGAAGTCCTCGCCGTGGTTCGCCCAGGTCACCAGCGGTGGCCGGAACGGCTCCTCCGGTCGCAGCTCCCAGCGCCGCACGCCGTAGGAGTGCACGAAGTAGAACCGGGTGTCCGCGTCGAGCCCGGCGAACAGGGTGGAGCCGGCCGGCGCGCGGACCGTGTTCCAGCCCATGTGCGGCAGCACCGGAGCGGTCAGCCGCTCCACCGTGCCCGGCCACTGCCCGCAGCCCTCGGTGCGCTCGCCGTGTTCGACGCCGAGCTCGAAGAGCACCTGCATGCCGACGCAGATGCCCAGTACGGGGCGGCCACCAGCCAGCCGCTGGTCGATGATCTTCTCTCCGCCGGCCGCCCGCAGCCCCTCCATGCAGGCGGCGAACGCGCCGACCCCTGGCACGACCAGGCCGTCGGAGTCGAGCGCAGCGTCCACGTCGGCGGTCACGGTGACGTCGGCACCGACCCGGCGCAACGCCCGCTCGGCCGAGCGCAGGTTGCC
>DATAYB010000207.1:0-6610 GCA_036272795.1 Pseudonocardia sp.
ACCGGCCGGGCGGGGCTACCGAGTCGCGTTGGATGAGTTGGACGGGGAGGATGATGCGCTTGGCGGGCGCGGACGGGTTGGCGATCCGTTCGAGCAGCAGCCGGGCGGACTCGATGCCGATGTCGTAGTGCGGGATCCGGACCGTGGTCAATGGTGGCCGCTGCTTGTCCACGAACGGCATGTCGTTGAAGCCGATCACCGAGACGTCCTCGGGGCAGCGCAGCCCCCGTTCGGCGAGCGCGGCGTAGCAGCCGAGCGCGATCAGGTCGTTGCCGGCGACGACGGCGGTGACGTCGGGGTGCTCGGCGAGCAGGCGTGCCGCCACGCGATACCCGGCCTCCTCGGTGAACGCCTCGCTGGCCGGCGTCCAGCCCGGCGCCACGCCCAGCTCGTGCGCGGCCATCGCATCCAGGAACGCCCGGTGCCTCTCCCAACCCGTGGATACGTCCTGCGGGCCGGCGAGGTGCGCGATCCGGCGGTGCCCGAGCCCGGCGAGCAGGCGGATCACCGCGTAGATGCCGGCCGCGCTGTCGGCGGTGACCGACGGGGTGTCGCCGGCGTCGGTACGCCGGTTGACCAGCACCGTCGGCGCAGTGCCCGTACCTGTGGGGTCGTCCAGCTGGTCGTCGCGGCGGCTGGTGGCGAGGATGAAGCCGTCGGTCTGCCGGCCACGCATGGCGGCCAGCAACTCGCGCTCGCGGTCCGGGTCGCCGTCGGTGTTGCCGAGCAGCGCCATGTAGCCGGCCTCGCGCAGCCCGTCCTCGATGCCGCGCACGATCGGCGGGAACACCGGGTTACGCAGGTCGGGGATGATCACGCCGGCCACCGAGGACGTCCGGGTGCGCAGGCTGCGGGCGGCCGAGTTGGGCGCGTAGCCGAGCGAGCGGGCCGCGTCGATCACCCGGTTCGCCGTACGGGCGTTGACCATGTCCCTGGTCTGCGGGTTGAGCGCACGGCTGGCGGTCGCCGCGTGCACCTTGGCCAGCGCGGCGACATCCTTGATGGTCGGAGCCCTGCTCATCGCGTCAGCATAGGGATACCGACGCCTGCCGGAATGCCGCACGCACCGACAGCTCAGTACTCGTTCGCGATGAACAGCTCCTGCGCCGGGAACCGGGTGAGCACCTCGACGCCCTGCTCGGTGACGACGACCTCCTCCTCGATCCGGGCCGCGGAGAAGCCGTCGCTGGCCGGGCAGTAGGTCTCCAGCGCGAACACCATGCCGGCCTGGATCTCCACCGGGTCGGTCAGGCTGTTGAGCCGGGAGATGATCGGCCGCTCGTGCAGCCCGAGGCCCAGCCCGTGGCCGAACTGCAGACCGAAGGCCGCCATCTCGTCGGTGAACCCGAAGTCCTCGGCGCGCGGCCAGACCCGGGCGACCTCGTCGGTGCCGACGCCCGCCTTGACGATCTGGATCGCCGCGTCCATCCACTCCCGGGCGCGGCGGTAGGCGTCGCGCTGTGCGTCGGTGGCGCTGCCGACCCCGAAGGTCCGGTAGTAGCAGGTCCGGTACCCGTTGTAGGACTGGATGATGTCGAAGAACGCCTGGTCACCGGGCCGGATCAGCCGGTCGGAGAAGTTGTGCGGGTGCGGGTTGCAGCGCTCCCCGGACACGGCATTGATCGCCTCGACCTGGTCGGAGCCCATCTCGTAGAGGCGCTTGTTGGCCAGCGCGACGATCTCGTTCTCCCGCACGCCGGGCTTCAGTGCCTCGACGATGTCCTGGTATACGCCGTCGACCATGGCCGCGGCCTGCGACAGCAGGATGATCTCGTCGACCGACTTGATCTGCCGCGCGTCGAGCATCAGTTGCTGGGCGTCGACCACCCGCAGGCCCTGGCGCTGCATCTCGAACAGGAACGGCGGCTCGACGATGTCCACCCCGACCGGGGCGTCCGCAACGCCGGCCTGGGTGAGCAGGTCCTTGAGCTGGGTGACCGCCGAGACCATCAACCCGGCGTCCGGCGAGATCGCGCCCCGCAGCCCGAGCATGCCGGCCCTGCAGTTCTCCGGCTCGAGCCACGGCGCGTAGAGCTGGTGGTGCTTCGCGGCCGACCCGAAGTCCCACAGCATCGGCTCGCCGCCACGCGTGAGCAGCGCGTAGCGGGTCATCTTGTCGCCGAGCGCGCCGCCGATCCAGGTCTGCGTGGTGTAGCGGATGTTGTAGAAGTCGAACAGCAGCAGCGCCCCGCACTCGCTGGCCTCGAGCGCCGCTCTGGCCCGGCCGAGGCGGTAGGAACGCAACCGGTCGAAGTCGACGCGCTGCTCGAAGTCGACGGCGTTGTGGCCCGGCGCCGGGATCGGTCGGTTATCGAACATCGTCTGCAGCCAAACCATCGCTGACCTGGGCGTTCTCCGACTGCAGGGTCAGCCCCGCGCGCCGGGCCTGCTCCTCGATCAGCACGGCGAAGTCCTGCTCGACCAGTCCGGCGCCGATCGCCGAGGCCACCAGCTGAGCGGTCGCCGAGGCGATCGGCATCGGTGCCTCGAGCTCGCGGGCGGCGGCCAACCCGAGGTCGAAGTCCTTGCGCAGCAGCGGCATCGTGAAGGTCGGCGTGAAGTCCAGGTTCACCAGCGCGGGCGTCTTGTACTGCGAGAATGTCGAGCCCATCACCGAGTTGTTCAGAAACTCCAGGAACGCGGCGCGGCTCACCCCGCCCTTCTCGGCCAGCACGGTGATCTCGGCGAGCGACTGGATGACCACGCCGAGGAACACGTTGTGGCAGATCTTGACCAGCCGGGCGCCCTCGTCCTCGCCGACGTAGGTGACCCCTCGGCCCAGCTCGGCGAGCACCGGCTCGACCCGCTCGAACGCCTCCCGAGGGCCCGACACCGCGACTGTCAGCTTGCCGGCACTGACCACCTTGGGGTTGCCGCTGACCGGGGCGGCGAGGAGGTCGGTGCCGCGCTTGACCGCCTCGGCCCGGACGGTCGCGGACGCCTCGGCGGACACCGTGGAGGAGTCGACCAGTACGGCCGGCGTGTGATCCGGCGCGGTGAGCACGCCGTCGGGCCCGACGGTGACCTGCTCCAGGTCGGCCGAGGCGGACACCATGGTGAACACGATCTCCCGGTCGGCCAGGTCCACCGGCCGGTCCACCACCTCGGCGCCGTACGTGGCGAGCTCCTCGGCCTTGGCCCGGGTGCGGTTGTAGACCGCCACCGGGTAGCCGGCCGCGAGCAGGCGGCGGACCAGCGCGGCTCCCATCCGGCCGGCGCCGATCCAGCCGATCCGGGGCGGTTGTCCGGTGTTGGTAACCATCGCTGTCGCACTCCTCGCGTCTACAGTGCACCGTTGATGCAATCGTTCTCATCACTGTGCCGCCCAAAGCCGACCTGCGTCAACCCCAACCGAGGCCCAAATGCGAACGATTGCATCACCTTTGTGATGATCATCAGGACAGCAGGGCTTCTTGACCACGCCGCAGGCGGCCCTCACGTCCTGATGATCACGGAACAGGGCCGCGCGCGGACCTCAGGGGGTGGCGACGTGCTGCCGCTGGTTCTCGGTCACGTCCACGAGGACCTGCTTGAACTGGTCGTAGGTCTCCTGCCCGAGCCGCTCGGCGTGCCGGCGCTGGATGTCCTCCATGATCCGGTCGGCGGCACGCATCTGCCGCTGCCCCTTCGCGGTCGGCACGACCAGCTTCGCGCGCCGGTCGGCCGGGTCGGGCCGCCGCTCCACGTAGCCGAGGTTCTCCAGCTCGTCGACGATCGTGCCGACCACCTGTTTGTGCTGGCCGGAGAGCCGGGACAGCTCGGTCGCCCGGACCCCCTCCAGGTCGAGGTAAGCCAGCACCGCCCCGTGGCGGGGCAGGATGTCCGCGAATCCCTTGGCCGCGAGGCCGGCGAACAGCTCGTTCTGCACCGCGAACAGCAGCCGCCCGGACAGGACCCCGAGGTCGGGGTTCGTCCTGTTTCGCTCCGCGCGGCTGACCATCGTGCTCGCTGTCTCCTCGGCGTGCCGACCGGGCGCTCGGCTGGCCGACCAGTCTAAACGGCGCGAGCCACCGGGCCGGACCCACCGCGCCGGCACTTTCAGCCGCAACGCCGCCAGACCGGAGCGCCGTCAGACCGGAGCGCCGCCAGACCGGAGCGCCGCCAGACCAGAGTGCTGTCAGGCCAGAGCGCCGTCAGAAGCCACGAGGCCGGGCTACCAGGCCGGGCTACCAGGCCGGGCTACCAGGCCGACCGGACGAGCACCGCCGCCGCGTTGTCCCGGCTGCCGGCCCGCCGGGCCGCCGCGACGAGTGCCTCGGCCGGGTCATGAGCCTCACCGTCCGGAGCACCACCGGCTCCGACGCGGGCGTCGGCGTCCCGCAGCACCGCCTCGATCTCGGCCCGCTCCAGCGACTTGTGCACGCCGTCGGTGGTCAGCAGCAGCGGTCCCGGCGGCACTCGGACCGAGCCGTCCGGGACCAGCCGCGAGCGCAGGCTCGACGTCAGCACGTGCTCCGTGCCGGGCGGCGGCTGCTGCTCACCGAGCTCACGCATCCGCTGCGCGACCGTGTGGTCGGTGGTGACCTGCTCCAGCAGCCCGTCCCGCCAGGTCCAGGCCCGGCAGTCGCCGACCCAGGCCACGTCCCAGCCGGTCCGGCTGTCGCCGACGGCCACCACGAGCGCACTGTCCCCCGCGCCGGCCGGGTCCACCGACAGCACGACGTCGCGCGCCTCCGCGAGAGCCTCCAGCGCGCCGCCGGCCAGCCCGGCCCTGGCAGCGGTGTCCGCCGCGACCTGACCGGCCCACGCGGCGTCCAGGCTGTCCCCGACGCCGTCGGCCACCGCGACCGCCATCCGGTACCTGGCACGCCGGTACGCGGTAGCGTCGGCTCCGTAGCGACGTGGCCCCTGGTCGACGGCGACCCAGATGGCCGAGCCCGGTGTAGCACCGGTCGCGGCCCCGGACACGGAGCCGCGGATGGGGTCCTCGATCGCGGTCATGGCCACCTCCTCCGCCGGGCGGAAATCAACTTTCTATGACCAGGTTGATCTCCGAAGCTGTGCAGACGCTGTACAACCGGTGTGCGGCGGTGAGCAGCGGGAACCGGAGGTGCGTAGTTGACCCGAGTCGGTGGTCCGCACGGCCTGCGCCCGGCCGAACCCACCCTTTCCGCCGGGCGGGGCCCCACTGCCGGCACGCTCAGCGCGATCCGGCGCTACCCGGTGAAGTCCTGCAGGGGGCACACGCTGGGTGCCGCCCTGGTGGAGCCGTGGGGGCTCGCCGGGGACCGGCGGTGGGCACTTGTCGACCCGGCCGGCAAGACCGTCACCGGCCGGGAGCACCCCCGGTTCGTGCTGGTCGAGCCCCACCTGACGCCGGAAGGCCTGCTGGTACGCGCCCCGGGAGCCACCCCACTGCGGGTCACCGCACCGGCGGCCGGGGTCCGCGTGGAGCTGTCGCTCTGGGCCAGCACGGTGCGGGCGGTCGCCGCGGCAACCGAGGCGAGCCAGTGGTTCAGCGCGGTCCTCGATGCCCCGGTGCGCCTGGTCTACCTCGCCGACCCGACGCTGCGCGAGGTCGACCCCGTCTACGCCCACGTGGACGACCGCGTGTCACTGGCCGACGGCTACCCCTTGCTGCTGACCGCGCAGGAGTCCCTCGACGCGCTCAACGATCTGGTGCTCGAGCGTTCCGAAGGCGCCGAGGAGCCGCTCTCGATGATCCGGTTCCGGCCGAACCTCGTGGTCACCGGCGGTGCCGCCTGGGCTGAGGACCGCTGGCGCCGGGTGCGGATCGGGGACGCCGAGTTCCGGATGGTGAAGCGCTGCGCCCGCTGCGTGTTCACCACCGTCGACCCGGACACCGGGCAACGCGGCAAGGAACCTCTGCGCACCCTGGCGAAACACCGCCGCTGGGACGGCAAGACCTGGTTCGGCGTGAACCTGATACCGGACAACCCCTGGGTCTCGGTGCGGGTCGGCGACCCGGTCGAGGTACTCGAGTGGGGCCCGGCCCCGCCACCGCGCTGAGCCGGGGCGCCAGCACGCCGAGCCGCCGAGCGCCACGCCGCGAAAATAACACCAGAACGATCCTAAATCTGGCGCTGGCCCGGATGAGCGGCTTCACTGTGCCGAACTGTGTGCCGAATGCTGTCCGCCGCGCCGTGGCGGCGGAGCGAGGGGGCTGGCCGTGACAGCTGTGGTGGGTGGGCCGGAACCGGGCACCGATACGGTCGTCAACGAGGAGCGGCGGCTGCGCCGGCACCTCGGCCTCGGCAGCATGACGGCGATCGGTTTCTCCAACATCGTCGGCAGCGGCTGGCTGTTCGCCGCGATGTACGCCTCGCAGCTGGCCGGGCCGGCCGCCCTGCTTGCCTGGGTCGGCGCCGGGGTGCTGTGTGCGCTGGTGGCGCTGGTGATGGTCGAGCTGGGGGCCTCCCGCCCGGAGGGCGGTGGCACGGTCCGCTGGCCGAGCTACGCCAGCGGGCGTCTGGTCGGCTCGGTGATCGGCTGGTCGGTACTGCTGTCGGTGGGGGCCACCAGCGCGGAGCTGACCGCGATCATCCAGTACGCCGGGCACTACCTGCCCTGGCTCTACCAGGGCAAGTCGATCACCCCGGCCGGCGTCGGCCTCGCCATGGTGCTCTGCTTCGCGCTCACCGCGCTGAAC
>DATAYB010000208.1:0-4101 GCA_036272795.1 Pseudonocardia sp.
CACGGTACCCAACGGAGCTGACAAAACCAGGCACCCCGCGCTGACATGCCGTAGGTGTCACAGCCAGGCACGCTGGCCGGTCAGCCGAGGGGGGACTCCCCGCCGTCGACGACGAAGTCGCGGCCGGTGATCCAGGAGGCCCGGTCGGAGACCAGGAACCCGACCAGCTCAGCGATGTCGGCCGGCGTGCCGGGCCGGCCGAGCGGAGCGTTGGCCAGGAGGGCTGAGGCGTCGATGCCGCTGCCCTGGACCAGGGACTGGCGCGCCTCGTCGGCTCCTGGCGTGGTGATGTTGCCGGGGCTGACGATGTTGACCCGCACGCCGTGCGGCGCCTGCTCCAGTGCCAGGCCCCGGCTGTACGTGGCCAGCGCGGCCTTGGCCGCCGCGTAGTGCAGCGCCGGCCCGATCGGAGCCAGGGTCACCGAGGACGAGACGTGCACGATCGACCCGCCGCCCTCACGCAGGTGCGGCAGGAGCGCGGCGTCCAGCCGGACGGCGGCCAGGAAGTTGATGTCCAGCGAGTCCTGCCACTCGCCGTCCGGGATGGCGCCGGTGCCCTCCGGGTAGAACCGGGCAGCGCCGGCGTTGTCGACCAGGATGTCCAGGCCGCCGAGCTGTTCGAGCGCCGCGTCGGCGAGGGCCTGCACGCTCTCGCGGGTACGCAGGTCGGCGGTGACGAACTTGGCGCCGGCGGGGGTCTCCGGGGTGGCGGCGCGGGCGGCCACCACGACCGAGGCGCCGGCGTCGAGCAGGCGTTGGCCGATGGCCGCGCCCAGGCCCCGGGATCCGCCGGTGACGAGTGCGCGCTTGCCGACCAGTTCAAGTGCTGTGGAGGTTGTCATCACTCCACCGTCCCTGTTATGGACCGATAGGTCAAGTACTGATCGGTCCATAACCCCGGACTGAGTCCGGCGCCACAGCCTGGGGCTCCTACTACACCAGACCGCGCACCCGGTCGATGATCGACGACGGACTCGGTTGTCCGGCCATCTCGACGCTCACCTCGCGGGCGGCGGCCGCGAACGCCGGTTCCCCGAGCAGCCGCTCCGCGAGCTTGCGGACGACCTCCGGGGTCGCCGTCTCCGGGTCGTGCGACAGCCCGACTCCCCGGTCGACCACGCGCGCGGCCGACATCGGGTTGTCGGCGAAGGACGGCAGCACCAGCTGCGGCACGCCGTAGTGCAGCGGCGTGGCCGTGGTGCCCGAGCCGCCGTGGTGCACGATCAACGAGCAGGTCGGCAGGAACGCGGACAGGGCGAGGAAGCCGACCGACCGCACGTTGGCGGGCAGCTCCCCCAGCGTCGACAGGTCCGCCGTCCCGGCGGCGAGCACGACCTCCACGTCCAGCTCGCCCAGCGCCTCGAGCACCACCGCCAGGCTGCTGACTCCGTGCATCGCCGGGACGACAGTGCCGAGGGTGACGCACACGCGGGGGCGGTCCGGCTGGCGCAGCGCCCAGTCCGGCACCACGGCGCCGCCGTTGAAAGGCACGTACCGCATCGACCACCACGGCGCGCCGTCGCCGGCGTCCGCCTCCTCGCCGATCAGGCCACCCATGCTCGGCGCCCTCGGGTCGATGTGGGCCACCGTCCTCGGCCGCCCTTCGGGGATGGCCAGCTTGCCCCGGACCAGTGCCACCACCTCGTCGGTCTTCAGCGCATCGCGCCCGGCACGGAAGTCCTCGTCGCGCATCGACCAGGAGACCCGGTTGCCGACGTCCAGGGCCGGCACGCCGAGTGCCAGGGCGGCCAGCGGGCCCACCGAGTGGTCGGACGTGTGCACCACCAGGTCAGCGCCGAACTCCCGGCCGGCCGCCACGGTGCCCCCGGTCATGGTCAGCGTGAACAGGCCGAACGGGCTGCCGGCGCGGGCGGCCAGACGGAACTCCTCGGACACATCGCCGCCGTCGGGGTCGTCCTTGCGGCTCACGGCACGCATCAGCTCGTCCCACACGTCCCGGTCAGGCACCACGTCGTACATCGGCAGCCCCGCGGCCGCCCCCACGGTGACCATGTCCGACGTGGTGGCGACCAGCACCTCGTGCCCGGCCACCCTGGCCGCCCAGATCAGCGGCACCACCGGCAGCATCAACCCGTACCCAGGCGCCACCGCGAAGAGCATCCTCATCCCGGCACACCCTGCCAGCCGAGGTCACCCGACGCAGACGATTTCCGAGCCTGCCCGCCGGGGAGCTCTCAGGTCGCTCCGCCGGCCTGCCACTCGGTCCAGGACGCGCCCCAGTCGCCGTAGGTGTCCCAGATCGGCAGCTTCGGCCCGCCGGAGTTGGTGATCTCCACGACGTCCCCGAGGCTGAAGTGGTCGAAGAACCACTTGGCGTTCGCGGGGCTCAGGTTCACGCAGCCGTGCGAGACGTTGCTGGAGCCCTGCTGCCCGACCGACCACGGTGCCGAGTGCACGAACTCACCGTCGTTCGAGATCCGGACATCCAGGTCGACCTTCTCCTTGTAGTAACCCGGGTCGCCCTCGCAGACGCCGTAGGTGCAGGAGTCCATGATCATGGTCGGCGTCTTGTCGGACACCACGTGGGGGCCGTTGTGCGACGGGTGGTCCGGCGAGCCGAGGCTGATCGGCATCGACTTGACCATGCCGCCGTTGTGGAAGATCTGCATGACCTTCGAATGGCCGTCCGCCTTGGCCACCCAGGAGTCGTGCACGTGCACGGTGACCCCCCGGTCGGCCTGCCCGAACGTACCGCCGCCGAGGTCGACGCCGAACAGGTTGGCGTCCAGCTGGACCGTGCTGCCCGGCTGCCAGTACGCCTGGGGGCGGTAGTGCGCCTCGCTGGTGGACATCCAGTACCAGCTGCCCGGCTGCGAGGGCGTGGAGGTCACCGTGAGCGCCCGCTCGGCGGCCGCCTTGTCCTTGACCGGGTGGTTGAACCGCACGACCAGCGGCTGGCCGACGCCGACGCTGGTCATCGTCGGGGTCGGCCGGAACGACGCGGACGTGAGCACGGCCGGCTTGATCGTGCTCAAGGTGCTGTCCTGCTGCACCACCTGCTGGTCGGCGCCGACCGCCGAGACGGTCACCTGGTAGGTGCCGCCGTAGCTCAGCGGCGCCGTGTTGTGCCAGGACATGGAGTCCGGGGTCAGCGCGCCGGGCACCTGCTGGCCGCTCTTGGTGTCGGTGACCTGGACCGAGCGGAGCGTGCCGTGCTGTACGCCCACGTTGAGCGGTGCCCTCGGGTTGATCGGCGCGTCGGCCGCCCCCGGCTGCAGCGCGAGGGTGCCGGCGACCACGGACAGCGCCGCGGCAGGCAACGGCGGCGGAGGTGCGACCGTGCCGCCGGCCAGCACCCGGCTGACGTTGATCGGGCCCCAGGTCGCGGTCATCAGCGCCATCGTGGCGACGACGACCGTGGCTATGCCCAGGGCCGTCGCGCCGAGACGGTGCGGCACACCGGTCAGCCGGGGGGCTCCGACGCCTCCGCTCATCCCTGTGCTGGTGCGGCCGGCTCGGGCCGCGTGATCGGGCGCACGGAGACCGGGTTCTCCACGTGCTCAGGCCGCACGAACGGCGCGGTCGGCGGGTGGATCCAGATCCGCCTGCGACCGCGCAACTGGACCAGAGTCTGGCCGGGCACATCGAAATGGTAGAACACCCGCGCGCCCGGCAAGGACACCAGGAGGCTCAACTTGCTCTTGAACGTCTCGAACGGGTCCACAGTGTTCCTCGGGTGCGGGATTCCTCGGGTGTGCGCGGCGATACCAGGGGTCAGGATGCCCCACGGACCGGCCGCGTTGTCGGAGGCCGGCCGACCCGGTCGGGGTGCCCGACTCAGCCAGGGTGTGCCGGGGACCCGCCGGTGGACACCTCGGCGGCCCGCTCGTGCAGGCGGGAGCGGATCTCGTCCGGCGTGTACGCCCGCCGCTGCCGCTCGGCCCTGGCGAGTACGACACCGGTCGCCGCGACGCCCGCGAGCCCGGCAAGGCCGACAATCTTCCACCACCGCATGGCCTCACCGTAGAGCTGTCTAGGGTATCGCCCGTGACCGGCACACCCCTCGAGCTCGAAGCGGCGCTCGAACTCACCCGCACCGGCGACATCTGGCTGTTCCGGGGCACCTCCGTCGCCGACCGG
>DATAYB010000209.1:0-3914 GCA_036272795.1 Pseudonocardia sp.
CAGCGCGGGCCACAGCCGGACGGCGAGCTGGTAGTGGCCGAGGTGGTTGGTGGCGAAGTGCGACTCGTAGCCGCGCGCGTCGTGGGAGAGCGGCACGGCCATGATGCCGGCGCTGTTGACGAGGATGTGCAGCGGCCGACCCGAGGCGAGGAACCGCTCGGCGAAGGCGTCCACCGAGCCGGGGTCGGCCAGGTCCAGCAGGTCGAGCTCGGCGCCGTCGATCCCGCGCAGCGCCTCAGCGGCCCGCTCCGGATAGCGGACCGGGACGACGACCTGGGCGCCGGCCGCGCGCAGCACGCGTGTGGTCTCCAGCCCGATGCCGGAGTGGCCGCCGGTGACGATGGCGACCCTGCCGGTGAGGTCGATGCCCGCGACGACGTCGGCCGAGGTGGAGGCGGCGTCGAACGGGGTGTCGGTGATGGGTTGCTGTGCGGTGCTCACGAGGACTCCTCGGTGGCTTGCCCTGCGATGACGCCACCTTGCCGCGGGTGTGGTCTACTGGACCGGAGAGGCTCTCCGGAACGCTTTCAACGGTAGCGGAGAACTTCTCCGTTTCGCAAGTGAGAGATTCGGGAGGACCCATGGCGCAGCGGCGCGAACCCGTGCGGGCGGACGCCCGACAGAACCGGGCCCACCTCATCGAAGTCGCCCGGGACGCGCTCACGGCCTCCAGCAACGTGTCCCTGAACGCCATCGCCAAGCTGGCCGGCGTCGGCCCCGGCACGCTCTACCGGCATTTCCCGAACCGGGAGGCGCTGATCGTGGCCGTCTACCGGAACGAGGTGGAACGGCTCGCGGCCGCCGCCCCGGACCTGCTGGCCCAGCACCCGCCGCTGACCGCGCTGCGGCTGTGGTTCGACCAGCTGGCGTACTACGGGCGGCTCAAGTACGGCCAGTCGGACGTGCTGCACGCGCTCACCGACGAAGGCCTCACCAACGAGATCTACCGGCTGGTCATCGGCGCGATCACCGAGCTGCTGCGCGCCTGCGAACGCGACGGCAGCATCCGGGGCGGCATCGACCCCGACGGGGTGCTGCTGATGCTCGGCTTCCTCTGGCGGATCCATCCTGACGAGCACGCCGAGGCACGTGCCGCGCAGCTGCTGGAGCTGGTCGTCGACGGCCTGCGCTTCGGCGCCCCGGGTCAGCTGGTGCGGTAGGTGCGGATCTGGGCGCCGACGACGTTGCCGGCGCGGCGGGCGGCGTCCACGGAGGCGGCCCGGTCGAGCCGCTCCAGGTCGACGCCGCTGGCCACGAGCAGCACGAGCAGGCCGCGCCGCTCCAGCGCGTCGTTCCACCCCGACGGCACGGCCGGCCCGAGGTTGCCGTCGTAGCGGGTGCCGCCGGGCTCGGAGACCTGCAGCCGGTGGCCCTCGGCGTCCAGCTCGGCGGACCAACCCGGCAGGACCGGCAGGTCGAGCAGCGTCGCCCTGTCGAACGCGACGAGCAGCTCGAAGCCGTGACCGAGCAGCGTCGAGGCGATGACATCGACGGGGTCGGCGCCCGCGTGCTGGTCACGGGTGTGCAGGGTCATCGAGGGCACGCAGGTCAGCACCGCGATCGTGCCGGCGCCCGAGCCCGTCACGTCGGTGACCATGCCCGGCGAGGCCCAGATCATCAGGCCTTCCAGGTTCGGCACCGGCGGCGGGCCTTCGCTGCCGCTGGTCACTGCCCACCACCTCCTCGTGCCGGCCGGGTGTCCCGCCGGAGGTGTCGCCGCTGGCCGTGTCCCGCCGGTCGGGTGTTGGCCTGGTTCGGGACACCGTACGGACTCGAAAGTGGATCTACCAGCGCTGGGCTGGCCCGAACCTGGGAAATCTCACGCCCACCGCCCCTATTCTCGCCGATCAGGCCGCCTACTTCGCCGATTTGCTGAGGTCCGCTCCCTCGATCGGGCGACCCGGGTGCGAACCTCGCGGTAGGTCCACACCACTTCCGCCCGGCGGGAGCTCCAAACCCCCCGGCGAGTCGCTAGATTCCGCGGGCCGTGTCGCTGGATTCCGCGGCGGCGAAGGGCTACCGGGGAGCGAGGGCGTCCAGTACCGCGAGCGGGTTCATCGGTTTTCTCCCTCTGCTGTGAAGTGCGCGGTGGCCGGGCTGTCCCGGGTGCGGAAGACCGGCCAGCCGACCTCCGTCCGGAACTGGCTGTCGTCGGAGGTGTCCCAGCTGGACCGCAGGTAGGACTCGCGCACCGGCCCCTCGATGCCGATGGCCCGGTCCATGACGTGGCTGCCGAGGCCGCCGTAGGTCCGGTCGAGCTCGGTGTAGGGCCCGTCGTGCACGGCTATCGCCAGCTCGACACCGGGCACAGTGAGGTTAGCCGCCCCCTCGTCCCCGACCGGTACGAAGAACGTGACGTCCCCGATGTCGTGCTCGAACAGGCTGTGCGCGTACAGCCCACCGGGCGGCCCGCTCGGACTCACGCCACGCTTGCGCAGCGCCGTGCCCAGCTCGTCGAGCGAGGCCACGCACCACTCGCCGAGCTCGGCAAGGTCGACCCTGGCGGACACCGCCAACACCGGCGTCGGCGGCACGGTCCGGTACTCGATCGCAGGGGCCGGGGCAGAGTCCGACAGCAGCGCGCGCAGGGCCCCGACCGCCTCCGCCGTGCGGCGCAGCTGCGCCTCCATACGCGCCAGGTGCGCCTCGACGAGCGCGTTGCGAGCGCCGAGATCGGGAGCTTCGAGCACCGCCCGCAGCTCCTCGACCGGCATGTCGAGCTGGCGGAACCGCCGGATCACCTGCGCAGTACCGACCTGCGTCGTCGCGTAGTAGCGGTAGCCGGTGGCCGGGTCCACCGCCGCCGGCTCGAGCAGTCCGACCCGGTGGTAGTGCCGCAGCGTCTTCACACTCAGGTGCGTGACCTTGGCGAAGTCACCGATTGTCAGGTTCGCCCCCATGACGGCCGGAGTATGCAAGCCCCCCCAGGGGGAGGGGCAAGCTCGCCGGGTTCCGCACCGACGGGCGGCCACGCAGGTCCAGCACGCCTGAACCCGAACTTGTCGGACCTCCGTGGCACAGTCGTCGGCGGAGGAGCGATGGCAGCGGCACGCAACAGGGTGACCCCGACGGGCGAGATCGAGTCGTTCCCGCTGCGCGGCGCGTTCACCGGCAACCGGGGCATCCTGCACTCAGGGCGCGAGATCGTGCGGTTCCACGGCCACAACTGCTGGATCACCTGCGGGCTGGCCTTCAACGGCCGCTGGAACGAACAGTGGAAACCCCGCCGATTCACCTGGCTCTACTTCTACGACGAGGCGCTGTCCTTCGCCGCCGGGCACCGGCCGTGCGCGGAGTGCAGGTGGCGCAGCTACACGGCATACCGCCAGGCCTGGGGCGACGCGCTCGGCGGTGAGCTGCCCTCCGCCGGTGAGATGAACCACCGGCTGCACGGCGAACGGCTGCACCGGGGCACCCACCGTCGCCGCACGCACGAGCTGGCCTGGCAGGGCCTGCCGGACGGCGCGTACGTGCTGCTCGACGAGGCGCCCCACGTCGTCATCGGTGGCCACCTCGCGCGCTGGACCCGCGACGGCTACCAGGACCGCCGTCCGAGGCCGGCTCGAGGCGCCGCGACCGTGCTCACCCCACCCAGCACGGTCGCCGTACTCACGGCGGGCTACCCGGTGCAGATCGACGGTGCCGGCCTGTGAGTGCATCAGCTCACAGGTCGGGGAAGTCGGTGGAGAACGCGAGGTCACGGCCCGCTTCCAGCTCCGCCAGCCGCTCAGTCAGTGCGTTGTGGATGACGGTGTAGGAGTCGCTGCCGAGTGCGATCCGCCTCGGCGCGGGGCTCTGCTCGACGCTGTCGATGATGATCGCGGCCATCCTGACCGGGTCGCCGGGCGGAACGCTAGTCCGCTCGGCGAGGATGCGCCGGATCGCGCCGGCCGGGGTGTCGCGGTAGGCCGCCA
>DATAYB010000210.1:0-3309 GCA_036272795.1 Pseudonocardia sp.
CCGGTAGACCCCGAACTTCGGGATCGGCAGGTAGCCCGACGAGAGGTAGAGCTGGATGGCCTCGGGCTGCGCGACCCCGGTCTCCAGCACCATCCGGCGCGCGCCGGCCTCGACGGCGGTGCGTTCCAGCTCGGCCAGCAACCCGCGCGCGAACCCCCGGCCCCGTGCCGCGTCCACCACGTACATCCGCTTCAGCTCGGCATCGCCCACGCCGACCGCGTCCGCCTCGGGTTCGGCCCCGGGCACGTCCTCCGGCTCGGTGCGCATCCGCCAGCCGCCGCAGACCACGGGCCCACCGCCCAGGTAGCCGATCACGAACAGGCCGGCGGGCGCTGCGAACTCGGCCGCGTCGACCGGCGTCGAGTCGTAGCCGCCGTAGCGGAGCAGGTAGACCTCCTGCACGGCGGCGACCATCGCCACCGCGTCCGGGTGGCCGTAGCCGACGGTGCGCAGCTCCAGCACACCGGCGGGCACGGTGCTCGACTCGGTGCTCGACTCGGTGCTCACCCGTCGAGCCGGCGCAGCTCGGCGCGGAACTGCTTGCCGCGCGCCACGTACGACTCCACGGCGTAGGTGAACGCGTCCGAGGGCACCTCGTAGTCCGCCCTGATCCGGGCCGGCACGCCGAGCGCCATCCGGCGGGCCGGCACGTGTGCGTTGGGCGAGACCACCGCGCCGGCGGCCACGATCGCCCCGGTGTCCACCCGAGCGCCGTTGAGTACCACCGAGCCCGAGGAGATCAGGCAGCGGTCGGCGATCGTGGCGGCCTCGATGTGCACGTTGTGCCCGATGGTGCACTCGTCGCCGATCACCGTGAACTGCCGGCTCGTGGTGTGCAGGATGCTGCCGTCCTGCACGCTGGTCCGGGCCCCGACCGTGATCCGGCCGTGGTCGCCGCGCAGCACCGCCGTCGGCCAGACCGTCGAGTACGCCCCGATCGTGACGTCCCCGATGACCACCGCGTCAGGGTGGATGTAGGCGTCCGGATGGATGTCCGGCTCCAGGTCGCCGAGCGCATAGATGGGCACCAACCGACCCTAACCAGCGCGGCCGAACGGCGCCCACCATGCCCCTGAGGTGATCCGATACGCGCGCCCCCGCTCAGGCGTAGCAGGTCAGCGGCTTGCCCCCGTTGTAGGCGACCATGTCGGTGAGGGCGGCGAGGATGTCGATCTGGCCGCCACGCGGGGTGCCGTCCAGCTCGGCGTAGGCGCGGTGCAGGTTGCCGACGATCCGTTCGGCGTCCAGCAGGTCGGTGTAGCCACCGAGGTCGACCTGGCGGGCGGCGTCCAGCGGGCTGAGCCCGGCGGCCTTGCCGGCGCGCGCGGTGTCCAGCACGAAGCGCAGGTAACCGAGCACGTCGTCGATCAGCCCCGGGCCGGTGATACCGCCGTGGCCCGGCACGATGGTCTGCGCCCCGAGCGGCTTGAGCACGGTCTCCAGCACCTCGATCGCGCCGGCCACCGAGCCCATCAGCAGGAACGGCGTACCGCCGTGGAACAGCAGGTCGCCGCAGAACAGCACGGACCGCTCGGGCAGCCAGACGATCGAGTCGTTGGTGGTGTGCGCGGCGCCGCCGACGTAGCGAACCTCACACCGCAGCTCGTCCGACCACACGGTGACCTGGTCGGTGTAGGTCAGCGTCGGCAGCTCCAGGCTCAGCTCGCCCCAGTCGATCGGGGTCCAGAACGGCATGGGCTGGGGCGGCCCGAACGCCTGCATCTCGGCGCGGGTCGCCTCGTGGGCCACGATGGTGGCGCCCGCGAACAGGCAGTTGCCGAAGGTGTGGTCGCCGTGGTGATGGGTGTTGATCAGGGTGCGCACCGGGCGGTCGGTCACCGAGGCGATCGCGGCCAGGTACGCCCTGGTCCGCCGCTCGGTGGAGCAGGCGTCGATGCTGACCACACCGCGCGAGCCGACCAGGAAGCCGGTGTTGTTGATCCACCAGCTGCCGTCGGGCTGGACATAGGCGAAGACGCCGTCGCTGACCTCGACGACGTCGGGTGACCCGAGATGCCCGGGCGCCTCGACCGGAGAAGAGCTCATTTGCCCAGCCTAGGACCCGTGAGTGGCAATGGTCGCTATAGCGACCATTGCCACTCACAGGGTCAGTCGATCAGCTCGTAGGCCGGCAGGGTGAGGAAGTCGACGAAGTCGTCGGCGAGCGCGACCTGCTCGAACACCGCGCGGGCCTGCGCCCAGCGGCCTGTCTCGAAGGTGTCGTCGCCCACCGCCGAGCGGATCTTGCCGAGCTCGTCGGAGATCACCGTGCGGACCAGCTCCTCGGTGACCGTGGTGCCCTCGGCCAGCTGGACCGAGCCGTGCACCCACTGCCAGATCTGCGAGCGGGAGATCTCGGCGGTGGCGGCGTCCTCCATCAGGTTGTTGATCCCGGCGGCCCCGTTGCCGCGCAGCCAGGACTCGATGTACTGCAGCCCGACGCTGACCGCGTTGCGCAGCCCGGCCTCGGTGGCCCCACCCGGGGTGGCCGCAACGTCCAGCAGCTCGGCGGCGGTGACCTTGACCTCGTCGCGGGTGCGGTCCAGCTGGTTCGGCCGGTCACCGAGCACGCCGTCGAAGACCTCACGACAGATCGGCACCAGATCGGGGTGGGCCACCCAGGAACCGTCGTAGCCTGCGTCGGCCTCGCGCTTCTTGTCCTCGCGGACCTTGGCCATCGCCTTCTCGTTGACCTCCGGGTCACGCCGGCTGGGGATGAACGCCGCCATGCCGCCGACCGCGAACGCGCCGCGCCGGTGGCAGGTGGACACCAGCAGCTCGGTGTAGGCGCGCATGAACGGCGCGGTCATGGTCACCGCGTTGCGGTCCGGCAGCACGAACGCCGAGCCGGCGTCGCGGAAGTACTTGATCATCGAGAAGAGGTAGTCCCACCGGCCGGCGTTGAGGCCGGAGATGTGCTCGCGCAGCTCGTAGAGGATCTCCTCCATCTCGAACGCGGCGGTGATCGTCTCGATCAGCACGGTGGCCCGGACCGAGCCGTGCGGCACACCGCGCTCGCGCTGCGCGTAGGTGAAGACGTCGTTCCACAGCCTCGCCTCGAGGTGGCTCTCGAGCTTGGGCAGGTAGAAGTAGGGCACCGAGGGGTTGTGGAAGAAGTACAGGCCGAAGTCGACGAGCGCGCCGGCCACCGGCTGCCCATCCACGACGAGGTGGCGCTCGTCGAGGTGCCAGCCCCGAGGCCGCACGACGACGGTCGGCCGCTGCTCGGCGGTGACCCGGTACTCCTTGCCCTCCGGGCTGGTGAACTCGACCTTGCCGGTGCGCGCGTCGAGCAGGTTGATCTGCCCG
>DATAYB010000211.1:0-12406 GCA_036272795.1 Pseudonocardia sp.
TACGTGGCACTCGGCGCCGCCCGCCAGGCCGCCTGGGCACTCACCGGTACGGCGCCGAGCTGGCCGCGCCCCGAGGAGGCCAGCGTGGCGCTCCCCGACGGCGCGGTGGACAGCGCGGCGGCCGTCCGGTCCGCCTACGCCGCCGTCCGCGACACGACCGGCTGAGCGGTCACCAGTCCCACATGGAGCCGTCGGCGAGGCGGTTTCAACCGACCACGCCGTCCTCGGTGGTGATCTTCAGCGTGACGTGGTTGCGACCGGGGCAGGTCACGATGACGTCCGCCGCGGTGATCTTCACAGTTGGACTCCGGGGCTGGTCACGAGGGTCTTGAGCTGGCTGCGGTCGGTCAGCGCCGAGTGCAGCGCGGCGGCCGTGTCGGCCAGTGGATGGGTGGCGGTGACCAGGCGCTGCAGGTCGACGCGGCCGCTGTCGGCCAGCGCGGCGGCGGCGGCGAACGCCCCCGGCCCGTACCGGAAGCAGCCCAGCACGTCGTACTCGTAGCGCTGCGCCATGATCAGGAAGTCCTCCGCCACCGGGCGCCGCGCCGGGATGCCGACCAGCGCGATCCGGGCACCGGGCCGCAGCGCGCCGAGCTCGGCGAGCACCTCGGGCGCGCCGGAGCACTCCAGCAGGACGTCGGCGCCCGCGCCCTCGGCCGGTGCGGTCGGGACGGCGTCGTAGTAGTCGTCGGCGAGCCCGTCGGCGCTGCTCAGCCGGGCCGGCGCGGTGTCGACGATGCCGATCCGGCTGGCGCCTGCCAGGCGGGCCGAGGTGGCCGCGAGCTGCCCGATCGGGCCGGCGCCGGTGATCAGCACGCGGTCACCGAGGCCGATCCCGGCGCGCTGTACCGCCCAGGTACCGACCGCGAGCGGCTCCACCAGCGCCGCCGTACCCGCGCCGAGCCGCTGTACGGGGTGCACGTTCTGCCTCGGCATCACGACGCTCTGGCGCAGCGTGCCGTGGGTCGGCGGCGAGCCGAGGCAGGTCCCGTGCAGGCACAGGTTGTAGCGGCCGGCCCGGCACAGCTGGCACCGCCCGCACACCATCGCCGGCTCGATCGCCACCCGCCGCCCGACCAGCTCCGGCTCCACCCCGGCGCCGACCTCGACGACCCGCCCGGCGCCCTCGTGACCGAGCACCAGCGGCGCGCGGACCACGTTCGGGCCGTTGCGGCCGTCCGCGTAGTAGTGCAGGTCGCTGCCGCACAGCCCGGTGGCCTCCAGTGCCACGCGCACGTGGCCGGCCGGCAGCTCGGCGCGGGCGAGCTGCTCCACCCGGATGTCCTTCGGGCCGTGCAGCACCGCCGCGAGCTCGGTGCGCGGGCGATCCAGCGGGCCGATCTTCGGGGTGGTCATGCCGTGGCTCCCTCGGTGGCCCGTGCCGGCAGCGGAGCCACGTGCTTGATCCCGAACAGGTAGGTGAGCGCGCCGACGATGCACAGCGCGCCGGAGAGCAGCAGGGCCAGCACGAACGAGCCGGTGGCGCCGATCAGGAACCCGGTGACGATCGGGCCGAGCACGCCGGCCACGTTCGAGGCGAAGTTCTGGATACCTGCCAGCGAGGACACCTGGTCGGCCTGCGGCGCCACGTCCGAGGGCAGCGTGGCCACCGACGCGGCGGAGAACGCCAGCGAGGCGTAGCTGACCGAGAGCAGCGCCAGCGCCTGCCACGCCTGCGGCACCAGCACCGCCAGCGCGATCACCGAGCTGACCAGCATCCCGCCAGCCAGGCACGTCTTGCGGGCGCGGTTGATCGACCAGCCCCGGCGGACCAGCCGGTCCGAGGTGAAGCCGCCGAGCAGCGAGCCGCCGATCGCGATGATGCCCGGCAGCGCTCCGAAGATGCCCAGCTTGAGCAGGTCGAAGCCGCGCTCCTTGACCAGGTAGGTAGGGAACCAGGTGATGAAGAAGTAGATCGCGTAGTTCAGGCAGAAGAAGCCGACCATCATCGCCCACACCGTGCGATAGCCGAACAGCTGGCGCCAGCGCACCCTCGGCCCGGTCGACTCGTCACGGGCGTCGTCCAGCCGGGCCCCACCGGCCTTGATGTACTCGAACTCCTCGCGCGACAGCTTCGGGTGCTCTGCCGGCTCCCGGTAGCCGCGTAGCCACGCGAAGACCCAGACGAACGCCAGCGCGCCGGTGATGAGGAACGACCAGCGCCAGCTGAGCAGCGCGATGATCACGGTGACCACCGGCAGTGCGATCGCCGTGCCGGCCCGCGCCCCGTTGTCCCAGATCGAGTTGGCCAGCGCCCGCTCGTGCCTGGGGAACCAGCGTGACACCGCCTTCGCCGAACCCAGGTAGCCGGCGGCCTCGCCGACCCCGAGGCCGAGCCGGGTGGCGATCAGCGTGGCGACGCTCTGCACGGCCGCCCCGAGCATCGTGAACAGTCCCCAGATCGAGGCCCCGATGGCGAACATCGGACGCACGCCGTACCTGTCCGTGAGGCTGCCGGCCGGCAGCTGGCCGAGCGCGTACGTGATGAAGAACGACGACAGCACGAACCCCTGCACCGCAGGCGGGATGTGCAGGTCCTGCGACATCCGGGGGAGCGCGACGCTCAGGTTGGCGCGGTCCACGTAGTTGATCGTGATCCCGAAGAAGCACAGGATGACGATGCCCCAGCGGGTGTTGTGACCGCGTCCGCGCGGGCGGGGCGGCAGGGTCGGCGGCTGTGTCGACGGCAGGGTCGACGGTTGTGTCGGCGGTTCCCCCCGGGCTGGGCTGCTGGTGCTCATGGCCGGGCCTCCTCCTTGAGTGCCTGCGGTCGTTCCTGTCCCGTGCGCTGGGTGGCCGCCCACGCCGCGTGGACCTCGGCGACGGTGGCGCGCGGCGCCCCGCCCCGGTGCTGGGTGGACAGCCCGGCGGCGACCACGGCCAGCGGCGCGGCGGCGGCGAGGTCCCCGCCCCTGGCCAGTGCGGCGGCCAAGGTGCCGAGCAGGGTGTCGCCGGCGCCGGTGCTGTCGACGGGGGTGGGCAGCGCGATCGTGGGGTGCTCGGTCGTCACGCCGCCGTCGGTGATGAGCAGCGGCCGCGAGCCCCGGGTCACCGCGACGGCCGCGCCGCTGAGCTGGGCGAGTGCCGCGCACACGGCGGCCGGGCCGGTCACGCCGAGCAGTGGCTCCGAGTCGCCGGGGCTGGCGAGCTTGAGCAGTCGGCAGGCCGGTGCGACGGCCAGCAGCGTGCGGCGGGCCAGGCCAGGGGTGGTCAGGTTGGCGCGGAAGTTCACGTCGTAACAGGCCGCCCCGCCGGCCGAGGCGACCCGGGCCACCGCCGCCTCGACCAGCGCGGCGGCGGTGGGGGAGAGCGACGAGGTGATCCCGCTGGTGACCAGCACGGGTGTGGTGTCCAGCACCGGACCCCAGTGCTCGAGCAGTGCCGGCGCGAGCCCGCTGGCCGCCGACCCGGCCCGCTGGTAGCTGAACCTCGGCTGGCCCTGCTCGTCCGGGGTGACGGTGTAGGAACCGGTGGGCTCCTCGGCGCGGCGGACCAGCGAAGGGTCCACGCCGCGCTCGGCGAGCTCATCGAGCACGAGGTCACCGGCCCGGTCGGTGCCGAGCACGGTGAGCATGGCGACCCGGGCGCCGGCCAGCGCGGCGGCGCAGGCGGCGTTGAACGCGTCGCCGGACACCGAGTCGGCGGCGGTGGGCGTGCCGTCGGCGGTCCGGTGCCGCTCCACCATCGGCTCGCCGAGAACTACGACGTCGAACTCTTCATTCATTCTCAAGCAACACCGTTCACCTGGGATGAATGCGACGGTACGATGGCCGCCGACCGTCGTCAACCAGGACCGGTCCCGATGCTCCGCCGCCCGCAGGGGTGGCGCGCGCCGAGACGGAGGACATTGCGTGGCAGCCCGCGACGGTTCTGACGGGACGCGCTCCGACGGGGCGGTGACGCGCGCGTTGCGGGTGCTGGAGGCGCTCTCACCCGGTCCCCGGAAGCTGGCCGAGATCGCCGAGGCGGCCGGCGTCACGCGCACGAACGCGCACCGCATCCTCGGCGTGCTCACCGACGCCGGCTACGTGCAGCCGGTGGGTGGTGGGTCGTACCGGCTGGCGCCGAGGTCGGCCGCGCTGGGGGCCGCGCTCGGGCTGGCCGCGCCGGGTGGTGTCGAGCAGGCGCTGCGGGAGCTCGGCGAGAAGGTCGGCGCGACCGTGCACCTGGCGCTGCGCAGCGGGTCACACGCGGTCTACGTGCACAAGATCGACGCGCCGGGGCCGGTCCGGATGGCGTCGTCGGTCGGCATGCACATCGCGCTGCACTGCACGGCGATCGGCAAGGCGGTGCTGGCCGCGCTGGACGACGACGGTGTGCGCGCGGTGGTCGCGGAGGCCGGGCTGCCGGTGCGCACCGCCAACACCATCGGCGACGCCGGCACCTTGGCCAGCGTATTGGCCGAGATCCGCGCCGTCGGTTATGCAGTGGACGACGAGGAGAACGAGCAGGGCATCCGCTGCCTCGGTATGGCGCTGCCGCGCGACGGTGCCCCGGGCGGCGGTATCTCGATCTCGACGTTGACGTACACCACCCCCCGTGACCAGCTGATCAGCTACCGTTCCGCCCTCGCCGAGACGGTCGACCAGGTAGCCGCCCTACTCGCGTGACGCCGACGCGAGCGCCGCTGAGCCGACGCCGCCGACGCCGACGCCGCCGAGCTCGCGGGGCGCCGCCGACCTGCCCAGCGTTACCGAGCTGCACCACAGGCAGGTTTTGGGCGGGGAAATCCTGCCTGCTGTGGAGTTGGGTAACAACGGGCCGGCAGGCCACGCCGCGCCCGGTACGCGAGCGGGTCAGGACCAGTCGACGATCTGCGCGTCGGCGCGGAAGCGGAGTGCGGGGTCGGCGTAGCGCACGGCGGCCGGGGCGTACAGCGCGTCGGTCGCCTCGCGCAGCGCCGGGTAGTGCGCGGCGAGCGCGGCCACCTCGGCGTCGGACGCAGGCAGACCGGCGGCGGCGAGCAGCATGCGGACCTCGGCGGTCGGGTCGGGCATCGGTGTCCTCCGGTCGGGTTGGGATGGTCGGCGGGTCGATGGGTCGGCAGGGGCGTCAGGCGGCCACGCCGGTGCCGGCGCCGACGGGGGCGGGTTGGCGCAGGTGCCAGCTGGTACGCCGCTGCAGGAGCTGGCCGACCCGCAGCAGGGTGGCCTCGTCGAACGGCCGCCCGGCGAGCTGCACGGACAGCGGCAGCCCCGTCGCGCCGAAACCCATCGGCAGCGCCAGCACCGGGTTGCCGACGCTGTCCCAGTAGCCCGTGTGGATGTGCCCGAGCAGCGTCATGATCGAGCTGTCGCCGCTGAGGAAGGCGTCCAGGCGGGGCGCGGCCACCGACGTCGTCGGGCAGAGCAGCACGTCGACGTCGGCCAGGATCCGGCGCAGCGCGTCCTGGGCGACCCGGCGCATCCGCTGTGCCTGCACGTAGTCGGCCCCGGTCACCAGCGCACCCCTGGCCAGCATCGCGCGGGTCGCCGGGTAGTAGTCCGCCCACCGCAGCTGGGCGTCGGTGCGGTGGTAGGCCAGCGCCTCGCAGGCGAGCGTGAGCATGTTCGCGGTGCGCATCTCGTCCCAGTAGGGCAGCGTGACCGGGATCAGGCCGGCGCCGGCGTCGACCAGCTCGGCGGCCATGTCGTCGAACGCGTCGAGCAGCGCGGCGTCGCTGCCCGGCGGGAAGTGCCCGTCGCGCACCACCCCGACGCGCAGGCCGGCCAGGTCGTCGGGGCAGGTCGGCGCGGTGAACGGGGCGTCCACGCAGTCCGGGTCGCTGGCGTGCGGCCCGGCGAGGACGGCGAGCACGGCGGCGCAGTCCTCGGCGCTGCGGGCCATCGGGCCGATGTGGTCGAGGCTGTAGCCCAGCGGCACGCAGCCGGACTTGGGCACGCGGCCGAAGGTCGGCATCAGCCCGGTGATGCCGCAGAACGCCGCGGGGATGCGGATGCTGCCACCGGTGTCCGTGCCGAGGCCGGCGTAGAACAGGCCGGCCGCGACCCCGGCGCCGGTGCCCGAGCTGGAGCCGCCCGGCCAGGTCGCCGGGTCCCACGGGTTGCGCGGTACCGGGAACTCCTTGCTCTCGTCGGGCATCCCGATGGCGAACTCCATGGTGGAGGTCTTGCCGGTGATCACCGCGCCGGCCGCCTTGAGCCGGGCCACCACCGGGGCGTCCCGGCCGGCGCCCCAGGCCGGGTCGAGCACGTGGCTCTGCGCGGTGGTCGGGCCCTCGGCCATGGCCAGGATGTCCTTCACGCCGAACGGGATGCCCTGCAGCGGCCCCCGGTCGACGCCGGCGGCGAGCTCGGCGTCCGCCGTGTCGGCCGAGGCCAGCGCGAGCTCGTCGAACCGGTGCAGGTAGCAGCCGAGCACCGGGTCGGCGCGGTCCGCCGTGGCGATCGCCCGCTCGGTGAGCCGGCGGCTGGTCACCGTGCCGGCCCGCAGCGCCTCGGCGGCGTCGGACAGGGTCAGGGGTAGCTCGGACATGCGGGGGCTCCTCGGTCGCGGAAGGGGCGCGGGATGGTCGCGGAAGGGGCGCGGGATGGTCCCGGAACGGGCGCGGGTAGCTGGTGAGAGCGGGTAACGGGCTGCAGCGGGAAGAGGGCGTGAGCGGGTAACCGGCAGGTCAGAGCGCCGCGCGGGCATGGGTGACGAACCGGTACCGGCCGGTCCGCATCCGGATGAAGGCCACGTTGAACACCCGGCCGGTGGGGTCGGCGATGGTCTGGTCCATGGCCAGCAGCGCGGTGCCCTCGGCGACGTTGAGCAGGTCGGCGGTGAGCGGGTCGGCGAGCACGCTGTCCATCACGAACTCCGACTCTCCGAGCACCACACCTGCCTCGGCCAGCAGCGTGTACCAGTCGATCCGGAACGGCACGTCCAGCAGCCGGCCGGCCTCGGGGTAGAGCACGTAGTTGGTGGCGAGCACCGCCGGCTCGTCGCCCACCTCGGAGATGTACTCCAGCCGCAGGCACGGCGTGCCCGGCTCGACCCGCAGCCACGGCGAGAGTGTGTGCGGGGTGGAGATCGTGGAGCTGTCCAGCAGCCGGGGGCGGGTGCGGCCGTCGAACAGGGCGCTGTTGGCCGGCCGGAGCACGCCGAGCGCCTCCTCGATCTGCGCGTTGGCCGGCGCGACCACCGCGTGCGTTCCGATGCCCTGCGTGCGCTCGATCAGCCCCTCGGTGCGCAGCATGGCGAGCGCCGCCCGGATCGCCGCCCTGGTCGCGCGGTGCCCGGTCATCAGCTCGGCCTCGCTGGGCAGCTGGCCGCCCCCGTAGACGCCCGAGAGCACCGCCGACCGGAGCAGGTCCCGCAGCCGGCGGACCTCGTGCGCGCGCGCCGGCCCACGCCGAGGGGCCTCGCGTTCGCGCATCGGCACCCGCCGTCGGATCGACTCCCTCACCGTGGGTGACGCTAGGAAGCGGTTATTACCCCAACGTGTCCGCAGCGTCACTGTCGTGCACTCCATCGTGTGGGCAGCGGTCATGCGGCTACGCCGATCGGGTCGGTCAGCTGGTAGCCGTCGGCGAGTGAGACGACCGTGGCCAGCCCGATCGAGCCCATCACCTCGAGCCCGAGCTCGTGCAGCCGGGCCGTCTGCGCCGCGCAGGCGTCACCGAGCAGGGTGACCCGGTAGTCGCGCATGAACGCGGCCCGCACCGTGGACTCCACACAGATGTTGGTGACCACGCCGCACACCTGCAGGTGCGTCACGCCGAGGCCGCGCAGCAGCGGGTCGAGCGAGGTCCACAGGAAGGCGTCGAACCGGACCTTGTCCACGGTCATGTCGGCCGGCGTCCAGCCCAGCTCGTCGACGACCCCACCGTCCCAGCTGCCCGCCGCCAGCCCGTCGATGTCCGCGAGCTGGGCGGACATCGCGGTCAGGTTCTGGCCCTCGTCCGCCCGGCCGGGCCGGTAGACGTGCCGGGTGAAGACGACCGGCATGCCGGCGCGGCGGGCCTGCTCGACCGCGAGCGCGCTCTGGCGCACCGAGCGGTCGGCGCCGGCCAGCGACAGACCGAGGCTGGGCAGCGAGCCCTCCGGGTGGCAGAAGCCGTTCTGCATGTCGACGACGAGCAGGGCGGTCGATGCGGTCATGGGACACCTCCGGGTGCGGGCGGACTCGGACGGACACGTTCGTTCGGGAGGGCAGGCCGTGCGGGCTGGTCAGCCGTGATCAGTCGATGGGGCGGGGGTCGCCGGGACGCCGGCCAGGGCCGGGCTCATCCCGGGCATGCCCAGTGCGGTGACGCCGGAGCCGACGGGCCGCCACGGGTTCGGCTTGCAGGCGTCCTTGCAGGCGCCGTCGGTGGAGCAGCACAGCGAGCAGATCGCGCCGCCGTGGAACGGGCACGTGGCCATGTCCACCAGGTCGTAGTGCCCGCCGCACACCCCGCAGGTCAGCCGCTCGACGCCGGCCGGGAACTCGCTGGTCCTGGCCAGGTACCAGCGCCCGCGGGTGGCCAGTGCGAGGACCGGCGGCAGCGCCACGGCGATGGCCAGCGAGACGAACGGTGCGAGCGCGCTGAGTACCCGGCCGAACAGCCCGAAGTAAGCCATGATCGACAAGGCCGACGCGACCACCATCGAGCCGAAGCCGACCGGGTTCACATGGAACAGGTGCGCCCTGCGGAACTCCACATGCGCCGGGGCGAGCTTGAGCACCCGCCGGTTGAGCACCAGGTCGGACACCATCGCCGCGACCCAGGCGATGCCCACGTTGGCGTACAGCGCGAGCACGGTGACGATGTGGTCGAAGATGTCGAGCTCCATCAGCACGAGCGCGAGCGCGGTCTGGAAGATCACCCAGACGGCCCGGCCGGGGTGGCGGTGCAGTAGCCGGGAGAAGAAGTTCGACCAGGAGAGCGATCCGGAGTACGTGTTCATGATGTTGATCTTGATTTGAGACAGCAGCACGAGGACGCCGGCGAGCACGAGCGCGACGGTGTGGTTGCCGGCCAGCCGCTGGTAGACGATCGTGAACAGGTCCACGGGGACGGCCACGTGGCCGGCGTCGGCCTGGGTGTCCGCGTAGCCGACGAGCAGCGTGGACGCGAAGAACACCACGATCGCGAACAGCGCGAACCCCGGCCCGCCGAACAGCACCGCCAGCCGCCAGCCGCGCTCCCGGCCCGGCTTCGGGTCGGGCATCAGCCGCAGGTAGTCGCCCTGCTCGCCGACCTGCGCGGCGAGCGACAGGTTCGCTGCCGCCACCGTGAACACTGCGACCAGGCTCAACCCGGCCGCCCCGGCCACGGCGGAGGCACCCAGTGGGGTCGGATGGATCATGTGCTCGGCGGCGTGCGGCGCGGTCGCCGCGGTCACCACCGCCAGCCCGATCAGCACCACCCACAGCGGCCATGTCCACGCCTGGAACTTCGAGCTGAACGTCATCCCGTACAGGGTCAGCGGGATCATCACGAGCGACACCGCGACGTAGCTGAGGTGGATCTCCAGGCCGGTCAGCGCGGTGAGCGCCTGCGCCATGATCGCGCCCTCGTAGGCGAGGAAGATCAACGTGTAGGTGGCGTAGACCAGCGAGGTCAGCGTCGAACCCAGGTAGCCGAAACCGCTGCCGCGCGTGAGCAGGTCGATGTCGATGTGCTTGCGGGCGATGGCGAAGGCGATCACCACCGTGAGCGGCAGCGTCGCGACGGCGGCGATCGCGAACCCCACCACCGAGCTGCCGAAGCCGAACTCGTTCACGAACGCAGCGTCCAGTGCGTAGCCGGCCATCGCGGACAGCCCGACCAGGCAGCTCAGGAAGATCATCCAAGGTGACCAGGTGCGGAACTCGCTGGGTGTGTAGCGCAGCGAGTAGTCCTCCAGCTGAGGGTTGTCGGCCAGCGCCATCGCGCGTCCCTTCGCTCGCCGTCCGGAGCGGCCCGGGGGAGTCCGGCCCGCCCCGAAGTGGTCCGAGGTGGTCCGGCGGACGCTAGGAACCGGGTGTTGCCGCCGCGTAACGGCACCCGTTGCGCCCGGTTACGCCGAATCCGGCGCTCATACTGGGGCGCTGACCAGCCGAAACGTCTGCCGTGCCGGCCAAGGTGCCGGATCCGACCGCGCTGCGCCGCGAGCACGGGCCCCGCTGCCGCTCGTTACCGAGCTGCACAGGAGGCAGGTTTTGAGCGCCGAAAACCTGCCTGTGGTGGAGTTCGGTAACAGGCGGCAGCCCTCACGGCCGGCCGGCCGGCCGCGTGCGGCCGCCGCCACGCCGCGTGCCGCGGCCGCCACGCCGCGTGCGGCGCCCGGCACGTCGCGGTGGGGCGGCTACGGGTCAGCCGCTCGAGAGGACGTCGGCGAGGTCGAAGCTGACCGGGCGCTCGAGCTGGGCGTACGTGCAGGACTCCGGCTCGCGGTCCGGGCGCCAGCGGACGAACTGTGTGGTGTGCCGGAACCGCACACCCTCCATGCAGTCGTAGCGCACCTCGACCACACGCTCCGGGCGCAGCGG
Organism: Pseudonocardia sp.; assembly: GCA_036272795.1. Taxonomy (GTDB): domain Bacteria; phylum Actinomycetota; class Actinomycetes; order Mycobacteriales; family Pseudonocardiaceae; genus Pseudonocardia. The sequence continues at coordinate 10,442 of DATAYB010000211.1, forward strand.
CACGAACGACAGGTCCTTGCCGGCGTTCCAGCGGCTGGTCTCGCTCTTGCGCGGCGTCCGGTCGCCCTCCTCCTGGCGCGCCCACGCCCACGGGTGGTCGTCGAACGTCGTGACCAGCGGCTGCAGCTCCGTGAAGAGCTCGCGCCGGCGCGTCATCGGGAACGCCCCGACCACCCCGACCGACGCCAGCTTGCCGTGCTCGTCGAAGAGCCCGAGCAGCAGTGAGCCGATCGCGTCCGGCCCGGACTTGTGCACCCGGTAGCCGGCCAGCACACAGTCCGCCGTGCGCTCGTGCTTGATCTTGGACATCACGCGCTTGTCCGGCTGGTAGGTCAGCGTCAGCGGCTTGGCGATCAGGCCGTCCAGCCCGGCGCCCTCGAACTGTTCGAACCACTGGCTGGCCAGCTCACGGTCCCGGGTCGCCGGCGTGACGTACACCGGTGCCTCGGCCTTGGCCAGCGCCTCCTCGAGCGCGGCGCGCCGGTCGGACAGCGGTTCTGGCGTGAGGTCGCGGTCGCCGAGCGCGAGCAGGTCGAAGGCGATGAAGCTGGCCGGGGTCTCGGATGCCAGCAGCCTCACCCGGCTGGCGGCGGGGTGGATGCGCTGCTGCAGCGCCTCGAAGTCGAGCCGGTTGGAGTCGTGGTCGGCGATCACGATCTCGCCGTCGATCACCGCCCGGTCCGGGAAGTTGGCCTTGACCGCCTCGACGACCTCGGGGAAGTACCGGGTCATCGGCCGCTCGTTGCGGCTGCCGATCTCGACGTCGTCGCCGTCCCGGAAGATGATCGACCGGAAGCCGTCCCACTTGGGTTCGTAGTGCTGGCCGGCGGGGATCGAGCCGACCGGCTTGGCCAGCATCGGCTTGATCGGCGGCATGACGGGCAGCTGCATCGCGCCATCCTGCCCGGGTGCCCGCCGCCGGTCGAGGCCGATACCGCCCGGGTTCGGCCAGACGGTACAAGTCAGGGCAACAGGGGATTGGTGATGAGCCCGCCGGCCAGGAGCCACAGCAGGACGGCCCCCAGCGCGAAGAACGCCAGCACGAACGCGAGCTGTACCCGTCGGCCCTGCCGGGTCATCTGCTGCCACCCACGCAGGGTGCGCTGCGGGTCGCATTCGGCGACACCGCCCAGACCGGTTTCGAACCTCTGCTCGAAGCTCTTGTCGTCGTCGACCCCGGAGAGGACTTCTTTCGGGCTGCCGTGAGCGATGATTTTTCCATCCCGGACGACCGCCACCACGTCGCCCAGCTCGTTCGCCACCCGCAGGCTGTGCACCGAGATCAACATGGTGGCCCCGACCCGGGAGTGCCAGTGGCAGATGATGTCGATCATCGCTTCGAAGTGGCGACAGTCCATCGCCTCGCCAGGATTGTCGATCACCACGACTGACGGGTCGTCCACCAGCGCCAGCCACAGAGCCAACCGCCTGCGTTGCCCCGGGTCGAGGTCGGCGGTCGTGGTGTCGGCCACCTCGGTGAGGTCCAGCAGTTGCAGCCAGGTGCTCATGGTCGCCTGGTCGGGGTCGCCCGTGGCCGGCACGAGGTAGGGGCTGAGGCTCGCTCGTACCGTCCGGGACAGCTCGAGCCTGCTCTCCCGGATCCGCGTGCCACCGCGGAAGAGGCCGAAGCTGTCGCGCAACGCGCGGCGTTCCGGTTCGGGAAGCTCCCACAGCGACGTCTCGCCCACCAGCACCCGGCCGCTGCGTGGCTCGACCTCACCGAGCAGATGCTGTGCCAACAGGTCCTTGCCGGAGTCCCGCTCGCCGAGCAGGACGGTGATCCCTCCGGGTGGCAGCGTGAGCGTCAGCCCGCTCAGTGCCTCGCCCCAGCTGGAACCACCGGATTCAGCGCTGCCTACGCCCCACCCCGTGTGCACGTCCTCGAACCGGATCATCGGAGCACTGGTGGGTCCGCTGTCCGAGGTACTTGCGGCGGCCTGGGTCATGGACGTGGATCCCGTCGCT
>DATAYB010000212.1:0-1651 GCA_036272795.1 Pseudonocardia sp.
CGGCCGGGTGAAGATCATCGGCGCGGACCCGGAGGGCTCGGTCTACTCCGGCGGCACCGGCCGCCCCTACCTGGTCGAGGGCGTCGGAGAGGACATCTGGCCGACGACCTACGACGCGGGGCAGGTGGACGAGGTGATCGCGGTCAGCGACGCCGACTCCTTCAACATGACCCGCAGGCTCGCCCGGGAAGAGGGCCTGCTCGTCGGCGGCTCGGCCGGCCTCGCGGCGGTGGCGGCGGCCCGGGTGGCGGCCACCGCGGACGACGACGCCGTGATCGTCGTCCTGCTCCCGGACGGCGGCCGGGGCTACCTGTCGAAGATCTTCAACGACGACTGGATGGCGGACTACGGCTTCCTGCGCACGCAGGCGAGCGAGCCGGTGGTGGGCGACCTGCTGGCCGCCCGCGAGAATCACAATCGTCATCCGGAACGGATCAGGCTGCCTGCCCTGGTTCATGTCCATCCGGACGAGACGGTCGCCCAGGCGATAGAGATACTGCGCGAGTACGACGTTTCCCAGCTGCCGGTGGTCCGCGAGGAGCCGCCGCTGATGGCCGCCGAGGTGGCCGGCGCGATCGCCGAAACGGACCTGCTGGACGCGCTCGTCGCGGGCCGGGCCAGGCCGACCGATCCCGTCGCCGACCACATGAGCGCGCCGCTGCCAGTGCTCGGCGCCGGCGAGCCGGTGAGCGCCGCCGCCGCGACCCTGGAAAAGTCGGGGGCGGCGCTCGTGCACGTGGACGGCAAGCCGGCTGCCGTGCTCACCCGCCAGGACCTGCTCGCCTACTACGCCGAAGGACCGAAATGACAGACGGCACGCGCTCAGACGAGGCCCAGCACTTTGCGGAACCGGATTTCGCGGCACTGGGATTCGAGACGCTGGCCATCCACGCCGGGCAGGAGCCGGACGCGGCGACCGGCTCCGTCGTGCCGCCGATCTACGCCACGTCCACCTACAAGCAGGACGGCGTCGGCGCCAGGCGGGGCGGCTACGAGTACTCGCGCAGCGCCAACCCGACCCGGACGGCGCTAGAGGAATGCCTCGCCGCCCTGGAGTGGGGCAGCCGGGCGTTCGCGTTCTCCTCCGGCATGGCCGCCGAGGACTGCCTGCTGCGGACGCTGTGCCGGCCCGGCGACCACGTGCTGATACCGCACGACGCCTACGGGGGCACCTACCGGCTGTTCGACAAGGTGCTCAAGCCGTGGGGGATCACCTACGCGCCGGTGACGCAGACCGATACCGCCGTCGTCCGGGACGCCCTGCGGGAGCACAAGACCGCGGTCGTGTGGACCGAGACCCCGACCAACCCGCTGCTGAACATCACGGACCTGGCCGTGCTGGCCGACGCCGCTCACGACAACGGCGCGAAGCTGGTGGTGGACAACACCTTCGCCTCTCCCTACCTGCAGCAGCCGCTCTCCCTCGGGGCCGACGCGGTCGTGCACAGCACCACGAAGTACCTGGGCGGCCACTCCGACGTGGTCGGCGGGGCGGTCGTGGTGCGCGACGCCGGGCTGGCCGACGCGCTCGCCTTCCAGCAGAACGCGACCGGCGCCGTCGCGGGGCCGTTCGACGCCTGGCTGACGCTGCGCGGGGCCAAGACCCTGGCGGTGCGGATGGACCGGCACTGCGCGAACGCGGCGGCGGTCG
>DATAYB010000213.1:0-5635 GCA_036272795.1 Pseudonocardia sp.
GGTCCGCCCGCCGCGCCCCGGCCGACCGCGCGGCCCGGGGTGCTCTTCGGCGTCGGCAGCACCGGCTCGGTCAGCCATACCGTGGTCACCGGGAACACGGTCGGCCTCCAGCTCGACGGTTCCCGAGGTGTGACGCTCGACGACGTCACCCTGGACCACTCCAGCACCGACGGCCTCGTACTGCACGGCGACCAGGCCACCGTGCTGCGCGCCGTGCAGAGCACCTCCAACGGCCGCAACGGCGTGCTGGTCAGCGGTGTGAGCTCGAACCGCGTGATCACCGGCATCACCACCGTCGCCAACGCCGCCTTCGGTGTCGCGGTGGTGCGCCAGGTGCGCCCCCAGATCACCGGGATCAGCGGTAAGTCCGACCAGCGTGGCGGGCTGCGGCTGACCGGTACGACCGGGGCGGTCGTCAGCAACGCCACCCTGACCGACGAGACGGTCGGCGTGCTGGTCAACGGCACCAACGACAAGACCCAGCTGACGAACGTGCGCATCCGGGGCGGGCACGACGGGATCATGCTGACGCACGCGGTCACCGGCGCGTCCATCACCGCGTCCGACGTCGAGGACCCGGCCGGCACCGGCGTCAAGATCTCCGGCGGTGACACCCAGGTCCGCTCGCTCTCGGTGGTCGGCGCGGCGGCCGCGGTCCGGATCACGCCCACCGCGCACGCCGTCGACGTGGTGGACGCCTCGCTGAGCGGCGGCGGCGACGGCTTCGTGATCTCGCGCGGCGCCCAGGGGGTCACGCTCACGAACCCCACCATCCAGGGCCCGAGGCGCAACGGCATCAAGACGGCCGCCGCGAACACCAAGATCGTCGGTGGCCGGCTCACCGGCGGCGCCACCGGGATCAACGCCCGGGCCGCCACCACCGTCTCCGGCACCTCGGTCACCAACGCCGGCGACGGCATCCGCACGTCCCCCGGTGGCGGGGTTGCCGCCGACCACGTCGACGTGCTCGGCGGCAACGTCGGCGTGAAGGTCGAGCCGAACACGACGATCACGGTCACCGACTCGCGGATCCGGTCGCGGGACGCGCTGCGGGGCCCGGTCGTCCTGGTCGGCAACAACATCGTCAGCCCGCCGCCGTTCAACTGGATCGCCGCGCTCGGGGTGCTGTTCGTGCTGCTCGCGCTGGTACTCGAGGCGACGGCCGCCGGCCGGCTGCGCGGGTACCGCAGGCGCGCCGCCGCGTTCGCCGCGTCCGTGACCGGGACCGGGATGGGGGTCGGAGCGGGCGTCAGGTTCGGACCAGGCGTTGGCGTCGGAGCCCTCGGTGGCCTCGGAGCGGGCAGACCAGCGGCCGAGGCACCGACCATGGCCATCCCTGTCGCCGAGCCACCGACCGTCGCGTTCCGCGCGATCGAACCGCCGACCGAGGCGATCCCGGTGCTCGAGCCACCGACCATGGCAATCCCCGTGATCGACCCGCCCACCATGGCCATCCCGGTGGTGGCCCCCGAAGCGGAACCGCCCACCATGGCCATCCCGATCACCCCCGCGCCCGAGGCTCCCGCCGAAGAGGCCGAGCCGCAGACCCCCGCCGCCCCCCAACCCGAAGCCGACAGCGCCTCCGCCGCGCCGACACCCGAGGCCGAGGCAACCGAAGCCGAAGCCGAAGCCGAGATCAACGAGGTCGCGCCAGCACCCGCGACCAAGGCTGACGCCGTACCCGAGTCGGAGACCTCGGCCGAGGCACCCGAGGTGGAGGCCCCCGCAGCGCCCGAAGCCATCGACACGGCGGCTCCCGAGGGCTCCGAGCCCACGGCAGCCGAGCCGGTGGCCGTGGGCGAACCCGCGGACACCGTCGCTACCACACCGAGCGCGCCGCCAGACCCCACCGAGCCCGAGACAGCGGCGACGCCCGAAAGTTCCGGGCCCGAGGTCGCCGAGCCGGCGAAGGAAACGGAGCCGGCCGGCGAGGTCGCCGAGACGGGCCAGCCGACCGACCCCGAAGCCGCAACCTCAGCGGAGGCCGAGGCCGAGCCGGTCGCCTCCGATGTCGAGCCGGCCGGTCCGCCTGCTGTGCCCGCAACGGACGCACCGGCCGAGGTCGAGCCCGTCGCGGCGGACGAGACCCCGCAGCAGACCATCGAGCCAGCTACAGCCGACACCCCGGCCGACTCCACCACCCGCGCCGAGGTCGCCCAGCCTGTGGCCGCCGCACAGCCGGAGCAGGAGCCGGAGTCGACGCCGGCCAAGGAGCCAACCGACGAGGTCAGCCAGGCCGAAGTCGAGCAGCCGGAGCCGGCCAGGCGCCGCAAACCCTCGCCCCGACCCCGGCCGTCACCTCGGCCGAGATCCACCGCCGAGCCCGCGCCGGAGTCCGCCGCGCCCGCCGAGTCGCCCAACGACCCCGCCATTCCGGTGATCATCAGGACGTGAGGGCTGTTTGATCACGGTCACCACAGCACTGACGTCGTGATGATCACGCCGGTGGCACACGCGCGAACGCCGGCGGAACGCGCAACACCGGAACCGGCGCGCACCGTTACGAGTGCGGCCGGGGTCAGATGCGGCCGGTGCGGGGGCTTCGGGAGGGTACGAAGCTGAACCCGGCGAAGTCCGCGTACTGGTTGCTCGGGCTCACCCAGGACTTGTCGCCGCCGCCGAAGAACGTCGAGAAGAAGAGCCCGTCGACCTGCACGTTGCCCTTGTTCCGGTAGTTCAGGCCGCCCTGCGTGAACACCTGCCGACCGTTCACCCACACCGTGATGGTGCCGTTGCTGCGACCGGGGGTGTTGAGCACCACGCGCTGCGCGATCCGCACCCAGCGGCCGGGGGTGAAATGCCATCTGCCCCTGCCGAGCGACGCGCCGTAGCCCTTGGCGTTCGGGAAGTAGGCGTAGACCTCGCCCGCTCCACCGGCCCGCCACATGAACCGCGTGGAGAACCCGGCCGCTTCGTGCCGGCCACCGCTGCCGGCGTCACCACCGAACAGGCCCGGCAGCTTGCCGCCCTTGACGAACCGGAACCCTCGCTGGAACCGCACCGAGTAGGTCAGCGTCATCGTGTCCGCCGAGTGCGGCAGCCGCAGGTAGGACTGCGCGCCACCGGCCCGGCCACCATCCTTGGTCACGGTCGGTGAGGCCGACCCGGCCGGGTACGTCACGCGCAGCAGCCGGCCGGTAGGCGCACTCGGGTCGCGCACGAGCCGTGCCCGGTCCAACCCGAAGGAGCCGTGGTCGAGGCACGTCAGCGTGTTGCCGAAGAAGCTCGCCAGGTCTCCCCCGTCGCCGCCGTGCGATCGGCCGGGGGCTGTGTCGGGCGACCCGTCCGAGGCCGCGAGTGGGCCGGGGTCCGGCGGTACGTCCTCCACCGAGCCGGAGGTGTCGTCCAGCCCGTCGGTGGCCGGCGGCGCGCCACCGGGCTCCGCGGCGGTCGACCCGGCAGCAGGTCCCTCGGCGGTCGATCCGGCGCCGCGACCCGCGGCGGTCGATCCGGGACCAACGGCGGACGGCGGTCCCACCGGCGCGGCGCCGGCCGGCGGTGCGCCGATCGGCGGTCCGGGTGGCGGCGCGGCCTCGGCAACGCCCTGACCTGGCACGAGCATCGCGATCGCGGTGAAGAATGCCGCGACCCTCGGCAGTGGACCGATCATCGGGTGCCCCGTGCGCTAGCGTCGGCGGTGGCGCCCCGGTCAACCCGCCGGTGCGCGCCCTGCCGCCTGTCCTCGCCCACCTTCCGATCGGAGCCGGCGCCCAGGGGCCGGCAGCGACAAGACATGACTCCGCCTCCGTGTAGCTGTACTGCTCGGCCCGTTCGCGTCCCGGGTGGCCGGGTACGGGACAACCGCCGCCCCGATCACGCCAGTCACACTGGTCACAAATAGAACTTGAGACACTCTGGACCACTTTGGTCCCAGCGAGGATAAGCGCTTCCGGCGGCAATCGAACCCGGTTTCACCACTGCGCATGGTCTCGGCGGTCGCGGCGCGCGTTCGACCGGAAACTGTGCTACGAGCGGTTAGTCACCAATCCTGTGAGGTCTGCGTGCCCGATCCGAGAGTGTCCCGGGTCCAACCGGTGGGTCCCCTGCCGCCGCACCCGTCCGCCCTGGTCCTGGTGCTGCACGGTGGGCAGGCCCGGGGTCACGGCGAGGCTCACGCACTGCGGCTCGCGTACCTGCGGATGGTGCCGTTCGCGCGGGTGCTGGCGAGCGCCGGGCGCCCGCACGGGGTCGCCGTCGCCCTGCTGCGCTACCGGTACCGGGGTTGGAACGGCGCCGACCGGGACCCACTGGCCGACCTGACAGCGGCGCTCGACGAGCACCGGCGGCGGCACCCGGACGTCCAGGTCGTGCTTGTCGGGCACTCGATGGGCGGCCGGGCCGCGCTGCTCGCCCCGGCGGGTGGGGCCGCGCCCGCCGAGGCGGGGGTCCGGGCGGTGTGCGCGCTCGCGCCGTGGCTGGTCGACACCGATCCGGTCGAGCAGTTGGCCGGGCGCACCGTGCTGATCGCGCACGGCGACCGTGACCGGCTCACCGACCCCGCCGAGTCGTACGCCTACGCGGTGCGGGCGCGCGAGGTCACCGACCGGGTCTGCCGGTTCGAGGTGCGCGGGGACGGGCACGCGCTGCTGCGCAGGCACCGGGACTGGACCGAGCTGGTCCGGCGGTTCGTGCTCGGCGAGCTCGGTGTCGAACCGGTCGACCCGCAGATCGCGGCCGCGCTGCGTGCGCCCGCGCCCGGCGGCCTGTGCGCCCCCTTGGCTACGACTACGCGCTGACCAGCGCCTAGTCCACCTCGACACGCCCGGCACGGGCACCGGTGACCAGGCTGACCGCGACCATGGCGGCCAACAGCACGCCCATCAACAGCACGCAGAGCCCCAGGTTCCAGACCGAGGCCGCCACCGCGAAGGCCAGGATCAGCACCACGCCGACCAGCACCACCGGCTCGGTGGACGGGAAGCCGATCCACCGCTGCAGACGGACCAGCACCACCAGCACGGCGGCCAGTGGCACGGCGATCGAGGCGGCGGCCGTCACCGGGGACGCCTCACCGTGGTGGGTCACCACGTCCACCGCCACCTCGAAGCCGGCACCGAGCGCGGCGATGCCGGCGAACACCACGTAGTGGCCGTACGCCCATCCCGCAGTGGTACGCAGCGAGCCGCGCAGCCCGTCGGCGGCCGGGATCTTGAAGTAGGCCCACCACAGGCCGAACACGATCAGCAGCCCACCGACCGCGAGCATGCCCACCGTGCCGGACAGCCCGCCCGTGGCGAGCGAGCCCTGCAGCGACTCCGTGATGCCCAGGATCGCCTCGCCGAGCGCGATGATGGTGAACAGGCCGTAGCGCTCGGCGATGTGCTCCGCGTGCCAGGTCGTCTGGGTGCCCCGGTACTCCGCCCACAGCGGGACCATCAGCTCGGCCAGCGCGAGCACCCCGAAGCCGCCCTACCCGGCCACCCCGGGAAGCGCCAGCCAGCCCAGCCGGCAGAGCTGTACGACGCCGACGCCCGTCGCGTAGCGCACCGCGGCTGGCCGGCCCGCCGGGTCCTCACGGGCGGCGCGCAGCCACTGGCCGATCAGCGCCACCCGCATCACCACGTAGCCGAGCACCATGACGGTGAAGTCGAAGTGACCCATGCCGGCCGGGATACCGGTGGCGAACACCAGCACG
>DATAYB010000214.1:0-2420 GCA_036272795.1 Pseudonocardia sp.
GGCACGCTGGGACGAGGCCGCGCAGCTGTGGCGGGTGGCCACCACGGACGGCGAGTACGCGGCGAGTGTGCTGGCCGCCGCGCCCGGGCCGCTGCACGAGCCGGCGCTGCCACCGCTGCCGGGGCTGGACACGTTCACCGGCACGGCGTTCCACTCCGCCCGCTGGGACCACGGCCACGATCTGACCGGCCGGCGGGTCGCGGTGATCGGTACCGGGGCGTCGGCGATCCAGTTCGTACCGGAGATCGCCGGCCGGGTCGCCGAGCTGCACGTCTTCCAGCGCACGCCGTCGTGGGTGCTGCCGAAGGTCGACTTCCCGATCCCGCGCGCCGTGCAGTACGCGTTCCGCGCCGCCCCCATCACCGAGCGCGCGGTGAGGGTCGGCATCTACGCGGTGCACGAGGCGGTGGGGGTGGCGTTCCGGCACGACTCGCTGATGCGCCGGGTGCAGAGCGCGGCCCGGCTGCACCTGCTCGCCCAGGTGCGCGACGCCGAGCTGCGCGCCGCCCTCACCCCGAACTTCACTCTCGGCTGCAAGCGCATCCTGGTGTCCAACGCCTACTACCCGGCGCTGACCAGTCCGAACGTGCAGTTGCACCCGGCGGCGGCGACGGTCACCTCGGGCGCCGTGGTGGGCACCGACGGGGCGGCCGCCGAGGTGGACACGATCATCTTCGGCACCGGGTTCGAGCTCGCGCAGCCGCCCGTCGCGCGCTACGTGTTCGACGGCATCGACGGCACAGCGCGCAGCCTCGCCGAGCACTGGGCCGGCGGCGCCCCGGAGGCCTACCTCGGCACCACGATCGCCGACTTCCCGAACCTGTTCGTGTTCCTCGGCCCGAACATCGCCCCTGGCCACGCCTCCGTGCTCGGCACGATCGAGGCACAGGCCCGGTACGTGGCGGACGCGGTCACCACAATGGCCAGGCGGAACTGGACTTCGCTACGGATCCGCCCGGACGTGCACCGGCGGTTCAACGACGATCTACAACGTGCTCTCGCACCGACGGTGTACAACTCCGGCGGATGCGCCAGCTACTACCTGGACGGCACCGGCCACAACGTCGCCAACTGGCCGTGGTCGGTGGCCAGGCTGGCGGCGGACCTACGCTTCCGGGCAGGTGACTACGAACCCGTGAGTGGCGAGTTGGGTCATAGCCCCATTCACCACTCACGGCCTGAGGAGGTCAACGCGTGATCAAGGTGAACTTCGAGCGGCGCGGCTCGGGAACCCCACTGGTACTGCTGCACGGCATCGGCCACCGCTGGCAGGCCTGGCGGCCCGTGCTGGACCTGCTCGCCGAGCGGCACGACGTGATCGCGCTGGACCTGCCCGGTTTCGGCCTGTCCCCCGCGCTGCCGGCCGGCCGCCGCTACGACCTGACGTCCAGCATGGAGATGCTGGCCGAGGTGTTCGAGATCCTCGGGGTGGAGCGCCCGCACGTGGCCGGCAACTCACTCGGCGGCCTGCTCTCGGTCGAGGCGGCCTCCCGGGGGCTGGTGCGCTCGGCGACCGCGCTCTCCCCGGCCGGCTTCTGGAACGACGTGGACCGGCGGCGCGCTTTGACCATGCTGCGCGCGATGCGGCTCAGTGCCCGGGGCCCCCGGTTCGCCACCGACGCGATCGCCAACAGCGCACGGCTGCGCGCCAGCACCATGGCGGTGCTCTACGCGCACCCCGGCCGGATCGACCGGATCACGGCGATGGCCGACACCTCCGCGCTGCGCAACGCGCCCGCGTTCACCCCGACGATCCGGGCCGGCCGTCGGGTGAGCTGGCACGGCATGCCGCCGAGCGTGCCGGTGACCATCGCCTGGGGCGACAAGGACCGCATCCTGCCGCCGCGCCAGGCACTGCGCGCGGCGATGCTGCTGCCGGGGGCGCACCACGTGACGCTGCCCGAATGCGGACACGTGCCGATGATCGACGACCCGGAGCTCGTCTCCCGCACGATCCTGGACACGTGCGATGTCGTGGACAACGGGTCCGCCGACAGCGTGGTCTTCGACAAGACGGCTTTCGACAAGTCGACCACTGACGACGCAGCCGCCAGCTGACCTCGGCCGGGGCCAGTGCCCGGTCGCTATCACCGGACGACCGGGCACTAGCTGGTCAATTCCAAGAGGTCGCGCCGGCTCGGCTCTTGGCGGAGGGGTAGCGGCGGCGGGCGGATCGGGTCGCTCGCCAAGCCCGGCGCGCCACCTGACCGCCGCTCGTCCGGCGCACGGCGTCGCACCTGGCGCACGCCGTCGCCACCACCGCGCGCCTCCACTTCGCACACCGTGCTGTCACTTCGCATACTCCGCAGACTGTGCGAAGTGACGGCACGCCGTGCGAAGTGACGGCGGGCCTTCGCGCGGGACGCACTGCCGCTGGCCGCGACCGGCGCCACTCGCCGCTCGAACCCCTTGGAACTGAT
>DATAYB010000215.1:0-8875 GCA_036272795.1 Pseudonocardia sp.
CGGCGGCGCACGCCGCACTGTTCACACCTTTATGCCGGGGTCGGAAAACGGGGTCCCGGTGGCCGCCCCTACAATTCGGTGCGATGTGCGCCGTGCTCCGGCTGGGAGCCCTTCGGGTACGGCGCACATCGTGTCTTCGCCGCTGGTCGGCACGTGGTGACCAGCCCGGGGGCGGCCCGCCGAGCAGCGGTATAGCGTTCCCCATCCGCACCCGCTCCGACCAGCGGATGCGTTTCCACACCCCAGCAATCATCATGTGGTTCAGACCGTGATCATCCACGTGGGTGCGCTCGACCGGCCCGTACCCCGCTATTCCCCCGGCACGCATCGATGATCACTTGCGATACCGAGGTGCTTTCCCCGACGGTGGCAGCGGTAGCGGATAAGGGTGCACTCCTGGGTCGCCCGAGAGGCTATCCAGGCCGCGTAGACATTCCATAGATATCCAGTTCAACGCCACGTTGTCCACTCTTTTAATGACCCGACTCGCCCCGAACCACCGTCACACCCTCACCCGGCGCCGCGTCCCGGCCGGCAAGGCTCCCAACACCCAGCCCCGACCCCACCACGCCGGGCGAACCCCCCGGCGAGTCGCTAGATTTGTCAGGGTGAGTCGCGGAATTCAGCAGAGGTGACGCCGACCCTCCTGGCCACCAGCGACCTGCACGTCGGACGTCGTGACAACCGGACGATCGTCGAGGCGCTACGTCCGGGCGGCGATGAGGACTGGCTGATCGTGGCAGGCGACGTCGGCGAACGGATGGACGACATCGGCTGGGCCCTGGGGCTGCTGGCCGAGCGGTTCGCCAGGGTCGTCTGGGTGCCGGGCAACCACGAGCTGTGGACATCGCGCGCCGAGGAGCGGCCGTACCGGGGCGTCGCCCGCTACGAGCGACTGGTCGAGCTGTGCCGTGGCCTCGGCGTGCTCACCCCGGAGGACGAGTACGAAACCTGGCTGGGGCCGGACGGACCCGTGCTGGTCGTGCCGATGTTCCTGCTCTACGACTACTCGTTCCTGGCCCCCGGGGCGGCCAACCGGCAGCGGTCGCTGGAGATCGCCCGGGCGGCCGGCATCGTGTGCAGCGACGAGTTCCTGCTCGACCCCGACCCGTACCCGACGCGTGAGGACTGGTGCTGGGCGCGCGTCGCACAGACCGAGAAACGGCTGGCCGCGCTCGACCCGGAGCTGCCGTTGGTGCTGGTCAACCACTGGCCGCTGTCCCGCGAGCCCACCCGCGTACTGCGCCACCCCGAGTTCGCCCAGTGGTGCGGCACCGAGCTCACCGCGGACTGGCACACCCGGTTCCGCACTGCGGTGTCGGTCTACGGCCACCTGCACATCCCTCGCACCACCTGGCAGGACGGCGTGCGGTTCGAGGAGGTCTCACTCGGCTATCCGCGCGAGTGGCGCAAGCGCAAGCGCTCCCCCGTCGTGCCGCGCACGATCCTGCCGGCTGGCTGACAGCACCGGGCCGGCACCAGAGCCGGGACGACAACTGCGGCCGACGTCGGGACGACAACGCGGCGGCCGGCGCGGTGACCGAAAGGGGCCACGGCACCGACCGCCGAGGTAGTTCGCCGGCCCGGCACGCGGCCGGGCGCTGACCGGTCAGGTCAGTGGTGCACGTCCACGTCGTGGCTGTCGCTGTAATCGTGGTCGTTGCCCGAGTTGATGCTGTCGTGGCTGTCGCTCGACGAGTTGTCCTCGTAGTTCGTGTGCGTGCTGTCGTTGTGCTCGCTCTGGTTGGCATACTGGCTCGCGTCGCCGTGGCTGCCGGCGGCGTTGACCGAGGTGTCACCGGAGCCGGAGTTGTGCACCGACGTGCTGGTGTCGTTGTTCTCGTTGTGGCCGTAGGCGTCGCCGCCGATGGACAGCGAGCCGCCGTCACCGATGTTGGTGTGGCCGAGGTCCGCGTTGGTCGCGTCGCCGGAGCCGAAGGCCGTGGTGTTGTTGTCGCCGGTCACAGCCTGGTTCCCGTCGCCCACCACGTTGTGGTTGCCCGTCGTGACGGTGCTGCCCTTGATGTCGCCGCCGGCCGCCACCGCGCCGTCGCCGGACGCCACCACCGGGTCGTTGTCGATGACCTGGTTGAAGTCACCACCACCGGTGTCGATGTTCTGGTGCACCGAGTCGTCGATGTTCGTGTTGTGCTCGTCGATGGTGGTGTAGTTGTTCGTGACGTAGCTGCGCAGATAGCTCGCGCCGCCGTCGTGGCTGTTGTGGTCGTAGTCGTGCGGCGCCGGGTAGTGGGTGCCGTGATTCGAGCTCGACGAGGAGTCGTCCGAGATCAGGCACAGCGAGTCGTACACGTCGCCGGAGCTCAGGTGGTCGAACCCGTGGTCGGCGGCGTAGCCCTGCGGGTTGGCCTGGAAGTCGGCGCGCGCCTCGGGGTCACGCAGCAGGCTCAGGATCCAGTCCAGCAGCGAGGTGTCGCTCATGTCGGTCAGCTCCTTCGGTATGTGGGCTTGCGCTCGGCCGGTCGTTCGGTGTTGACCAAGAACGTAGAGCGGGGACGGCCTGCGGCAATCGGGGATCCCACCTGGTTCACAGGGAACCGTAGCCAGGTACCTGTGAGGCCCCGCATTGGGGGCATGGGGGAACGCCCGGCCCCCAAGCCCCCCATGCGGGGCCCCGTCGACCGGTCGGGTGACGCCCTGGCTCAGGCGTCCACGCGGTGCAGCGTGAGCAGCTGCTCGAAGAAGCCGCCGATGGCCCGTTCCCGGTCGACCAGATGGATCTCGAGGATCCAGTGGCAGGCCCGGCCGGACTTGTCGGTGCGCCGCATGTCGGTGTTGTTGCCGGGCGCGATGTAGCTCTCGATCCGCTCGCCATCGATCAGCTCGTGCGGGAACTCGCCGACCAGGTGCCCGGAGTGCGGGCCGCCGAACTCCCAGCCGGCCGCCTCCGCCAACCCCACGACGTACGTGTACAGCTCGGCACCCGTGATCCCCGAGGTGGCCTCGAAGTGTTCCCGCCCGGCCGCCCAGATACCCGGCAGGTCGTCACGCAGCTTCAGCTTCACCGGGTCCTCGCCCAGCACGTAGGTGCGGCCGAAGTCGGCCTCCCACTCGGCGAAGATCGGGCCGAAGTCGAGGAACACGATGTCGTCGGCGCCGATCACACGGTCCGGCGGGTTCTCCCGGTACGGCTTGAGCGTGTTCGGACCGGACCGCACGATCCGCTTGTGCCAATGCCGGCGGGTACCGAACAGCTCGGCCGCGAGGTCCCGCACCTGGTTGCTGACGTCCGACTCGGCCAGCCCCGCCTTGATCAGGCCGAGGCGCTCCACCTCGTCGAACAACACGGCGGCCTTGCGCTCCGCCGCCACCAGCTGGCTGGCACGGACGCCCTCGTCGATCAACGGCTGGCTCAACTGATCACCTCGGTAGCTCTGGAACCACTTTCCCGCACACTAGCTGTCCGGGTCGAAGCCCTGCAGCCTCAATGAATCGTCGGTGTAGAACTCACAGCCGTTCTTGACGATGCCCTGCTGGCAGAAGTCCCGTTGCTGCTTCTGAGCCGGGCTCAGGGCGCGCAGCCCCACGATCGGGCCCGGCGCCGCCGACGGGGCAGCCGCGGGCGCGCTCGGAGCGGCGCTCGTGGGTGCCGGCGCCTGGGGCGGCGCCTGGTCCGAGTCGTCGTCCGCCGAGGTGTTGTTGCAGCCGGCGACGAGCGCGAGCGCGCTGGCCGCGAGGGCCGGCGCCAGTTTCCTGTACTTCATGGGGTGCACGATATGGCGTGCCCCGTACGTTTGATGTCACCGGCCGGCGGGCGGGGCGTCCACCGACCGGTGACGACGGGCGACGGCAGTTTCTCGGGCCCGAGGGGTCGGCCGTTTCCGCTGTCGTCCAGCCCATCATCGCCGATCGGCTAATGTCGCTCATCCACTAAATGGTGTAATTTACGCCGGAGAATTACACCACCCAAAACACGCGAGCAACGCATATTTTGACGATCGAGTTATTCAGCCTGCCCACTATTCCCCTCCGCCGCATCCTCGGCGGAGCGGCTCCGCCCCGCCAGGTGCCTGGCGAGACCGACGGTCAGGCCGTCACGGTCACCGGCCCTGGCCCGCAGCGCCCCCGCGACCCCGCCGAGCAGCTCGCCGAGCTCCCGCACGTGCTCCGGAGACGCCGACCGGACAGCCGTCGCCACGTCGTCACTGAACTGTTCGAAGGCCGCGACCAGCAGTTCGTCGCCAGACGCGGTCAGCTCGACCAGGACGCTGCGCCGATCGGCCGGGTGGCGCCGCCGGGCCACCAGGCCGGCGGTCTCGAGCCGATCCAAAAGTGAGGTGACGCTCGGCGAGGTGAGCCCGAGACGTCTGGCGAGCTCGGACGGGGTCAGCGGGCCGTCCTGCCGAATCTCACCCAGCGCGGACACCTCGGTGACTCCCACTCCCAAGGCGGCGGCCATCGCGCGCCGATAGGTGTCGGCCGCGACCATCACGGCCCGCACCTCAATAGCCAGCTGCCGCATCCGTGCCTCGCCGAGTCGGGGGTCACGATGGTAGCTCGGCAACCGTGAAACAAGACTATCTAATTACCGCATTTTCTCGCTGAATGACCATAAGCCACCGTTCGGCCCGGTCAGGGAAACAAATGAACGAACTCCGGATCCGAATGGGCTAGCTCGCGGCGGCGGACGGCCCAGTGCTGGTGGCCTCGACGCGATTGTCGGGCCGGTCGGCGATCGGCCGCGGCCCGGTTCTCAGAATGCCGTCCCGCCCGGGTGGGCCGGCCTACCGTCGGCGCTCCCCCCGCACGGCCGCCCCGGCC
Organism: Pseudonocardia sp.; assembly: GCA_036272795.1. Classification (GTDB taxonomy): domain Bacteria; phylum Actinomycetota; class Actinomycetes; order Mycobacteriales; family Pseudonocardiaceae; genus Pseudonocardia. The sequence goes on from DATAYB010000215.1 coordinate 4,780, forward strand.
CGACGCCGGACCGAGGCAGCCGACCACGACTAAGGACTCGCTATGACCCCGATATACCCCCGGTGGCGGGCCCCGACCCGCACCGCGCTCGCGCTCGGAGGCGCCATCCTGCTCACACTGCTCGGCGCCGGCATGGCCGAGGCTCACGTGACCGCGCAGCCCGGCTGGGCAACCCAGGGCGGCTACGCGGTCGTAGCTCTGAGGGTGCCGACGGAGTCGGAGTCGGCAGGCACGGTCAAGGTCGAGCTCACGCTGCCGGCCCAGCACCCGATCGCCGATGTGCTCACCACCCCGATGGCCGGCTGGACCTCACACATCGGCAAGGTCGCGGTGAACCCGCCGCTGCGCACCGACGACGGCACGGTGAGCGAGGTGGCACACACCATCACCTGGACCGCCCAGCCCGGGAAACGTATCGAACCCGACCAGTACGCGGACTTCGACGTGTCACTGGGGCCGCTGCCGACCGACGCCAGCCAGCTCGTCCTGCCGGTGGTGCAGACCTACGACGACGGCACCGTGGTGAACTGGGACCAGCCGCGCGCGGCCGGCGCGCCCGAGCCGGAGCACCCGGCCCCCACGCTGACCCTGCTCGCGGCAGGCGCGGCGGGTGCGGGTGGCGGTGCCGGCGGGCACGGCGCCGGCGGCTCACCGGCGACCCTGGCCGTGGCGACCGCGGACACGGACGCCGCCTCCGGCTCCGACTCGCTCGCCCGCTGGATCGGCGGCGCCGGCCTGCTGTTCGGCGTGATCGCGCTGGTCATCGCGGCCGGCGTGGCCGGGCGGGCAGGGCGGACCAGGCGGCGGCCCAACGCCCGGCACGGGCGGCCGGTCGAGATCCCGGAAAGCCGGCTCAGTACATCATCCGGGGGTCGGCGTAGAACTTGAACTCGAGCAGGTTGTTGGACGGGTCGGCGAGCACGAAGCTCTCGTGCTCCTCGACCCGCCCCTCGAAGCGGTGGAACGGCTCGGCGAAGAACCGCAGCCCCCTCGTCCTGGCCAGCCGCAGCAGCCGGTCCCAGTCCTCGCGGTGGCGGAACGTGACCCCGAAGTGGCGGGGGTAGAGCTCCGGGTGCTCGACGATCTCGTCGGACAGGTGGCAGACCAGCTGGTCGCCGAAGAAGTCCACGGTGATCCGGTCCGCGTAGCGCCGGGCCAGCTTGCAGCCGAGGCCGCCGATGTAGAACTCCTGCGCCGCGTCCAGGTCGGCGGCGGGGACAGCCACGTGGAACACGTCCTCGGTCGATCGCATCGGCCCCTCCCTCGTTCCGCTGTCTCGGTCGGCCGTGCGCCCCGGCCGGATGTACCGGCTAGCTGCTCACCGAGGCGAACTCGTCGGCGAGCTGGCGGCGCAGCTCGGTACGGCGCACCTTGCCTGTCGGCCCCAGTGGGAAGCCGCCGACCACGCGGATCTCGGCGGGCCGCTTGAACCGGGCGAGCTGCTCGGCGCACCGGGCGGTGAGCCGCGCGACCAGGGCCGCCTCCCCCTCGGCGTCCAGCTCGTCATGGCCGCGTACGCAGGCCACCGGCACCGCGCCGAGCACGTCGTGCGGGCGGCCGACCACCACGGCATCCGCCACCCCGGGCTCGCCGAGCAGTACCTCCTCGACCTCCCGAGGGTAGACGAGCTCGCCGCCCCGGTTCACCACGTCGTCCGCACGCCCGGCCAGGTACACGTAGCCGTCGCGGTCGAGGTGGCCGAGGTCGCCCGTGTCGAGCCAGTGCGCCTCGTCGAAGCTGGCCGCCGCGACCCCGTCGGCGTAGCCGCGGATCACCCCGGCGCCTCGGATCCGGACCCGGCCGACGTCCCCGGGCGCGCACCGCACGCCGGCCTTGTCGACCACCTCCAGCTCGACGTCCACCGGAAGGCCGACCGAGCCGTCCCTGGTCGGCGCGTCCAGGGGTGTGGCCGTGATCTGGCTGGCGGCCTCGGTCATCCCGTAGCTCTCCACCACCGGCACCCCGGTGCGCGCCACGATGGCCTCCCGCACGGGGGTGGGCAGCGCGGCGGAGGCCGACCGGATAAACCGCAGCCGGTTCGGCGGCACTTGACCGTCCTCCCTGGCCAGGATCGCCAGGATGGCCGGCACCGCGTTCAGCCAGGTGGCGTCGTGGCCGGCCAGCAGCGGCCAGAACTCGGTGCGGCGGAACCGGCGGTCCAGCACCAGGGTGGAGCCGGCGACCAGGCTGGCCAGCAGGCCGACCACCTGCGCGTTGATGTGGAACAACGGCAGTGGGTTGAAGCCCCGGTCGGCCGGGGAGAGCCCGTGGTGGCGAGCCACCGCCGTGGCCACGTGCAGGAGCTGCCGCTCATCGAGGAGCACGGTCTTGGGGGTGCCTGTGGAACCGGAGGTGAGCAGCGCCGAGAACCCGGGTGCACCGACGCCGAGTGCCCAGCGCCAGCCGGTGCCGCCGGAGGGTTGCAGTGGCAGACCGGTCTCGGGGTCCACCCCGGCGCCGTCGCGCTCCGGCCGGTCGGTCAGCACCAGCGCGGGGCGCAGGGCCCGTCGGGCGCGCTCGGCCTCAGCTGGCGGGGCCTCCGGGTCGACGGTCGCCGAGCAGCGCCCTGCCGCGATCACCGACAGGTGCACGACGGCGAACGCGATCGGGTCGTTGACGTCCACCAGTACCCGGGCACCCGGTGGCAACCGGCGTGCGTCCAGCTCGGCGCGCCAGGCCCGGGCCGCCGCCGCGAGGTCACCGTGGCGCACGACGCGGTCACCGCGCGCGTCGAGGAGGAACCTGCCGCGGGGAGCCTGCTCTGCCCGGTCGGCCAGCAGGTCGCACAAGCGTCTCGCCATAGCCACCGAGCCTGGGTACCTTTTCTGTGAACGAGCTGGGTGACACGTGTGAACACCCGCCGCGCCAGCACTGCCACCCGGCACGCTACTTCACCTTCCTCAGCCCCGCCGCCGCGGACTGAGGACCCGCTGGGTAGCCGAGTTGGTCTTTGCGCCAGGATGTGCATCGTTCCCCAACCGGCGGCCCCGTCGCCGGAAATCCCCAGCCGTTGGACCCGTTTATGCCCCGAACGCACGAAGCTCCCACCCGTGGGGTGGCTGACCAGGGTGAACCAGGCCCTACCCCCGTTGCGGGTGAGGCTGGTGTGGTCATAGTTTCTGTTGTTATAGGGGACACGAGCACCTTGACGGCATTGGACCCCGCTTCTGGAGGAGCTGACCGAGCATGGCTACATCGTTGCTGGACTGGATCTCGAACCTGCTGAACGACTCGGACGCCCGCGACGCGTTCGACAACGACCCGCGCGGCTACGCGGAGGACCACGGATTCCACAACCTGTCCGGTGGGGATGTGCACGACGCGCTCTCCCTGCTGGCGGACAGCGACTACTCGCACTCCGACTACGGGAACCGCTCGTACCCCGAGCCGCGCGACTGGGACAGCAACCACCACGACAGCGGCGCGAGCTACCTGCGCAGCTACATCAGCGACAACCACAACTCGTGGGACCGCGGCGAGACCAACATCGACAACTCGGTGCACCAGAGCATCGACACCGGCGGCGGCCGTGACTGGGACCGGGGCCGTGACTGGGACGACGACCGGCACGACCACGACGGCGGCCACCACAACGACGGCGGCGACTTCCACCAGGTGATCGACAACGACCCGGTGGTGGCGTCCGGGCGCGGCTCGGTGGCCGCGGGCGGCGACATCCGGGACAGCACGATCACCTCGGGCAACGGCAACGTGGTCGGCGACCACAACCAGGCCGTGACCGGCGACGGCAACACCACCGCCTTCGGCTCCGGCGACGCCACCAACGCGCACCTCGGCCACACCAGCGTGGGAGACGGCGGCGCCATCTCGATCGGCGGCGACGCGCACGGCAGCAACACCCACAGCGACACCAACACCTCGGTGCACAACTCGGGTTCGGGCAGCACCTCGGTGAATGTGGCGGGCGACCACGGCGACGCGAGCCAGTACGCCGACCAGCACGAGTCGGACAACAGCACGCACAGCAACTACGAGGACAACTCCGACACCAGCAGCCACGACGACTACAACTCGCACAACAGCAGCGACTACAACGACAGCCACGACGTGGACGTGCACCACTGAGCTGGGCGTA
>DATAYB010000216.1:0-10575 GCA_036272795.1 Pseudonocardia sp.
GCTGGACGGCACGGGACGGCTGCTCGACGTGGGCTGCGGCCCCGGTTCGCTCACGCTGCTGCTGGCGCCGCTGTTTACCGAGGTCACAGGCGTCGACGCGGACCCGGACATGCTCACCGAGGCCGCCAGCCTGGCCACCTCGACGGCGGTGAGGAACGCGACCTGGCGGCATCTGCGCGCCGAGGACCTGCCTGCCGACCTGGGCGGGTACCGCATGGTCACGTTTGCGCAGTCCTTCCACTGGCTGGACCGCGCCCGGGTCGCCGCCTCGGTGCACGGGATGGTGGAGCACGGCGGCACCTGCGTCCACGTGCACGCCACCACGCACGAGGGGGTGACCACGGACCGCGTGCTGGAGCACCCGCAACCCCCGCGCCCGGCCATCGCCGACCTGGTGCGGCGGTATCTCGGCCCGGTCCGCCGGGCCGGTCGCGGTGCGCTGCCCGACGGCACCGCGAGCGGCGAGGACGAGTTCTACCGCGCCGCCGGCTTTCGCGGGCCCGAGCGCCTGACAGTTCCCGGACGGGTCGTGCACCGGAGCGCCGACGACGTGGTCGCTTCGGTGTTCTCGCTGTCGAGCTCGACGCCCCAGCTGTTCAGCGACCAGCTCGCGTCCTTCGAGGCCGAGCTGCGACAGCTGCTGCGGGACACGAGCCCCACCGGCATGTTCAGCGAGTGCCACGGGGAGATCGCCGCCGACATCTGGCGGGCGTCCTGACCCGACGTCAGCCCGAACCGGTCCAGAAGTCATCGGGATGGCGGCCGGGGCGGAATCCGTGCGCCTCGACCATGGCGACGGCCGCATCGAAGCCGCGCGCCAGTGCGGTCGGCCCGTGGGCGTCGCTGCCGAACGTGATCGCGTCGCCGCCCTCCTCGCGCCACCATTGCACGATCTCCGGGTGGAGCCGCGAGGACGTGTTGACCTCTAGAGCGCGCCCATTACCCGCGAGGACGCGCAAGGCGTACCGGAAGTCGTCGCGGAACGCGTGCACGTCGAACGGGCCGGCCTGCGCCGGCCAGTAGCGCACCGGGTAGTCGATGTGCGCGAGCACCGCGAACGCGTCGGAACCGCTGATCAGCCAGGGTATCTCGGCGAGGTAGTCGCGGACGACCTGGGCGGCCTCCCGACGACGGTAGAGGGTCGGTGTCTCGGCGAACTGCTCTCCGACGAGCAGGCAGTGCAAGGAGCCGAGCACCCGCTCGAACCGCCCGGCCGCGAGCAGGCCCGCCACGACATCGCCGTGCCGGTGCGGCTCGCCGAGCTCCACCCCACTGATGATCCGCAAGCTCGGGAACCGGTCGCGGCAGCGCCGCAGACACTCCAGGTACCCGGTCAGGTCCAGCTCCGGCGGAGTCAGCGTGCCGTCCGGCGCGACGAACGACTTGAGATGCTCGGCATCGTCGAGGTCGCCGGCCCGGACGACCGCGGGTGTGTAGTCCGCGTGCTCCGTGAACGCCACCGCGGGCAGGCCCAGCTCGACGGCCCGCGCGCAGGTCCGCTCCATCGAGCCGCCTGGCGCGTCCCACGACCACTCGCTGTGCACATGACCGTCCGCGGGCAGCGCCACGGATCACCCCCGACTTGCACCCGTCCTTGCTACGAGTCTGGCCGAGTCCGCGGCGAGATTACCCATCCCGCTGGCCGTCCTCGGCGAAGTCGAAGCTCAGCCAGCGGTCCGGCCGGGCGGTGAACAGCACGAACGTGCCGTTCGGGTTGGTGGTCTCGGCCTCCGCGAAGCCCTGGGCGACCTCCGTCGGCAGATAGCGGCCCGCCACCTCGATCACACGCGCCACGGAGGGCGCCCGGTCGGCCTTGGTGACCGTGCACTCCACGGTCACGTACTTGTACGGGTACTCGCCCTGCTGCACGCAGAAGCTGAGCTTGCCGGCGCGCTCCAGCAGCCGGGCCTTGCGCGCGGCGCGGCCCTGGGTTCCGGTGAAGAAGCTGAGCTCGCCGCCGGGCCGGTAGGCGTACCAGACGGGCACGGTCAGGGGTGGCCGCTCGCCGTCGACGTCGGCCACGCTGAGCACGCCGACCTGGGGCTGGGCAAGGAACTCGGCGCTCTCGGCGGCGGTGAGGGTCCTGGGCATCGCGGACTCCTTCCCATTGAACATTCCCTTAAGGAACTTAGTGCGTGAAACCGTAGCAGGCAAAGTTCCCTGAGGGAACCCTTTGGTCTACACTGGGTTCATGCAGCGAACTCAGTTCGGCGACATGGCGTGCTCCATCGCCCGCACCCTGGACGTGATCGGGGAGCCCTGGTCGCCGCTGATCCTGCGCGACATCTACGTGGGCATGAACCGGTTCGAACAGATCCAGCAGGACCTCGGGATCTCCCGCAAGGTGCTGACCGAGCGGCTGAAGTGGCTGGTCGAGAGCGGAGTGCTCGAGCGACACGCCTACTCGCAGCGGCCGCCGCGCCACGAGTACCGGCTCACTACCAAGGGCATCGAGCTGTGCGACCTGTTGCTGGTCATGGTCCGCTGGGGCGACCGATGGATGGCCGGCGAGGCCGGGCCGCCGGTGCTATACCGGCACCACACCTGCGGCAAGATCAGCCACGTCGAGCTGCACTGTTCGGAGTGCGGCGAGCCGATGCGCGCCGCCGACGTGGACGTCGAGCCGGGCCCCGGCGCGGCGGTCGGGTCGGCCGGAGGCCCCGGCGTCTCGCGCAGCGTGAGCTAACCCACGAACTCGGTCAGCGACAGGTTGTTGCCGTCCGGGTCGAGGAACCAGGCGATCTTGGCGCCGCTGGGCGAGGTCCAGATGTCCCGGTTGTCCTGGCCCATGCCTTCGTAGCGGGTGAACGTAACCCCCCGAGCGGCCAGCTCGTCGACCTCGGCCGCGATGTCCGCCACCGCCCAGCCGAGGACGGTGTACGGGCGTGGGTCGGGCTCCCCCACCGCCGTGATCCGCAGCATCGTGCCCCCGACCTCGGCGACCAGCGCGTACGGGCTCTCGTCGCGGAGCTCGAGCCCGAGCGTGCCGCCGTAGAACTCCCGCGCCCGATCAAGGTCGGCCACGCCCACGAACCCCACCAGCGAACTCTTCTGCAGCATGGCGCCAGGCTGGCAGACCCCGGTCGGCCAGCACCACGAATTGCCTCGCCGGTGTCGAGCGCACTGGTGCGGCGACCGGTGCCGCCGCCGGGGCGACCGGGCACGGGCCCGCTGCCGATCGGTGCAGGGTGTCGGCCCACTGCACCAGCGTGGTGGGGTGTCCGGCCACGAACGCGATCGCCACCGCGCTGCTCGCCCCGTTCGACGGCACGCGGAACATGGTGCGTGTGCTGTTCGGGCACCCGGCGGCGCGCACGGTGTTCGGCGACGCCCTCGGCCAGCACCTGCTCGTCGGCACCCCGGAGCCCGGCAGCCCGAGCTCCGACGCCCTCGCCCTGCTCGGCTCGGCTCCTGCACGCCAGCACACCCCAGACCTGACGTCGCCCGCACGCTTCCGAGCCGTCCAGCGTTTCCGGCGTGACCGAGCCGCCGCGCAGTGTCCGCCCCGGGGCACAGCCGGCCGCCGCCACTTCGCATGCCGTGCTGTCACTTCGCATACTCCGCACACTGTGCGAAGTGACAGCACGCCGTGCGAAGTGAGACGGCCGCCAGTTGCCCGGCGGCGCGCTACGCCATACGGCGGCGGCGAGCTACACGACGCGGCCGCGGTATCCCGGCCGCCGCAATCGCCGAGGCCATCGGCTACGCGATCGACCAGCCCGCCACCGTGGACGTCAACGAGCTCGTCATTCGGCCGACCGCCCAGAGCTGAGCAGCTCACCACTCCCGGCAACGCGGCCGGCCAACAGCTGCGCGGTCACCTCGGCCACGCGCCGACCGAGGTGCCGGCAGGTCAGGACGTCGGACCCGTGCACGTGCTCGGCCGAGACGTCGGTGTTCGTCTGCGTGCCGGCACCGAGCCAGAACCCGAGCCGGTTCAGCTCGTGCTCGCTGCTGGTCGAGCTGGTCCAGCCGGGCGGGAGGCCGAGGTTGACCCAGTGCATGTGCTGCTGGGCGGCGAGCACGGCCAGCGACATCAGCGCGTGCAGCTTGTCGCCACTCTTGCCGCCGGAGTTGGTGAAGCCGGCGGCGACCTTGTCCCGCCACGCGCCGCTCATGCAGCGGCCCGAGGTGGACTCGGCGAAGGTCTGGAACCCCGCCGACACGTTGCCCATGTAGGTGGGGGTGCCGAAGATGATCGCGTCCGCGCCGTCGAGCACTGCCCATGCCGGCTCGTCCATCTTGTCGACCAGAAGCACGGTGGCCTCGGCGTGCACCTCGCGTACACCCGCGGCCACCGCCTCGGCCAGTGCGGCGGTGTGGCCCCACCCCGAGTAGTACGCGATGGCGACGCTGGGTGGCTGCATGGTGGTTTCCCCCTCGGTGTGGTCGTTCGACCTCGAGTATCACTGTAACCGTATATACAGTCAAGCTGATATAGTCGCCCCGACAGCAGGAAGCCCACCTCGGCGGCGCTCAGCTCGGCAGCGGGGTCTCCTGGACATGCGCCCAGCGCAGCGCGGTGGGGTCACGGCGCAGCAGGGCGGTGACCCGGCGCGAGCTGGTGTGCCGGTGCTCGACATGCGTCTCCAGGAACCCGGCCAGCACCGCGCCCTCCAGCTCCACCACGACGGTGACGTCGCTGATCAGGATGCGCAGGCCGGGGCGGCTGTTGCCCGCGGCGGCCAGCCAGTCGAGCAGCGCCGGCCGGTGCAGGACGTGGCCTTCGACGGTCACCATCGAGAAGTCGGCGGTGTGGGCGGCCTCCGGCTCCGCCAGCACACCGGGCTCGGCGACCGTGCCGAGCCAGCTGGCCAGCAGCCGGTGCTGGCGCTCGACCTCGGCGGCCACGTCAGCGTCCATGCCGCCACGCTACGGCGACGGCGGTCTCGACAAGTCCCCGTGCCGCCTGACGGGCCGGCCAGGCGCCCCGACCGGGCGGACATTGACGGCGGCGTGCTGCTCGTCGCAAGTACTTTGCAAGGTCCACCTGGCACCGTGGACCGCGGTCGGGGGACCCCTGCATCTGCGCGCACGGACGAGGATCGATATGGCGGACAACGGCGCGCTCGGCTACAGCCTGGGCGTGGATCTCGGCACCACGTTCGTGGCCGCCGCGATCTCGAGGCACGCCCAGCCCGAGATGGTCAACCTCGGCGACCACTCGATGGTCACGCCCTCGGTGGTGTATCTGCGCGAGGACGGCGTGGTGGTGACGTCGGACACGGCGAACCGGCGGGCCACCAGCGAACCGGACCGTGCCGCCCGGGGGTTCAAGCGCCGCCTCGGCGACCCGACACCGGTCATGCTCGGCGGCCAGCCGCACACCGTGGTCGACCTGCTGGCCGCGCTGCTGCGGGACGTGCTGGCCTCGGTGACCGAGATCGAGGGCGCTCCCCCGGAGCACGTCGTGCTCACCCACCCGGCGAACTGGGGACCCTTCCGCCGGGGGCTGTTCGAAGAGGTGCCGCTGCAGGTCGGGCTGCCGAACGCGCGGATCATGACCGAGCCGGAGGCCGCCGCCGCCCACTACGCGGCGACCCGGCGGCTCGCCGACGGCCAGATCATCGCCGTGTACGACCTCGGAGGCGGGACCTTCGACGTCACCGTGGTGCGCAAGCGACCCGACGGCATCGAGATCCTCGGCGTGCCCGAGGGCATCGAACGCCTCGGCGGGATCGACTTCGACGACGCGGTGCTCAGCCACGTCGACTACGCCTGCGGCGGGGCACTGTCCGAGCTGGACCCGCGTGACCCGGAGGTCGCGGTCGCGCTCAACCGGCTGCGGCAGGACTGCGTGCTGGCCAAGGAGACGCTCTCGGTCGACACCGAGGTCACGGTGCCGGTCTGGCTGCCGGGGCGGCACCTGGAGGTCCAGCTGACCCGGTCGGAGTTCGAGGACCTGATCCGGGCGCAGATCGAGTCGACGGTCGGCGCGCTGTCCCGGACGCTGCGGTCCGCGCAGGTCGAGCCGGCCGAGCTGACCGCCGTGCTGCTGGTCGGCGGATCGTCGCGGATCCCGCTGGTGGGGCGCATGGTCTCCGAGGAGCTCGGCCGCCCGACCGTGCTGGACACCCACCCGAAGTACGCGGTGGCACTCGGCGCGGCCGTACTGGCCGACCTCGCCACCGAGGTGCCGAGCGCCGCCCCTTCGGCACGGACCGCGTCCAACGGAGCAGCGTCCAACGGAGCAGCGTGGGACGACGGCGGTCGGCCGAACGGCGTGCTCATGAACGGCGTGCAGGTCAACGGCGTGCAGCGGAACGGCGTGCGGGTCAATGGGGCACAGGTCAACGGCTCGCGGATCAACGGCGCGGGGGCGAACGGTGCCTGGGTGACCGGCGCCGCCCTGCCGACGTTCGGGCCGCCGGACGCCCAGCCCGCCGCCGGCAACGGCGCGCCGCCGAGGCAGACGCCGGCCGAGCCCTCCGCCGACCCGGTGGCCACCGCCATCCCGATCGCGGCCGACCTCACCGTGGCGCCCACCACCGCCATCCCGATCGCGGCCGGTTCCTCGGTGGATACCGCCGCCCCCACCACCGCCGCACCGACCGTCCTCGGCCACCCGGCACGCCCGGGCACCGGCTACCCGGCCGGCCCACGCCCGCCGGCCATCCCACCGCAGCTCATGCGCGCACCCGCCGGACGGCCGCCGGCACAGTGGCCGTCGCACCCGACGCATTCCTCCGCATACTCGCCGGCGACGCCGCCGTACGGCCAAGGGCGGATCGGCGGCTGGCCACCCGGTCCCTCGGACCAGGCTAGGATGACCGGGCCGGCCGACCCCTCCGGCCCCGGCAAGCCAGGTGCCAAGGCGGGCAGCAGCCAGTCGACCGACCCGCGCACCTGGCTGCGGGTACTGCTGGCGGCGACGATCGCGATGGTGATCCCGGTCGTCACGTTCGCCGTGCTGCACCGGGGTGACGCCAGCCCGGCAGTCCCGACCCCGGCCCTGCCGGCCGCCTCGACGCCCGCGCCGAACGCGCCGGCCGTGCCAGCCGCGCCGGCGCCACCGGCGGTCCAGGCCCCACCCGCCGCCGCGGCCCCGGGTGTGGCGGCGACGATCCCCGTCGGCGCCCGGCCGAACGGCATCACGGTCACACCCGACGGCAAGCACGCGTTCGTGCTGAACGACCCGAAGGGCCCGGGCACCGTCTCCGTCGTCGACACCGTCCAGAACACCGCCCCGACCAAGATCCCGGTGGCCGCCGGCAGCGCCAGGGCGGTGTTCACCCCGGACGGCCGGACCGCGTACGTGACGAACTTCGCCGACGCGGGCGCGGTCTCCGTGGTCGACGTGGCCGCCAGCAAGGTCACCGCGACGATCGGCGTACCGGCGAAGCCGAACGGGCTGGCCATCTCACCGGACGCCCGGCACCTCTACGTCGCCAGCTCCACGCCCGGGGTGGTCACGGTGATCGACACCGCCGGCAACAAGGTCGTCGCGTCCATCCCCGTGCGCAAGAACCCGGACGGCGTGGCGCTCACCCCTGACGGCCGGCACGCCTACGTCACGAACTTCGGGTCCGACTCGGTCTCGGTGATCGACACAGCGAGCAACCAGGTGACCGCGACCGTGCCCGTGCAGAACCAGCCGGTGAAGGTGGCGATCAGCCCGGACGGCAGCCACGCCTACGTGACGAACCACGCATCGGGCAGCGTCTCGGTGATCGACATCGCCAGCAACAAGGTCACCGCCACGGTGCCGGTGAACCAGGACCCCTCCGGCGTGACGATCACCCCGGACGGCCGGCAGGTGTACGTCTCGAACACCGGCTCCGGCACGGTCTCGGTGCTCGACACCGCGACGGCGGCGGTGACCGCGACGCTGCCGGTCGGCGGGGCGCCGATCGACGTGGCGATGTGCCCGGACGGCCACAACGTCTACATCGCCAACCGCGACGGCGGCACCGTGGCGGTCCTCCACATCGGCTGACCCGACACGACCCGGGCGGTCCGGCACTCTCGGGACCGGCCCGCGCACGGTCTGCCGGGCGCGCTACCCGGCCAGCGAGGCGACCAGGTCGGCCACCGCCTTCGGCCGGGTACACGCGGGACTGTGCCCCCCGGGCCACTCCAGCCGGTGGGTGGCGCGGGTGGCCATCGCGCGCTGCAGGTCGGGGTTGATCGCCAGGTCCTCGGCGCAGACCACGTACGTGGAGGGTACCCGGCGCCAGGCGATCTCGGCCGGCACCGCGTGCACGATCCCCGGGTGCACACCGCGCAGCCTGGCCACGGCGGCCTCGGCGTCGGCCGGCGCGGCGTCGCCGTAGAGGAACTCGACGGCGAGCGTCGGGTCCAGCCCGACCTCGGTGCGGTCGGCGTTGAAGCGCATGGCCTCGCCGAGCCGGGCGGGTGGCAGCTCGAGCTCGCCGAGCACGGTGCGCACGCTCTCACCCTCGTCGAGCTGGAACGCGGTGAGATAGACCAGGTGCCGGACCTGGTCGTGCACGCCGGCGGCGGTGATCACCGCGCCGCCGTAGCTGTGCCCGACCAGCACCGCCGGCCGGTCGAACTCGTCCAGCACACGGCGGGTGGCCGCGACGTCGGAGGCCAGGTCGGTCATCGGCAGCTCCACCGCCGCGCTGGCCACGCCCACCGCGTCCAGCTCGGCGCGGACCGCGTCCCAGGTCCAGCCGCCGTGCCACATGCCGTGTACCAGGACGGCGCCGAGCTGCTCGCCGGTCGCCGGGGTCGTTGTCATGGCTCCACTCTGCCGTGCGGCGGAACGGGCCGGCAACGACCCCGGCGGCCCTTCGAAAGACCCCGGCGGACGCTCAGTAGCCCTCCGGCTCCCTCGGCACGTAGTTCTCCTCGAGCCGGGTCAGCTCGTCCTCGGACAGCTCCAGCTCGACCGAGGCGACCGCGTCGGTGACGTGATGCTCCTTGGTCACCCCGACGATCGGGGCCGTGACGGCGTCCTTGTGCAGCAGCCAGGCCAGCGCGACCTGGGCCCTCGGCACGCCCCGCGCCTCCGCGATCTCGCCCACCGCGTCGACGATCTTGCGGTCGGACTCCACCGCCTGCCGGTACAGCCTCTTGCCGAAGGCGTCGGTCTCGCTGCGTTTGGTGGTGGCGTCCCACTCCCTGGCCAGCTTGCCCCTGGCCAGCGGGCTCCAAGGCAGCACGCCGATGCCCTGGTCGAGGCAGAACGGCAGCATCTCCCGCTCCTCCTCGCGCATCAGCAGGCTGTACTGGTCCTGCATGGAGACGAACCGCGTCCAGCCGTTGAGGTCCGCCACGTACTGCATCTGGACGAACTGCCAGGTGTGCATCGAGGACGCGCCGAGGTAGCGCACCTTGCCGGCCTTGACCAGGTCGTGCAGCGCCTCCATCGTCTCCTCGATCGGCACGTTCGGGTCGTACCGGTGGATCTGGTAGAGGTCGATGTAATCGGTGCCCAGGCGGCGCAGGCTGTTGTCGACCTGGGTCATGATCGCGCCCCGGGACAGCCCGGCGCCCTTCGGGCCCGGCCCCAACCGGCCGTTGACCTTGGTGGCGATGACCACCTCGTCGCGCTTGGCGAGCTCACCGAGCAGCGCGCCGGTGATCTCCTCGCTGGCGCCGAGCGAGTAGACGTTGGCGGTGTCGAACGTGGTGATGCCAGCCTCCAGCGACTGGCGGACGAACGCGCGCGCCTCGTCCAGGCTGACCACCCATTCATGGGTGCCCCGCGAGGCGTCGCCGAAGCTCATGCAGCCCAGGACGATCCTGGACACCTCGAGGCCGGACTGGCCCAACCGCGTGTACTCCATGGGTACTCCTCGTCTCGATCTCGACGGTGCCGGATCCCGATCCACCAGAGATCATGAAATACCCACGTTACCGCCGCCCGGCCGACCCGGCGACCGGACCCGACCCCCGCTCTCCGGCACATTCTTAGTGAATGCACAGTTGTTTCTGCGAGTCCCGTGTCACCGGGCCGGCATAGTTCCGGTTGTGTGGCAACCGCTCCAATTCGTGACCCCGCTCGAGTCCGTGCCCCCTACCGACGGCCCGGGATTCGGAGGCCACGGCGTATCGCTGCTGAGCGGCTGGCTGCCGCTCACCGTGCAGATCGTGGCCGGCCTCGTGGTGCTCGCCGCGATCGGGCGGCGGCCACGCCGGTGGCTGCTGCGCACGCTGCCGGTGCTGGCGGCGCTCGGGGTGGCGGTCGTGCTGCTGGTCCGGCACTACGTCAGCGCGAACGGGCTGGCCAGCGACCCCGCCCCGGCCGCACTGTGGATCTGGACGGGGGTCGCCACGACGGCGCTCGCGCTGGTCGCGCTGGGTTGGCGGGGTGCGGGCTGGGCCAGGCGCGCGTTGGCCGCCGCCGCGATCCCGCTGACCCTGCTGTGCGTCGGCGTGGCACTGAACGACTGGGTCGGCTACTTCCCCACCGTGCCCGAGGCGTGGGGCGAGCTCACCGCCGGCCCGCTGCCCGACCAGGTCGACCCGGACCAGTTGGCCGCGCTCGCCGGCACCGGGGCAAACCTGCGCAGCGGCCGGTTGGTCCCGGTGACCATCCCCGCCACGACCAGCGACTTCGTGCACCGGACCGAGTACGTCTACCTGCCGCCGGCCTGGTTCGACACC
>DATAYB010000217.1:0-2578 GCA_036272795.1 Pseudonocardia sp.
GGTGCCGTGCGGGCCCACCACGATCGCCGCGGCGGCGCCGTCCTGGGTGGAGAAGATGTTGCACGACGCCCACCGAACCTGCGCGCCCAACGACACCAAAGTTTCGATCAGCACCGCGGTCTGCACCGTCATGTGCAACGAGCCGGACACCCGCGCCCCGTGCAGCGGCTGGGCCTGCGCATACTCCCGCCGCAACGCCATCAAACCCGGCATCTCATGCTCAGCCAGCCGGATCTCCTTGCGGCCGAACTCCGCCAGCGCCAGGTCGGCGACGGCGAAGTCGACCCCGTTGCGCCGCTGGAGATAGGTGCTGCCTGGCGCCTGTGTTGTCGTCATCGGGTGTCCTCTCAGACCGAGATCGGCGCGGTGGCGGGGGAGGGGGCGGGCAGGCCGGCGGCCGCGCGCAGTGCCGGCACCCGGTCGGTGCGCTCCCAGGGCAGCTCCACGTCGGTGCGACCGAAGTGGCCGTAGGCCGCGGTCGGGGTGTAGATCGGCCGGTGCAGGTCCAGCTCGGCACGGATGGCCGCCGGGCGCAGGTCGAAATGCTCGGCGACGAGCCGCTCGATCACCTCGCGGCCGACGCGCTCGGTGCCGAAGGTGTCGACGAGCAGGGACATCGGGCGGGCCACCCCGATCGCGTAGGCCACCTGGACCTCGGCGCGGCGGGCAAGGCCGGCGGCCACGAGGTTCTTCGCCACGTACCGCGCTGCGTAGGCTCCCGAGCGGTCGACCTTCGAGGGATCCTTGCCGGAGAACGCCCCGCCGCCGTGGCGGGCGAAACCGCCGTAGGTGTCCACGATGATCTTCCGGCCGGTCAGCCCTGCATCCCCGACCGGTCCGCCGATCACGAACCGCCCGGTCGGGTTCACCAGCAACTGCTCACGCAGCGCCACCGGGTCGTAGAAGCCGGCCGTCAGCTCGTGGGTCACCACGTGTTCCCACAGGTCGTCCCGGATCTGTGCGGTGTCGACCTCCTCGGCGTGCTGGGTGGAGATCAGCACCTGCGCAACGCCGACCGGCACGTCGCCCTGGTAGCGGACCGTCACCTGGGTCTTGCCGTCCGGGCGCAGGTAGCCCAGCGTGCCGTCCTTGCGCACGGTCGTCAGGCGCCGCGCCAGCCGGTGCGCCAGCGCGATCGGCATCGGCATCAGCTCGGGTGTCTCGTCGGTGGCGTAGCCGAACATCATGCCCTGGTCACCGGCGCCGGCCCGGTCCAGCTCGTCGTCCGAGAGCCGCCCCCGGTGCTCCCGTGCCTGGTCAACGCCTTGGGCGATGTCCGGGGACTGCTTGCCCAGCGCGACCAGTACCGCGCAGTGGTGCCCGTCGAAGCCGTAGCGGCCGTCGTCGTAGCCGATCCGGTTGACCGTGTCACGCACGATCTGGGTGTAGTCGGGCCGCGCGGTGCTGGTGATCTCCCCGGCGAGCACGACCATGCCGGTGGTGATCAGCGTCTCGCAGGCCACCCGCGCGGCCGGGTCCACCGCGAGCGTGGCATCGAGCACGGCGTCGGAGATCGCGTCGGCCATCTTGTCGGGATGGCCCTCGGTCACCGACTCGGAGGTGAACAGGTGCTCCCTCGGCGGGGTCTGGGGCATGATCTGACTCCTTAGCTGGCGGACTGCACGGGTTCGGCGCGGCGCCGGGGTGCCGGGCAGGCCGGGGTGGCTGGGGTGGCTGGGGTGGCTGGGGTGGCTGGGGTGCAGGGCAGCTCGGCGCGCACGATCGCGGCGCCTGCGACCATGGCGGCGAGCTTCGCCTTGGCTTGGATGTCGGACAGGTGCCGCAGGCCGCAGTCCGGGTTGATCATCAGGCGTTCGGCGGGGATCAGCTCGAGCGCGTTGCGGATGCGGTTGGCCACCAAGTCGGCGGACTCGACCTCCGGGCTCTTGACGTCGATCACGCCCAAGCCGACGCCCCGGTCCCAACCGAACTTCGCCAGGACCGGCAGGTCCGCGTATCCCTTGCGGGCGAACTCCAGCACCAGCTGGTCCACCCGTGCGTCGAGCACCGCCGGGAACAGGAAGTCGTAGTGGCCCTCCCACAGCGGGCGGGCGTAGCGGTTGCCATAGCAGACGTGCAGCGCCCAGTGCGCGTCCACGCCGTCGACCACGACGTTGATCGCTTCGATCGCGGTGTCGACCTGTTCCGGGTAGCCGGCCAGGAACGGCTCGTCGATCTGCAGCAGCCGCGCACCCCGTGCGGCGAGTGCCCTGGCCTCGGCGTTCAGCGTGCGGGCCAGCGCGAGCACGAGGTCGCGCTGGTCTTCGTAGGCGTCGTTGCGCACCCGCCGCGACAGCGAGAACGGCCCGGTGAAGGAGAACTTGATGGCACCGGCACACTGCGCCGCCGTGAACGCGAAATCCTCGGCCAGCCCGAGCGTGACCTCGGGGCCAGGAGCCGGGATCGGGGTGCTGAGTCGGGTGTCGTAGTAGTCGAAGTAGAAGTCCTTCGCCGTGTCCGCGATCTCGATGCCCGGCATGCGGGCCAGGAAGTAGTCGATGTCGTTGTCCCGGCGCAGCTCACCGTCGGAGACGATGTCGATCCCGGCCAGTTCCTGGTCCCGCAGCGCCGCCTTGAT
>DATAYB010000218.1:0-2898 GCA_036272795.1 Pseudonocardia sp.
CCAGCACGGCTCGCAGTACCTGCTGTTCGCGCTGCTCGGCGTACTGGCCGGGCTGGTCGGGGTGCTGTTCACCCGGGTGCTGTACTGGGTCGAGGACGCCTGTGACTGGGCGTGGCGCGGGCCGGAGTGGCTGCGGCCGGCCGTCGGCGGGATCCTGCTCGGCGGGCTGCTCCTGGTGCTGCCGCAGATGTACGGGGTCGGCTATCCGGTGCTGGAACGCGCGGTCGGTGGCGGGTACGTGCTGGGCATGCTCGTGGTGCTGCTCGTCGGCAAGATGCTGGCCACCTCGCTGACCATCGGGATCGGCGGCTCCGGCGGGGTGTTCGCGCCGAGCCTCTTCCTCGGCGCCATGGTCGGCGTCGCCTACGCCGACGTGCTCGCCGCCGTGGCGCCTGGGCAGGTCGGGGTGCTCGGCGCCTACGGGCTGATCGGAATGGGCGCGGTGTTCGCGGGCGCGACCCGCGCCCCGATCACCGGCGTGATCATCATCTTCGAGCTGACCGGGGAGTACACCCTGATCCTGCCCCTGATGACCGCGATCGTGCTCGCCACCCTGGTCAGCAGGGCATTGAGCCGCGACACGATCTACACCCTCAAGCTGCACCGTCGTGGCATCGATCTGGACGGCACCGAGGAACGCCACGCGCTCGCCGGGCACACCGTCGCCGAGGCCATGGAGACCCCACCCGAACCGCTGCGCGCGAGCGACCCGATCGCCCTCGCCGCCGCCCGGCTGGCGACCTCCTCGCACGGCGTGCTCCCCGTGGTCGACGCCGATGGGGGCTACCTCGGCACGGTACGGGCCCGGACGGTGGCGGAGGCGCTTGCCGAGCACCAGCCCGGCACGGTCGGCGAGATCACCCACCGCAGCCAACCGGTGCGCCCGGACACCGAGCTCCCGGCCGCCCTGGACGCGCTGATCGAGGCACATGGCGCCGGGCTGCCGGTACTGGCCGAGGACGGCGGCGCACTGATCGGCTGGCTCACCTACCAGGCGGTACTCACCCCGATGCGGGCAGCGCCCTGACCACCGGCGCCCTGCCGATCCTCACCGCAACAGGGCGTTGGCGACGATGACGAGCACTCCGAGCCCGGCGTCGGCGAGACCGAAACGCATCGCGTGCAGAGGCCCGTGGCCGGATCTGCGGGCACCGAATATCCCCAGTGCGAGCAGCAGCACCACATTGGCGACCAGGACGGTGCGCACCGCGGCCAGTGGTGCCCATCGAACCACCACAAAGGTCAACAGGATCAACACCGAGGGCAGTCCCGCCGCGACCAGGGCCCACTCGTTGACCAGGAGCCGGACCGCGGCCTGTCGCGGGTTGCTCGACTGCGCGCGGGTTGTGACCAGGGCCGCGTAGACGCGGACGAGTCCCGTGCTGGCCAGCAGGACCAGTATCCACGCGATGTCCTCGACAGGGTCTGGGGCCTGGCCACGATGATCGAGTGCCGCGACCAGCACGCTCGCCAGTACGACACCGGTCAGAGCCCCGTTGAGCCAGCGCGGGGGCACGCTGAGGGACGGGGTGCCAGCGGGACGTCGCGCTGGCGAGTCTCGCTCATCCCCGCGACCGGGCACGGTCATCGCGTCGCCTCCGGGCAGTCGGACATGTTGGTCGAAGCTTAAGATCTTCGGGGCTCCGCCGCTCGAAGGGCTCTGGATGGACACGATCGACGACCTGCTGCCCGGCCCGGCCGATCCACCGCTCTCCGTGCTGTTCTGCGGCATCAACCCGGGACTGCTGACCGTGGTGAACGGCCTGCACTTCGGCCGGCCCGGCAACAGGTTCTGGCCGGTGCTGTACGGCGCGGGGTTCACGCCCCGGTTGCTCGCCGCGGCGGAGCAGCGTGAGCTCGCCGCCCTGGGATACGGGATCACCGCGCTCGTCGCCAGGGCCAGCGCTCGCGCCCAGGACCTGGCCCCGGCCGAGCTGACCGGCGCCGTGCCCGGGTTCACCAGGCGGGTGTCCGAGCTTCGCCCGCGCTGGGTGGGCTTCCTGGGGATCACCGCCTACCGGACCGCGTTCCGTCGCCCGGCGGCGAAGATCGGTCGGCAGGACGAGCTCCTGGCCGACGCCGGGCTATGGGTGCTGCCCAACCCGAGCGGCCTCAACCGGAGCTGGCAGCTGCCCGCGCTGACCGAGGAGTTCGGCCGCCTGTACCAGGCTGCCCAGAACGGCTGACCCGATTCCGAGCGCTACTTCGGCGTGATGGAGAAGCTGACCCGCCCACCCGCGGAGCTGGTCGTGGTCACAGCCATCCTCTCGGCTCCGTCGGGGGTGTTCACCAGGCAGTCCACCTCCTGACCGGCCACCGGGGGAAGAGCACCGTCGCAGCTGGTGGACAGCGGCCTGGTCCCGGTCTGCTGGGCGATCAGCTCCGACACCCTCGGTTCGAGCAGCGACTTCGCGACCGGGCGGGCTTCGGGCTGGAACCCGTAGTGCAGCGACCCGCCGTCGACCGACGTCACCGTGACGATCAGGTCGACCGGCTGCCCGTCGTCGAACACGGCGGTGCAGCGCTCGGTCTGCCCGGTCACGGCCGGCAGGTCCTCCGGGCACGTGACGTTCTGGACATCGGTTCCGCTGTGCGTCAGCTGTGCGTTGAGGTTGTTCGCGAGATCGGCGGCGCCGAGCGGCGGCGCAACGACAGCGGGTGCCGGTGCGTTGGCCAGCGGAGGCGAGTAGAGCGTGGGTACGGCCTTGAACAGCACGCTTGCCAGCATGGTTGCGGCGGCGATGCCGACCACGGTGAACACGCTGCCGAGGACTACGCCGGCGGTGGCCAACCCGTTCCCGGACTCGCCGGTGCGGCGGATCTGGCCTCGGGCGATGACACCGAGCGCGATCGCCGCCGGTGACACCACGAACGCGAGCACGAATGCCACGACGGCCA
>DATAYB010000219.1:0-3778 GCA_036272795.1 Pseudonocardia sp.
CCGGCCCGAGGCCGCCGGGGACCAGATCGACCAGACCGAGCAGGACGAACCGGACGATGCCGGCGCAGCCGGCAAGGGGCGCAGGGTGAAGTCGAGCACCACCAAGAAGACCAAGTCGGCCGAGACGAAGCCGGCCGAGACGAAGGCGAAGACGGCGGTCGAAGGCAAGGCCAAGCCGGCCGCCGCGAAGTCCACCGGCGTGAAGTCCACCGGCGCGAAGTCGGTCAGCGCGAAGCCGGCCAGCAGTAAGTCAGCCGCCGCCGCTAAGCCCGCCGCGTCGAAGACAGCCCCAGGCAAGACAGTCGTGGCGAAGTCCGCGGCCCCCAAGCCGGCCGCCAAGACCACCGCGAAGAGAACCGCCCCCAAACCGGCCCCGAAGCCCGCCACAAAAACCGCCGCCAAGCCGGCCACAAAGACCACCGCGAAGCCAGCGAGCGAGTCGCGGACGCGGGCGGCGAAGGCCGCCACCGGCTCGCCGACACGGGCGTCCGGGGTGGGTGTGAGCACCGCGGTCGGTGACGAGCGTGAGCTGCTGGCCCGTACGCGACAGGCCGCGGCCCCCGGCATGGCGAAGCTGTCCGAGCTGTACTTCCGGCACACGCCCGTCGAGGACCTGGCGGCCGCCGCGCCGGAGCAGCTGGCGGCGGCGGTGTCGTCGCACTACGAGCTGGCCGAGCAGCGCGCACAGGGCCGGCCGGTGCTGCGCGTGCGGGACGGTGCGACGGAGCTCGGGCGCCCGTGCACGGTCGTGGAGATCGTCAATGACGACATGCCGTTCCTGGTGGAGTCCGTGCTGGCCGGGGTGAGCCGCTCCGGGGCGGTCGTGCAGCGCGTGATGCACCCGATCGTCGTGGTGCGCCGCGACCTGGCCGGCGGACTTGTCGAAGCACTGCCGGACGCCGATCCGGACGACCCGCCGGAGGGCACCCAGCTCGAGTCGTGGATGCACGTCGAGACCGACCCGCTCAGCGACGCCGACGCCAGGGAGCGGTTGGCCACCGAGCTGTCGCGCGTGCTGGCCGATGTGCGTGAGGTCGTCGAGGACCGCGACCGCATGCGGCACACCGCGCGGGAGCTCGCCGCCACACTGCGCGCCGAGCCGCCGCCCCTCGGCGCGATCGAGGTCGAGGACGGCGCGCGCCTGCTGGAGTGGCTGACCGAGGAGCACTTCACGTTCCTCGGGTACCGCCGCTACGAGCTGCACACCGAGCCCGGCACCGCCGAGGAGCCGAAGCTGACCGCCGTACTGGCCTCCGGGCTGGGCGTACTGCGCGGCGACAGCCTGTCGACCCGGTCGTTCGCGCCGGGCAGCGACGCCGTGGAGCGGGCCACCGCGAGGGAGCTGCTGCTGCTGAGCCAGGCCAGCTCGCCGAGCCGGGTGTCGCGGCCGGTGTACCCGGACTACCTGAGCGTGAAGACGTTCGACGCCGAGGGCGGTGATGAGCCCAGGGTGACCGGGGAGCACCGGTTCCTGGGCCTGCTGACGGTGCCGGCGCTGTACGAGAGCCCGCTGGACATCCCGGTGGTGGAGCGGCGGGTGCGCAAGGCGATCCGGCGGGCGGGGTTCCCGCTGGACTCCTACTCCGGGCAGCGGATGCTCGAGGTGATCGCCAGCTACCCGCGTGAGGAGCTGTTCCGGGTCAGCGCCGAGGAGCTGTACGAGACCGCGGTGGGGGTGCTGTCGCTGGCCGAGCGGCGCAGGCTGCGGCTGTTCCTGCGCCGCGACCCGTACCGCCGTTTCTTCTCCTGCCTGATCTACCTGCCCCGGGACCGCTACACCACGTCGGCGCGGCTGGCGATCGAGAACGTGCTGCTGCGCGAGCTGCACGGCCGCTCGGTGGACTACACCGCGCGGGTCACCGAGTCGAGCGTGGCGCTGCTGCACGTCACGGTGCACACCGACCCCGAGCAGCCGATCGACCCCGAGCCCGAGCAGCTGCAGGACCAGCTCTTCGACGCCGTGCAGACCTGGGACGACCGCGTGCTGGCGCACCTCGACGAGCGGGGTGAGCTGGCGCCCGAGGTCACCACCGCACTGCGCCGCTACCTGCCGCTGATCCCGGCGGCGTACAAGGAGGACTTCAACGCCGTCGAGGCGGCCGAGGACCTGACCCGGCTCGACGGGCTCGGCGACGAGCCGCAGATGACCTTCTACACGCCGTCGCGGGCGCACCGCGGCGAGCGGCGCTTCAAGCTGTTCCTGGCCGGCGAGGAGGTCGCGCTGACCGAGCTGCTGCCGGTGCTGCAGCAGATGGGCGTGGAGGTCATCGAGGAGCGGCCGTACCAGATCAACCGCCCGGACGGGCGCCGCTGCTGGATCTACGACTTCGGCCTGCGGATGGACACCGCGCTGGAGGCGGCCACCCGCGAGCGGGGCAGCGAGTCGGTGCAGAACGGGTTCTGCTCGGCGTTCGCGGCGGCGTGGCGCGGTGACTTCGATGTGGACCGGTTCAACGGGCTGGTGCTGCGGGCCGGGTTGAGCTGGCGGCAGGTCGGGCTGTTGCGTGCCTACGCCCGCTACCAGCGCCAGATCGGCACCCCGTACGGCCAGCAGTACCTGGCCGACACGCTGATCACGCACGCCCCGGTCGCGGCCGCGCTGGTGCGGCTGTTCGAGGCACGCTTCGACCCGGTACTCAGCTCGGCCGATGCGGGTGGCAACCCGGCCGACGACCCGGAGCGCACCGCTCTGATCGAGCGGCGCCTCGGCGAGGTCACCGCGATGATCGACCAGGTCGCGGGCCTGGACGCGGACCGGATCCTGCGTGGCTATCTCAACCTGATCACCTCGACGCTGCGGACGAACTACTTCTGCGACGCTGGCACGCGCCCGTATCTGGCCTTGAAGTTCGACCCGGGCCAGATCCGTGAGCTGCCCCGGCCCCGGCCCCGGTTCGAGATCTTCGTGTACTCGCCGAGGATGGAGGGGGTGCACCTGCGCTTCGGGCCGGTGGCCCGAGGCGGGCTGCGGTGGTCCGACCGCCCGGCGGACTTCCGCACCGAGGTGTTGGGCCTGGTCAAGGCACAGGCGGTGAAGAACGCGGTGATCGTGCCGGTCGGCGCGAAGGGCGGCTTCGTGGTCAAGCGCCCGCCGGCCCCGACCGGTGACCCGGCCGCGGACCGCGAGGCCACCCAGCGCGAGGGCATCGCCTGCTACCGGATGCTGATCTCCGGGCTGCTGGACCTGACCGACAACCTCGAGCACGGCGTCACGGTCCCGCCGGCGGATGTGGTGCGCCACGACGCGGCGGACAGCTACCTCGTCGTCGCCGCGGACAAGGGCACCGCGACGTTCTCCGACATCGCCAACGAGCTCGCCGTCGGGCGCGGGTTCTGGCTGGGGGACGCGTTCGCGAGCGGCGGCTCGGTGGGCTATGACCACAAGGCGATGGGCATCACCGCCAAGGGCGCCTGGGAGAGCGTGAAGCGGGCATTCCGCGAGCTCGGCCTGGACACCCAGTCGGAGTCGTTCACGGTGGTCGGCATCGGGGACATGTCCGGGGACGTGTTCGGCAACGGCATGCTGCTCTCGGAGCACATCAAGCTGGTCGCGGCGTTCGACCACCGGCACATCTTCGTGGACCCGAACCCCGACCCGGCCCGCTCGTTCGCCGAACGGACCCGGATGTTCGCGCTGGCGCGCTCGTCGTGGGAGGACTACGACCGGTCGCTGATCAGCACCGGCGGCGGGGTGTGGTCGCGCACCACGAAGTCGATCCCGGTGTCGGCGCAGATGCGCGCGGCGCTCGGGCTGGACTCCAAGGTCCGCAAGATGACC
>DATAYB010000220.1:0-5208 GCA_036272795.1 Pseudonocardia sp.
ACCCGCCGGACGTGGCGATCTCGTTCTACACCGACAACCTCGGCGCCTGGTGCTCGAACGGGACCTTCCAGGACCTGGCACCGTACATCGAGCGCGACAAGATCGACATGACCCAGATCCCCCAGGCGGTGCGCGACTACACCGAGTTCCAGGGGAAGCGCTGTGCCATGCCGATGCTGGCCGATGTCATCGGGCTCTACTACAACACGGACATGTTCGCCGCGGCCGGCATCACCTCGCCGCCGAAGACCACGTCCGAGCTGCTCGCGGACACCAAGAAGCTCACCAAGTTCAACCCGGACGGCTCGATCAAGGTCGCCGGCTTCCTCCCGTCCATGCCGTTCTACGCGAACCAGGCGCAGTACTGGGCGCCCAACTTCGGCGCCAGCTACTTCGGCCCGGACGGCAAGTCCGACCTGGCCGCCAACCCGGGCTGGGCGGCCATGTTCCAGTTCCAGAAGCAGCTGGTCGACTTCTACGGCGGGCACGAGAAGGTGGAGCAGTTCAAGTCCGGGCTCGGCGATGAGTACTCCGCCGACCAGGGCTTCCAGGCCGGCAAGCTGGCGATGGCCTACGACGGCGAGTACCGCGACGCGTTCATCAAGGATCAGGCGCCGAGCCTGAAGTTCGCCACCGCACCGCCGCCCGTGCTCGACAGCCTCGCCGACCACTACGGCGGAGGCTTCGCCACCGGCACGATCATCGCGATCCCCAAGGGCGCCAAGCACCCCGGCGCCGCCTGGGAACTGATCAAGCAGGTCACCCTTGACACCGGCACCCTGGTCGACATGGCCAACGGGCTGAAGAACGTGCCCAGCACCGTGGCGTCGCTGACCGATCCGAGGCTGCAGGTCGACCCCCAGTTCAAGACCTTCCTGGACATGTACGGCAGCGGCAAGCTCGTGCCCAACCCGCCGACGCCGATCGGAGACGCGCACCTCAAGGCCGTCAACGACTTCGCCGAGAAGTGGCAGGCCGGAGCGGTGCCCGACCTCGCGGCCGGCCTGAAACAGGTCGACGCGCAGGTCAACGACGAGCTCGCGCAGAAGAGCCCCGGCGGCTGACGGTCATGACGGCCACCCTTCCCACGCGCACCCCGGGCCCCTCGCCCGCTCCGGCCGGATCGGCGGCGGGGGTCCGGGGGGCCCGGCGGCGGCGCCGCACCGTGCTGCTGTTCATGGCCCCGGCGGGGCTCGGTTTCCTGATCTTCTTCGGCTACCCGCTGGTCGCGACGGTGTACTACTCGTTCACCAAGTACGACCTGATCAACCCGCCGGAGTTCGTCGGCTTCGACAACTACGTACGGATGTTCACCACCGAGCAGCTGGTCGGCACGGCGGCCTACAACACGCTCTGGCTCGTCGTGGTGCTCACCGTGTGCCGGGTGGTGTTCGCGCTCGGCGTCGCCTCGGTCATCTCCCGGCTCAAGTCGGGCGTCGGGCTGATCCGCACCCTGTGCTACCTGCCGGCACTGGCGCCGCCCGCCGCCGCGACGCTGGCGTTCGTCTTCCTGTTCAACTCGGAGTTCGGCCCGGTCAACCGGTTCCTGCGGCTGTTCGGCATCGACGGGGGGCTGTGGTTCAACTCCCCTGCGATGTCCAAGCCGTCGCTGACCCTGCTGGCGCTCTGGGGCTCCGGCGAGCTGATGATCATCATTCTGGCCGCGCTCCTGGACGTTCCGCCCGAGCAGTACGAGGCGGCGCAGCTGGACGGCGCCGGCCCGGTCCGCCGGTTCTGGCACGTCACGCTGCCGTCGATCTCGCCGGTCCTGATGTTCGGGGTGATCAACTCGATCATCTACGCGCTGCAGTTCTTCACCCAGGCGATCGTCGCCGGCTCCGCGGCGGCCGGTTCGGCGGACGTGGCCGGCAACACCAAGTACATCGGCGCGCCGCAGAACTCCACGCTGACCTATCCGATCTGGCTGTACGTGCAGGGCTTCCGCTACTTCAACATGGGCTACGCGGCGGCGATGGCCGTGCTCCTGTTCATCGTCTCGGCGGGTTTCACCTGGGTGCTGGTCCGCCAGCTGCGCCAGACCCAGCACCAGGAGGAGGCGGCATGACCGTGCTGACCGAGGTGGCGCAGCAGCCGGTACGGCCACTGCCGCCCAGGCAACGTGCCCGGCAGTCCTGGCACCGCAGGTTGAACTGGATCGCCATCCACGCGATCGGGCTGGCCCTCGGGGTGATGTTCACACTGCCCGTGTTGTTCGTGCTGCTCACGGCGGTGATGAAGAGCGACCAGGCGATGTCCGCCAGCCTGTGGCCGAGCGAATGGCACTTCGAGAACTTCGTGCAGGTGTTCGACCGTTCACCACTGCTGGAGTACTTCACCAACAGCATGGTCTACTCGGTGCTCGCCACGGTGGGCGCGTTGCTCTCGGCGATCCCGGCGGCCTACGCGCTGTCGCGGCTGCGCTGGCGCGGCCAGAACCTGTTCTTCATGCTCACCGTGGCCGCGATGATGCTGCCGCCGCAGGTGACCATCGTGCCGCTCTACGACCTGTGGGTCCGGCTCGGGCTCACCGGCACGCTCGTCCCGCTGGTCACGCCGTACTTCTTCTTCGACGCGTTCTCCATCTTCCTGCTGCGGCAGTTCTTCCTGACCATCCCGAGGGACTACCTCGAGGCGGCCAAGATCGACGGCTGCAACGAGTTCCAGGCGTTGGTGCGGGTGCTCCTGCCGATGGCCAAGCCGGGTATCGCGGCCACCGCGATGTTCTGCTTCCTGTTCACCTGGAACGACTACTTCGGGCCGCTGCTCTACACCGGCGAGAACCAGGACCACTGGCCTCTCTCGCTGGCCATCGCCTCGTTCCGGGGCATGCACCACGTCGAGTGGAACCTCACGATGGCCGCCACCGCGCTGATCATGGCGCCGGTGATCGTGCTGTTCGTCGTCGCTCAGAGATCCTTCATCGAGGGGATCACGTTCACGGGGGTCAAGGGATGAAGTTGGCAGTGGTCGGCGGTGGCTCCACCTATACACCGGAGCTGGTGGACGGGATCGCCGGGCGGCGCGCCTCCCTGGACGTCGACGAGATCGTGCTGATCGACCCGGACACCTACCGGCGCGAGGTCGTCGGCGGGTTCAGCCAGCGCCTGCTTCAGCACGCCGGCCACCCCGCCCGGGTACAGACCACCGGCAACCTCGAGGAGGGTGTCGACGGGGCGACGGCGGTGCTGATCCAGCTACGCGTCGGTGGCCAGCGGGCGCGGCGCGGCGACGAGACGTTCCCACACGTGTGCGGCTGCGTCGGGCAGGAGACCACCGGCGCCGGCGGGCTGGCCAAGGCGCTGCGCACCGTGCCGGTCGTGCTGGACATCGCCGAACGGGTGCGCAAGGTCGCAGGCGGCGACACGTGGATCGTCAACTTCACCAACCCTGTCGGCATCATGACCAGGGCGCTGCTCGCCGAGGGGCACCGCGCCGTCGGGCTGTGCAACGTGGCGATCCACCTGCAGCGCACGTTCGCGGGGCTGCTCGGCGCCGGCGTCGACGACGTGCAGCTGGTGCACACCGGGCTGAACCACCTGAGCTGGGAACGCGGCGTGCTGGTCAACGGCGTCGACCGGCTGCCCGAGCTGCTCGCGACGCACGGCGAGGCGATCGGCGAACACGTCAGCGCGCCGGTGGACTGGCTGCGGCGGATGGGCGTCGTGCCCTCGTACTACCTGAAGTACTACTACGCGCACGACCAGGTGGTGGCCGCACAACGTACAGAGCGGCCGCGCGCGGACGTGGTCAGCGACGTCGAGGAGGAACTGCTGAAGATCTATCTCGACCCCGACCAGGTGACCAGGCCGGAGCAGCTCGGGCAGCGCGGCGGGGCCTACTACTCGGAGGCGGCCGTACAGCTCGTACACGCGCTGACCAGCGGCGGGCCGGCCGAGCGGCACGTGGTGAACGTCCGCAACGACGGCACCTTCGGGTTCCTGCCCGACGACGCGGTGATCGAGGTGCCCGCCGCTGTCGACGCCGCCGGGCCACGGCCGATCCCCCAGCCGCCCGTGCCGCAGCGGTTCGCCGGCCTGATCGCGGCGACCACCGCGTACGAGCACCTCGCGTTGGACGCCGCGCTGCGTGGCGGGCGCGACCGGGTTGCCGACGCCCTGCTCGCCCATCCCCTGGTCGGGCAGTACGCCTACGCCGACCGGCTGGCCGACGAGCTGGTGGCGACCAACCGTGAGTTCCTGCCGTGGGCGCGCGGATGACCCACGGCTCAGCCGCCGTCGTTGATGCCGCCGTTGTTGATGCCGCTCTCCCCGCTGTCATTGCCATCGACGGCGGCAACAGCAAGACCGAGGTGCTCGTCGTGTCCCGGGACGGCGTGGTACTCGGCCGGTCCCGGGGCCCGGGCGCATCACCGCAGAACGTCGGGGTCCCCAGGTGCGTGACGGCGTTGGAGGAGCTGGTCCTGCGGGCCCTGCCGGCCGGTCTCCCGACGGCTCCCGTCCCGGCAGCCGGTGCGCCGAGCACCCTGCCGGGCGGGGTACCGGGCGGGGGACGGCCGTTCGCCCGGCACACCTCCGCGTACCTCGCCGGGCTCGACTTTCCGCGTGAGGAGCAGGCCCTCTATCCGGCGCTGGCTGCCCGCCGCTGGAGCGACACCCTGACCGTCGGCAACGACACGCTCGCCCTGTTGCGCGCCGGCAGCGCGTCCGGCACCGGCGTCGCCGTCGTGTGCGGCGCGGGGATCAACGGCGCCGGAGTCGGTCCCGATGGCCGGGTGCACCGGTTGCCGGCGCTCGGCAAGATCTCCGGTGACTGGGGCGGCGGCTACCGGCTGGGCGAGGAGGCGCTGTGGTGGGCGGTCCGCGCCGAGGACGGCAGGGGTCCCAGCACCTCGCTGCGCCGGGCGGTGGCCGACTACTTCGGCGCCGCCACGCTGCTCGAGGTCGTCCAGGGGCTGCACTTCTCCGAGATCGACCGGGCCGCCATCCACGGCCTCTGCCCGCTGCTGTTCGAGGTCGCGTCGGCCGGTGACCAGGTCGCGCAGGACGTCGTCGCCCGGTTCGTCGAGGAGGTCAGCACCTGGGCCACGGTGATCCTGCGTCGGCTCTCGCTCACCGCGGAGCCGACGGAGGTGATCCTCGGTGGCGGCGTGCTCACCGGGGTCGGCCCACCGGTGATCGCGGAGATCGAACGGCGCTGCGTGAAGGTGGCACCGCACGCCGTGGTGCGTGTCGTGGACGTGGACCCGGT
>DATAYB010000221.1:0-15266 GCA_036272795.1 Pseudonocardia sp.
CGAGTTCGGCGTCGGCTGGGTACCGTCGGTCACCAACTATCCTTAGGGGTGTGATCGACTCTGTCGAGGTTGCCGCCACCACCCCTGACCAGGCTCAGCCCTACGCCGAGCTCGGCCTGCGCGCCGAGGAGTACCAGCGCATCCGCGACATCCTCGGGCGGCGGCCGACCGACGCCGAGCTCGCCATGTACAGCGTGATGTGGAGCGAGCACTGCTCCTACAAGTCGTCCAAGGTCCACCTGCGCTACTTCGGTGAGACCACCACCCCCGAGATGCAGGCGAAGATGCTGGCCGGCATCGGGGAGAACGCCGGCGTGGTGGACATCGGCGACGGGTGGGCGGTCACGTTCAAGGTGGAGAGCCACAACCACCCGTCCTACGTCGAGCCGCACCAGGGCGCGGCCACCGGCGTCGGCGGCATCGTGCGGGACATCATGGCCATGGGCGCCCGGCCGATCGCGGTGGCCGACCCGTTGCGCTTCGGCCCCGCCGACGCCGACGACACGAAGAGGGTGCTGCCCGGCGTCGTTTCCGGGATCAGTTTCTACGGTAACTGTCTCGGCCTGCCCAACGTCGGCGGCGAGGTCGTCTTCGACAGCGTGTACGCCGGAAACCCTCTGGTCAACGCCCTCTGTGTCGGCGTGCTCAAGACCGAGGACCTGCACCTGGCGCACGCCTCCGGCACCGGCAACAAGATCATCCTGTTCGGCGCGCGCACCGGGCTGGACGGCATCGGCGGCGTCTCGGTGCTGGCGTCGGAGACCTTCGACGGCGACGAGCAGGGCGGCGGCCGCAAGAAGCTGCCGAGTGTCCAGGTGGGCGACCCGTTCACCGAGAAGGTGCTGATCGAGTGCTGCCTGGAGCTGTTCCACGCCGGGCTGGTCGTCGGCATCCAGGACCTCGGCGGCGCCGGGCTGTCCTGCGCGACGAGTGAGCTCGCATCGGCCGGCGACGGCGGCATGCACATCGAGCTGGACGCGGTGCCCTTGAGAGCAAAGCACATGACGCCGGCGGAGATCCTGTCCAGCGAGTCGCAGGAGCGCATGTGCGCGGTGGTGACCCCGGAGAACGTCGACGCGTTCATGCGGGTCTGCGCCAAGTGGGACACGCTGGCCACCGTGATCGGTGAGGTGACCGAGGGCGACCGGCTCGTCATCACCTGGCGCGGCGAGACCGTCGTCGACGTGCCGCCGCGCACGGTGGCGCACGAGGGCCCGGTGTACGAGCGCCCGATCGCCCGCCCCGACGAGCGCCAGGACGCGCTCATCGCCGACTCCGCCACCCGGCTGAGCAGGCCCAAGACCGAGCAGGAGCTGCTGGACACCATTCTCACGATGGTCGCCAGCCCGAACCTGTGCAGCCGCGCCTGGGTCACCGACCAGTACGACCGCTACGTGCGCGGCAACACCGTGTCCGCCCAGCCGGCCGACTCCGGCGTGGTGCGCATCGACGAGGAGGGCGGCCGGGGCATCGCGGTCGCCACCGACTGCAACTCCCGGTACTGCGCGCTGGACCCGTACACCGGCGCCCAGCTGGCCCTCGCCGAGGCGTACCGCAACGTCGCGGTGAGCGGCGCCGTGCCGGTGGCGGTCACCGACTGCCTGAACTTCGGCTCGCCGGAGGACCCGGGCGTGATGTGGCAGTTCCAGCAGGCGGTGCACGGCCTCGCCGACGGCTGCGCCACCCTCGCCGTCCCGGTGACCGGCGGCAACGTGAGCTTCTACAACCAGACGGGCAGCACGGCGATCCACCCGACCCCGGTGATCGGCGTGCTCGGCATCATCGACGACGTCGCCAACCGCATCCCCACCGGCCTGGCAGCCGAGGGCGACCGGATCCTGCTGCTCGGCGCCACCCGCGAGGAGCTGGACGGCAGCGAGTGGGCGCACGTGGTGCACGGTCATCTGGGCGGCCGCCCGCCGAAGGTCGACCTCGCCGCCGAGCGCGCCCTCGCCGAGCTGCTCGCCACCGCCGCGCCGACCGGCCTGATCACCGCCGCGCACGACCTCTCCGAGGGCGGCCTGGCGCAGGCTCTCGTGGAGGCCTGCCTGATCGGCGGCCGGGGAGCCGAGGTCACCTTGCCGGCCGACGCCGACCCGTTCGTGACACTCTTCTCCGAGTCCACCGCGCGCGTCCTGGTGACCGTGCGCCCCGAACGAGTGATTGAGGTCACAGCGCGGTGTCAGGAAGCCGAAATACCGCTCGCCGAGCTGGGTTCAGTGACGCCGTCGGGGGATGGGTTGGTGCTGACCAACGTCGGTACGCTGCGCCTGGGGGAACTTCGCGAGGCCTGGGAAGGGACACTGCCGGCTCTCTTCGGACGCTGAGCATTCGTCCAGGTGGCGCACACCCTTCTCAGTGACGATCTCCATAGTCCGTAACCGCCTCCTACCAAGGTCGTTATCCAGATGGTTCGCAAGGCTAGGGATAAGGCCGGAATTGACGTGCCGCTGCGACGGCGCTTCTTGAGATGCTGGGAGGCGGGCAGCACCCGCAACCCGGGGGGAAAATGATCGAGCTCGAGAGCGTCACCAAGATCTATCAGATGGGCGACATCGAACTACGCGCCCTCAACAATGTGAACCTGACCATCGAGACCGGCGATCTTGTCGCGATCATGGGTGCGTCCGGTTCCGGCAAGAGCACCATGATGAACATTCTCGGGTGCTTGGACATCCCGACCGATGGCACGTACAAGCTGGACGGCATCGATGTCGGTCACCTGACGGACAATGCGCTGGCCGAGATCCGGAACCGCAAGATCGGTTTCGTGTTCCAGTCGTTCAATTTGATCCCGAGGACCAGCGCGGTCCGCAACGTCGAGCTCCCGATGGTCTACGCCGGCATCGGCAACCGCCGGGACAAGGCCATCGAGGCCCTGGAGAAGGTCGGCCTTGGCGGCCGCGTCAAGCACATGCCGAACGAGCTGTCCGGTGGGCAGCAGCAACGCGTCGCGATCGCCCGGGCGATCGTCACCGACCCGGTGATGATCCTGGCCGATGAGCCCACCGGAAACCTGGACTCCGCCTCCACGGTCGAAATCATGAAGCTGCTGGTGGAGCTGAACGACTCCGGCCGCACGGTCATCCTGATCACGCACGAGGAGGAGGTCGCCGGCTTCGCCAAACGCGTCGTCACCTTGCGCGACGGCGAGATCGTCAGCGACAAGGTCCAGGAGAACCGGACAGTGGTCAGCCCATGAACATCGCCGAGGCGTTCACGATCGCCCTCCGCAGCCTGCGCTCCAACCGGCTGCGTTCCGCACTGACCACGCTCGGCATCGTGATCGGCGTCTCGGCGGTGATCGTGCTGGTCGGGCTGGGCAACGGCATCAAGGCCGGCTTCAACAGCCAGTTCGGCGCACTCGGCAACCAGATCCAGGTCGCAAAGATCAACGGCACGGTGCCGGGCGGTGGCGCCGCGAAGGACCTCAAGGACGCCGACGTCACCGCGCTGCGCAATCCGACGCTGGCACCCGACATCGGCAACGTGACGCCGGTGGTCGGCGGGTCCGAGCTGATCGAGGTCAACCAGCGGCAGTTCCGCGCCGCGGTCCAGGGCTCGACGGCCGACTACCTCAACGTGATCGACCGTGACCTGGTGGCCGGCCAGATGTTCACCAACGAGCAGGCGCGGTCGAACGCCCGGGTGGTCGTGCTCGGGCCCAACGCGGTCGCCACGCTGTTCGGCGGCAACACCAACGACGCGATCGGCAAGGACGTCCGCGTCGGCCGCCAGACCTTCGAGGTCATCGGCGTGGTCAAGGGCAACGGCCAGCAGGACGACGCCGCGATCATGCCGCTGGGTGCCGCCCGGGCCTACCTGGTCGGCGGCAATGACACGGTCACGCAGATCATCGTGCAGGCGTCCAGCGTGGCGCAGGTCCCGCAGGCCCTGGCTGAGGTAAACAAGATCCTCGACCAGCGGCACAACATCCGGGAGCCCGCGAAGCGAGACTTCAACGCCACGGCCCTGCAGAGCCTGCTCGACCAGGCGAACCAGTTCCTCACGTTCCTGACACTGTTCACCGTCGCGGTGGCCGCCATCTCCCTGATCGTCGGCGGCATCGGGGTTGCGAACATCATGCTCGTCTCGGTGACCGAGCGGACCCGGGAGATCGGCATCCGCAAGGCCATCGGTGCACGCAGCAGTGCCATTCTGAAACAGTTCCTGATCGAGTCCACGATGCTCGCGGCGATGGGCGGCGTCGTCGGAATCATCATCGGAACGGCCATCACCATCGCCGCCGCACTGATCATTCCGACGGTCGCTCCGGACTTCGGCGCACCGACGGTGTCACCGTGGGCGATTCTCATCTCGTTCGGTGTCAGTTTGCTGATCGGGCTGATCGCGGGTGGCTTCCCGGCCAACCGCGCCGCTCGCCTGCAGCCGATCGAGGCATTGCGCTACCAATAGTTCACCGGTGCCCCGAACACCGGTTTCGTACAGCAGGCGAAAGGCAGGGGGAGTTGATGACTCACACGACGATCCGCGGCAGCACCAGGGGGGTGCGGATGGCCGCCGCGGTGTCGCTGGCCTTAGTGGTGGCTTCGGTGACAGCGGCGTGTGGGAGTACGGCTCCGGCACCTCCCACGTCCAGGGTGGAGCGCGGCCAGGTGTCGACCAAGGTGTCGGCTTCCGGTGCGCTTGCCGCTGTGACCTCGCAGAACCTGGGGTTCGCCAAGGCCGCGCAGCTGGTCGAGGTGAGCGTCAAGGTCGGTGACGCGGTGCGCGCCGGTCAGGTCCTCGCCCGGGAGGACCCGTTCTCCTTCCAGCAGATCGTCAACCAGGACGCGGCCCTGCTCAACGAGCAGCAGGCCAACCTGGACAAACTCGTGCGCTCCCCCACCGTCAGCGGCAACCACGACACTCTTGACCAGTACAAGAGGATCCTGAACGCCACCAAGGACAACGGCGACGCCCAGCACGACAAGGACTCGAACGCCGTGTTCCGGGCGCGTCAGGCTGTCAGGCTGGCGCTGCAGCAGTACCAAGCGGCACAGCGGGCGTACCACACCGATTGCGAGGGGATGCTGAGCACAGCCGACCCCAGGTGTACTACAGCGGTCCAGTCCGCGGTCGGCACAACCAAGGCCGCCATACTGCCGGCGCGGACGACCTACGACGCCGCCAAGCACACGCTCGATGTGGATGACGCGACGGCGCGGATAGCCGAGGAGACCGCCCGCAACAACGTGGTCACCGCGCAGAACACGCTCGACCAGAACCGCTCGGACAAGGCACCGAACATCGCCGCCCAGGCAGCGCTGGTGGCCAACGCCCGCGCCGTCCTGGCCAGCGCCCAGCGCGACCTGGACAACACGGTGCTCTACGCCCCGGTCGCCGGCACGATCTCCTCGATCACCGGTGCCGTCGGCGAGTACGTGGGCAACGGCAGCGGTACCAGCGCCCTGGCCCCCGGTACCGACGCCTCCATCCCCGGCGTCGGCGCGGCGGCCACCAGCGACCAGTCCTCGGCATCGGCAACGGGAGCCCCCTCGGCCACCCGCCCCGGCGGCTCCTCGTTCATGGTGATCAACAACATCGACACGTTCCAGGTGGTCGTGCCCTTCGAGGAGTCCGACGCGGCGAAGGTCGCGCCGAACCAGAAGGTCCAGGTCACCTTCGACGCACTGCCCGACCTCACCCGCGACGGCACCGTGCTCTCCGTCGCCCCCGGCGGTGTCGACATCTCCGGTGTCACGAACTACTACGCCACGATCCTGCTCACCGACTCCGACCCGAGGCTCAAGACGGGTCAGACCGCCGAGGCCGGCGTGCTGGTCAGCGAGCTGGACAACGTGCTGGTGGTGCCGAACTCGGCAGTCATCAAGCAGGGCGGCAAGTCCTTCGTCAACACCCCGGGCCCGGACGGCAAGCCCGCCCAGGTCCAGTTCCAGCCAGGCCTCGTCGGCGACGACAACACCCAGGTGCTGTCCGGGCTGAACGAGGGCCAGGAGATCCAGCTCCCGCAGGCCCAGGTCTCCGCCAACCCCAGCGGAGGCGGCGGAGGCGGCGGTGGCGGTGGTGGTGGTCGCGGCGGCGGCTGATCCCGCCCGGCCGCACTGATCCGAGCGCTGGCCCGCACCGAGTCGAGAACCTTCGACCGGTGCGGGCCAGCGCTTTTTACTCCGCGGCCACCCGACCTGGAAGGACGCTGCCCGGGTGCGGCATGGTGAGGCAGTGGTCATGGTGAGGCAGTGGTGACGACGAAGCCCATCGACGCCGGCCAGCTGCGGGCCGCGCTGGTACCGGTGCTCGGGTGGCTGGACGGCACGGAGGAGCAGCCGGCCCGCCCGGTGCTGGCCGCCGCGGTGCGCACCTCGCTGCGGGCGTTCGCGCAGCACCACCCGGGCAAGGCCGTCGAGGTGCGGGTACCGCCGTTCGCGGCCGTGCAGTGCCTGGCCGGGGGCGCGCACACCAGGGGAACGCCGCCGCACGTGGTCGAGACCGACGCCCGGCACTGGCTGGCACTCGCGACCGGCCGGCAGGGCTGGGCGGCCGCGGTGGAGGAGGGCGCGGTGACTGCGTCCGGGCACCGCGCCCCGGAGGTCGGGGCATTGCTACCGCTCGGTATCGCGTCTCGGCTTCGCGACGCAGAGTGACCGCCGCTATCCCCGATTCGAGTGATGACCAGTCCACAGCGGTAGCGTCCGGGCTCATCAGGCCGCAGGATTAGTCCAATCGGCACGCCCGTCGGCCGAAAGGGGCTCCGCAGTGCCACAGGTCGGTGGGCACCGATCACGCGCTGTACTAGCCGTCGGCCAGTTCACGCGGGAGTGGGCCAACGCGTTGGGTGAAGCGTGCTACCTCGCTTGGGGTACGCCGGAGGCCATCGCGTCGCTGTCCCCGCTGACCGCTCAGCTCGCCGAACTGCTCAGGGCGGAGCAACTCGAGCCTTCCTCGGCCCGCCGGCTGGGTGCCCAGCTGGCCGAGGCCCGGTTCCGGGGTCCGAACGCGCTGCAGGTCAGCCTTCGGCTGATCCGGACCAGGGCGCCACAGCTCTTCGAGGTCTACGACGCGGCCGAGCGGATCGGCGAGCTCATCGGCGAACTGGCCGCCGGTTACGCCGATGCGCTGCGCGAGCGCACCCAGGTGGAGCAGGAACTGCTGCTCAGTGCGGTCCTGCAGACCCGCAGGGAGGCCGAGGCGGCGCTGCGGGACAGCGAGCAGCGGTTCCGCGCCATCTTCACCGAGGCCGGCGTCGGGATCGCGCTGGTCGACCTGGACGGGCACGTGCTGGACGTGAACCCGGCGCTGTACCGGCTGTTCAACGTGACGGAGTCGATGGCGGGACCGCGCCCGCTGACCGACCACGTCCACCCCGAAGACGCCCCGGCCATGATCGCCGACTTCCGGGAGCTCACCACCGGGCGCCGCGACAACATGCACGGCGAGGTCCGCTTCGTCCGGCTGGACGGCACGGTGATCTGGACCTACGTCACTGCGTCGCTGGTCCGGGACTCGGCGGGAGCTCCGGACTACGTGATCGGCGTTGTGGAGGATGTCACCGAACGTCACCAGCTTCGATCACGATTGAGGCACCAGACCTACCACGATCAACTGACGCGGCTGCCGAACCGCGCGCTGATGAACGAGCAGCTGCGCTGGGCGTTCTCCGACGACTCCACGGTCGCCAGGGTCGGGCTCTGCCACCTCGATCTCGACGGCTTCCGGGCGATCAACGACTCGCTCGGGCACCAGGTCGGCGACCAGCTGCTGCTCGCGGTGGCCGGCCGGTTGCAGCTGCTCGCGGGCGGGCACCTGGTCACGCGGACCGGCGGCGACGAGTTCGCCATCCTGGTCACCGACCCGCCCAGTGTCGGCTACCTGTCCGAGCTGGCCGGGCACCTGCTGGCCGGGCTGATCCCGCCGTTCGTGATCGGCTCTCAGCTGCTGTCCATCACCGCCAGCCTCGGCATCGCGGAGAGCGCGGTGACCAACACCTGGCCCGGCGAGCTGCAGCGCGCCGCCGACGCGGCCCGGTCCTGGGCGAAGGGCGCGGGCGGCGGGCGCTGGGCGGTGTTCGACGCGGAGCGCGATGCCGGCGAGACGACCCGGTTCGCGCTGGCCGCCAGCGTGCCCGGCGCGGTCGACCGGGACGAGTTCCACCTGTTTTACCAACCGTTGGTGGAGCTGGCGACCGGCCACCTCACCGGCGTCGAGGCGCTGGTGCGCTGGCGGCACCCCGAGCACGGGCTCCTCGGGCCCGCCAGGTTCATCGAGCTCGCCGAGCGCAACGGGGCGATCGTGCCGCTCGGCCGCTGGGTGCTCACCGAAGCCTGCCGGCAGGCCCGCCGCTGGGCCGACGAGCTGGGCAGGGGCGCGCCGTACGTGAGCGTGAACGTGGCCCCGCGCCAGCTCGCCGAACCTGGCTGGCTGACCGAGGTGTCCACGGTGCTCGCCGACACCGGCCTCGACCCGGGGCAGCTGCAGCTGGAGATCACCGAGCGGGCCGTGCTGGTGGACGAGACGGCCGCCTCGGACACCCTGCGCACGCTGCGCGAGATGGGCGTCCGGCTGGCCATCGACGACTTCGGCACCGGCTACTCCAGCCTGTCCTACCTGCGCAGACTCCCCGTGCACGGGTTGAAGATCGACGGCTCGTTCATCCGGGGGCTGCGCGAGACCGGGCCCGAGCTCGACCGGGGTCCGGCCGCCGACCTGGCGCCCGACCTGACCGGCGGCATCGAGCTCGGCGCCGACCCCGAGGACACCCCGGACAGCAAGATCGTCGCTGCCCTGATCAGCATGGCGCACGCGCTGGACCTGGTGGTCACCGCGGAGTGGGTCGAGACCGCCGCGCAGGCCCGCAAGCTGCGCGCGCTCGGCTGCGACGTCGGCCAGGGGCACTGGTACGGCGACCCCGTGCCGGCCAGCCAGCTCGCCCCGCTGCTGCGCCGCCCGCTGGCCGGCTGACCCCGCGTCCGACCGCCCTGACCGGGCGGCGGGCCCGGGCCGGTCCACCCGGTCACGCTGCGGATCGTGGGCCGGCGACCATCCGGGTGGCGCCGGGCACCAGGCGGATCGCGGCGGTCACCCTGGGCCACCGCCTGAGGTCCGTCGCGGTGAGCAGGTTCACCAACGGCCCGGTTGCGGTAATCACTCGTCTAGACTGACTTCACGTCCGGGATCACCGACCTAGCGAACACCCCGCAAGATCAAGGTCAGATCATCCTGCAACCGTGCCGGGAGCATGCGTTGGACCCGCAGACGTCAGAGCAGACCGCGTCCGTCGAAGCCTCCGACGACTTAGCCATCGAGCCCATCGAGAACGAGCCGCGCGAGGAGTGCGGCGTTTTTGGTGTATGGGCACCCGGTGAAGAGGTTGCGAAGCTGACCTACTTCGGGTTGTTCGCCCTGCAGCACCGTGGCCAGGAGGCCGCCGGCATCGCGGTGAGCGACGGCCGGCAGATCGTGGTGTTCAAGGACCTCGGGCTCGTCAGCCAGGTCTTCGACGAGCAGACGCTGAGCTCCCTGCGCGGACACCTCGCCGTCGGGCACACCCGGTACTCGACCACCGGCTCGACGACGTGGGAGAACGCCCAGCCGACGTTCCGCACCACGGACACGGGCAGCGGCCTGGTGCTCGGCCACAACGGCAACCTGGTGAACACCGCCGAGCTGCGTGACGAGGTGGCCGCACTGGTCGGCCAGCCCAAGCAGCACGGCCGCGTCGCCCCGACCACCGACTCCGACCTGATCTCCGAGCTGCTCGCGGCCACCGCCGCCGACATCGGGCTCGAGGAGGCCGCCGTCCGGCTGCTGCCCCGGGTGCGCGGGGCATTCTCGCTGGTCTTCGCGGACGAGCAGACGCTGTTCGCGGCGCGCGACCCGCACGGCGTCCGGCCGCTGGTGCTCGGCCGGCTGGAGCGCGGCTGGGTGCTGGCCAGCGAGACGGCCGCACTGGACATCGTGGGCGCGAGCTTCGTGCGTGAGGTGGAGCCCGGCGAGCTGCTGGCGATCGACGAGAACGGGCTGCGCAGCCGCCGGTTCGCCGCGCCGGAGCCGAAGGGCTGCGTGTTCGAGTACGTCTACCTGGCCCGCCCCGACACCACGATCGCCGGCCGCTCGGTGCACTCCGCGCGGGTGGCCATCGGGCGGCTGCTGGCCGAGGAGTACCCGGTCGACGCCGACCTGGTGATCCCGACACCGGAGTCCGGCACGCCGGCGGCCATCGGCTACGCCCAGGGCTCCGGTATCCCGTACGGCCAGGGCCTCGTCAAGAACGCCTACGTCGGCCGCACGTTCATCCAGCCGTCGCAGACCATCCGCCAGCTCGGCATCCGGCTCAAGCTCAACCCGCTGCGCGAGGTCATCCGGGGCAAGCGGCTGGTCGTGGTGGACGACTCCATCGTGCGCGGCAACACCCAGCGCGCGCTGGTCCGCATGCTGCGCGAGGCCGGCGCGCTCGAGGTGCACGTGCGGATCGCCTCGCCGCCGGTGCGCTGGCCCTGCTTCTACGGCATCGACTTCGCCAGCCGCGCCGAGCTGGTCGCCGGCGACCTCGACCTGGACGGCGTGCGCCGCTCGATCGGCGCCGACACCCTGGGCTACGTATCGCTGGAAGGCCTGATCAAAGCGACCGAGCAGCCCGCCAGCCGGCTCTGCGCGGCCTGCTTCAACGGCAAGTACCCGATCCCGCTGCCGGACGACGCCAGCCTCGGCAAGCACCTGCTCGAGGACATCATTTCGGACGACGGGTCACTCACGGCCGGGTACGGTGCGGCTGGGGCCATGCGACAGCCGTAGCCTGTCCTGGTACCCCGCCCCATTGCCGAGATCCACCGGAGTCACTCCGCCATGCCCGTGTCACCCCCCAGCCCCGATCCCACCAGCGCGTCACCGCACGCCAGCTACGCGGGCGCCGGAGTGGACATCGACGCCGGGGAACGGGCGGTCGAGCAGTTCCGACCCTGGACGGAGAAGGCCAGCCGGCCCGAGGTGATGGGTGGCATCGGCGGCTTCGCCGGGCTGTTCAAGCTGAAGATGGACCGCTACACCGAACCGGTGCTGGCCGCGTCCACCGACGGCGTCGGCACGAAGCTCGCCATCGCACAGGCGCTGGACAAACACGACACCATCGGCCTCGACCTGGTCGCCATGGTCGTCGACGACCTGGTGGTGTGCGGCGCGGAACCACTGTTCCTGCAGGACTACATCGCCTGCGGCACCCTGGTGCCCGAGAAGATCTCGGCGATCGTGAAGGGCATCGCGGACGGCTGCCAGCGCAGCGGCTGCGCACTGCTCGGCGGCGAGACGGCGGAGCACCCCGGGCTGATGCAGGCCGGCCACTACGACCTGTCGGCGTCCGGCGTCGGCATCGTGGAGGCCGACCGGATGCTCGGCCCCGAGCGGGTCCGCCCGGGTGACGTGATCGTGGCGATGGGCTCGTCCGGGCTGCACTCCAACGGCTACTCGCTGGCCAGGCACGTTCTGCTGGAGCTCGCGCGGCTGCCGCTCACCGAGCAGGTCGAGGAGTTCGGCCGCACGCTCGGCGAGGAACTGCTCGAGCCGACCCGGATCTACGCGCTGGACTGCCTCGCGGTGGCCGCCGAGACCGAGGTCCGCACCTTCGCGCACATCACCGGCGGCGGCCTGGCCCGCAACCTGTCCCGCGTGCTGCCCAAGGGCCTCGCGGCGGTGTGCGACCGGGGCAGTTGGACGCCGGCGCCGGTGTTCAAGATGATCGCCGCCCGGGGCCGCGTCGAGCGCCCCGAGATGGAGAAGACGTTCAACATGGGCGTCGGCATGGTCGCCGTGCTCGCCCCGGACGACGTGGACCGCGCCATGGCCATGCTCACCGCGAGGCACATGCCGGCGTGGGTGCTCGGCGACGTGCAGCGGGCCAAGGACGTGGCGATCGAGCAGGACGGCGTCCGCGTTGTGCTGCGCGGCGAACACCCCCGGTTCTGACCACGTCAATCTGAGTTCCTCGGCCCGAATCTCCCCCGGGCACGCTCCGGTGGGTGCAGGATACGAGCATCCATGGCCCACCAGGCGAGCCCAGGGGGACACATGACGGACCGGAGCGGCGTGCGCACCGACACCGCGCCACCAGCCTCGGTACGGCTGTCCCCGCTGGAGTTCACCGCCTGCTGGCAGGCACTCGACCTCGACCAGGCCCCTCCCGCGCTGACCGGCAGCGGCGCCGGCCGCGGTTTCGACCGGCCGCGCCGGCAGCTCGCCCTGGCCGCGCTGGGCGGCCGGCAGCTCGCCGACAGCGGCCGGCCCAGGGCTGACCTGGCTGCCGCGCTGCGGCTGCTCGCCGAGCCGGAGTACGAGCTGGACCTGCGCTACAGCGGCCCCCAGGGCCAGATCCTCGGGGTCGGCGCGGTCGCCGGTGACCGGGGCGTCGCGGTACTCACCAGCGAGGACGACGAACAGCTCGACCTCGCACCGATGGACGCCGCCCGGCTCGCCCCCGCCCTGCTGGAGCGGCTGGGGTCGACCCACGCCGGCACCGGGCGCACGGTGCACGTCCCGGCCGATGCGCTGGACGCCGCCACCCGGGCAGCGGACAGCGGCAACCCGCGAGAGCTCGCCGACCGGCTGGAACAGCACGGCGTACCGCGTCTGGAGGCGAGCTCACTGGTCCGGATGTGCGAGGGCATGTGGTGTCGAGGCCAGCTCGGCGCCACCGCACACTTCGGAGGGCCTGGTCGCCGAGCACCCTGGGTGATCGGCTTCCACGCCACCGACGCTGGCTGGTTCGTGCAGCTGCGCCGGGACGGCACGGTGACCATCTGCCCCAGCGACGCCAGTGGCTTGTTACACCACTGGCGAACGCTGGTCGACCACGTGCGACCCGTCACATAACCGCACAGCGAGAAGACTCACCAGGCACGGGGGTTTCGATGGCCCGAGGCCATCAGAGAACGGTGGGACCCCCACCGCCGCTGTTAGCGGCGGCGGTAGTCGTCGTACTCGTCCTCGAACTCGTCGTCAGCGTTCTCCGGTTCTTGGACGGAGACACCGGCAAGCTCGCGTTGCAAGGCATCGGCGTCAAGACCCGGGGAGCTGTACTTGAGTTCGCGGGCCACCTTCGTCTGCTTGGCCTTAGCTCGGCCGCGCCCCATGGCTCGTCCCCCTTACAACAGGGAAGGGGCGGCCGAGGTTAGCGGCGGCCCCGTTCATCTCGTTTGAATGTCCTGCCCTCTACCGTACATTGCGCGCGGCAGTCTGTGCGACGTGGCACTCCCCGCACCGGGTGGAGATACCGACCCGACCGGGTATCAGGGCCCTCTCAGGGGGTTTCCTGATCGGTCAACGGTCAGGAAACCGCCATTTGTCGGCAAGCCCGACTGCTCGCCCGGCCGGTCCCGACTCAACACAGGCGGCCTCAGCGCAGCAGCCTCAGCGCAGCAGCCTCAGCGCAGGCGGCTCAACGCAGGCGGCTCAGCGCAGGCGGCCGGCGGCGCGCGCCTGGGCGAGGCGACCGGCCGGCTCCGTCCCGTCCTCCGGCGACACCGAGTCCGGATCCACCCGGGCCGGCGCGGCGCGGTGCTCGGCGCCGGCCACCAGCTCCGCGTCCACCGGGACCGACCGCTTGAGCAGCGCCAGCGCCACGCCGCCGAGCTCGTGGTGCAGCACCGCGGTGCCGACCCGCCCGACCGTGCGGCCGTCCAGCGTCACCGGCTCCCCGGGCAGCGGCATCTCCTCGTCGCCTGCGTCGAGGTGCAGCAGCACGAGCCGGCGCGGCGGCCGGCCGAGGTTGGCCACCCTGGCGACCGTCTCCTGGCCCCGGTAGCAGCCCTTGGTCAGGTGTACCGCCGAGCCGATCCAACCGACCTCGTGCGGAATGGTCCGCTCGTCGGTGTCCTGGTGCAGCCGGGGGCGCAACGCGGCGACCCGCAGTGCCTCGTAAGCCATCGTGCCGGCGGCCGCCGCGCCCGCGTCGCGCAGCCGCAGCCACCAGTCCACCAGCTCGCCGCGGGGCACCAACAGGTCGGCCGAGGAGCCCAGCTCGCCGCTCAGCCCGGGCATCCGCCGCACCAGCCCGCCACCGGGCAATGCCGCCGAGTCGTAGGGCCGCTCAGGCACCGGCACGCCGGCCTTGGCGAGCACGTCCGCCGTGTTCGGGCCGACCACGCTGAGCAGCGCGAGCTCTTCGGTGGCCGAACGCGGCTCCACCTTGGACCAGAACTTCATCTTCTGCAGGTACTCGAGCAGCCCCGCCGAGGTGCCTGGCTCGACGTCCAGCCAGACCGTGTCGGCCACCTGGGAGAGCACCGAGTGGAACTCCACCCGGCCGTTGATGTCGAGCACCAACGCCTCGGTACCGGTGTCCGCCGCCAGCTCGCTGACGTGCTGGGTGAGCAGCAGGTGCAGCCACGACAGCCGGTCCTCGCCGGGCACCGCGATCACCTCGCGGTTCGACCTGTCGACGACGGCGGCCGAGCGCTCCATCGCGCGCTGCTCGACCTGCGGGTCACCGTGGTGCAGCGGCAGCCCCAGGTCCGGGCCCTCCTCGACGGCGACCACCCCTGGCAGCGCCAGCAACGGGCTCGGTGGGGTCACTGGTGGGCCTCCTGGTCGGCCGCTCGCGCTGCCGGGGTGTCGGGCCGGCCGGGGCCGGCGGGGTGCTCGGCGGCGTGCTCGGCGGCACAGTCCCGGCAGGTGCCGGAGAGCGCCACATGGGTGGCGTCCAGCCGGAAGCCGTGGTCGGTGTCCAGCCGGGCGGCCAGCGCGTCCAGCAGCCCGGACGGCACCTCGGCGACCGAGCCGCACCCGTGGCAGACCAGGTGCACGTGCTCATGCTCGCGGACCGAGTAGTTGGGCGCGCCGTGCCCGAGGTGTGTGTGGCGCACCAGGCCGAGCCGCTCCAGCAGGTCCAGCGTGCGGTACACGGTGGTGATGTTCACCGCGGGCGCCTGCCGCTGCACAGAGGTACAGATCTGTTCGGGGGTGGCGTGTTCGAGCTCCTCGACAGCGTCCAGCACCA
The DNA here is from genome assembly GCA_036272795.1 of Pseudonocardia sp. GTDB lineage: Bacteria > Actinomycetota > Actinomycetes > Mycobacteriales > Pseudonocardiaceae > Pseudonocardia. Next base: position 14,945 of record DATAYB010000221.1, read on the forward strand.
GCTGTCGTTGCGGCGTCATCCGGAACCCGCGCTCGTGCAACGTCCGCCGTAGCGTCTCCACGTTGCCAATGGTAGTCGCGTCTGCCAGAGGTGCGGTTGACCCGAGGGACGACACCGAACGCGGAGGGCCCGCCGTGCCCCGAGTCAGTGCGACGAACGTCACGCCGTAGAGTGAAGGCCGCGCTGTCCGAGCGCTATCTCCCTACGCTCGGCGAAGACCGAACGAGGAACGGGCACCCCCGAGCCTCGGCCACATGCCACCTCACGGAGGCGACCGATGACCGCTGAACACGGCGACGGAGCTGTCCCCGGCCGTCATTCG
>DATAYB010000222.1:0-5987 GCA_036272795.1 Pseudonocardia sp.
GCATTCGGGCGCGCAGCCGTACTCGGACGGCCAGCAGGGGTACCCGGGCGGACAGCGGTACTCGGGTGGGCAGCCGTCGGGGCCGCACCGGCGCCCCTCGGTGCCTGACCCGGCCAGCCAGCATCGGTCGGCCGGGTACCCGGGCGGTCAGCCGCCGCCGGGCCAGCACCCGTCCGGGCAGTACGCGTCCGGCCAGCCGCCTCGGCAGTACCCGCAGGCCCAGCCGCCGAGCCGCCACACGCCGGGCAACCCGTACGCCCCGGAGCAGCACGCCAGGGACCCGTACGCCCCCGACCGGCAACGGGCCTCCCAGGCCCCCGCCGGCCCGCCGCCCCACCAGCCCGGTCCGCCCGCTCGGTACGACCCGGCGTACCCGGGTAGCCGGCCCGGGAGCCCGACGGACGGGTCTGTGCTGGGGACCGCCGACTCGCTGCACCTGGCGCTCACGCAGGACGCGGCGGTCATCGGGGAGCGGGCGCCCCTGATCGACCGCTCCGGCCGGCACCGCCGCCCCGATCAGCCCGGCCGGCGCTGACCCTGCCCACGCGCCCCGGCCCACACACCACTAGCCCGCGCGCCGACGACACGTCACGTCATCATCAGTGAACCCTCAGTTACCGGCGGAAAATCCCCCGGTCAGGGCACGGGCAGGGCGACCGTGTCGGCTCGTAGCCAGGCGAGCGCGAGCGCGCGGCCGAGGGTCGCGCGGTCCCGGCCGAGCGCCGAGAGGGTGCTGCTGACCAGCGCCGAGCGAGGGGACAGCGCGGCCCACCGCCGGGCGACCGCCAGCGGGTGCACCGGGTCGTCGCCCAGCCCCACCACGGCGACCGGCACGCGCAGCCCCGCGAGCTCGGTGGCGGTGGGGCCGGGGGTGGCGGCGGCCGTGTCGAGGGAGTCGGCCAGGCCGGCGCCGTGCCGTGCCCAGGCCCTCGCCAGCTCGTCGCCCAGCCAGCCGGGGGTCTGCGCGCGAGTGTTGTCGATCGTGGCGGCGAGGCCGTCCCGCCGGACGGCGTCGGCGGTGACCGAGGCAGCCACCGCGGCGGGGGCCGAGCCGGGCAGCCCGGTCCAGGCGGGCAGCGCCAGCAGCAGACCGGTGACCGCCCCGTCCGTCCGCCTCGCCGCCCATCGCGCCGCGACCTGTGCACCGAGTGAGATGCCGCCGACCAGCACCGGGCCGTCGAGCGCGGCCGCGTCCAGGGCGGCCAGGTAGCCGTCCACCACCTCCGCGCCCGGCCGGACCGTGGGGGTCAGCACGGTGAGCCCGATGGCCCGCAGCGGCGAGGCCAGAGCGGCACGCACGAACACCTCGTCGGAGCCGCTGCCAGGCAGCAGTACGGCCGTCCGGGGACCTCCCGACGGGTGGTGTGACGGGTGCATGACAGGGATGGTGCCGCACCGTTACTGAATGGCCGTTAGGGAGGTTATTGTGGTAGCGCGTCGGTCGGACTCGGCCGGCTCGCTGCAACAGCCGGGAGAGGGCATGGGAACCACCGACGGTGGCCTCCTGAAACGAATCATTCGCAGACTCACCACTGACGTCGAGGATCTCGACGCGGATGATCTGTCCCGGGACGCGGAGCTCTCCGGAGCGCAGCGAGCCTGTGACTGCCGCTGTGGGGACGAGGTCACCATGCTCGGTAGGCTGCGCTCCGTGGAACTCAGTCCCAAGGACGCGGCGGCGACGCTGGAGGCGGAGCTGTTCGACGGCACCGACGGCGTCACCCTGATCTGGGTCGGCCGCAGGCGGATCCCTGGCATCGAGCCGGGGCGCCTGATCAAGGTGCGCGGTCGGGTCGCGGTACGCAACGGTCGCAAGGTGCTCTACAACCCCTACTACGAGCTGCGACAGGCCTCGTGACGGGTCGGCACTCCCGCTCGAGCTCCGGATCTGCCAGTCCGGCCCAAGCCAGCCAGGCCTCGGCCGGTCCGGTGCCGCCCAGTGCGGCGGGCACCGAGGACGACGCCACCGCGGTGATCCCCAAGGTGGTCGACGAGGAGCCGCCCAGGTCCATCCTGGAGCAGCTGGGCGGCATCCCCGGGATGATCTACTCGACGGTCCCGGTCGTGGTCTTCGTCGTGGTCAACTCGTTGACCTCGCTCGGCACGGCGCTGGTGGCCTCGATCGGTGTCGCGGTCGCGATCGCCGTGCTGCGGCTGGTCCGCAAGGAGCCGTTGCAGCCGGCGGTGTCCGGCCTGTTCGGTGTGGCCATCGGCGCCTTCATCGCCCACCGCACCGGCGAGGCGCGGGACTTCTTCCTCGTGGGCATCTGGTACAGCGCATTGCTGGGCGTGGTCTTCCTGGTGTCCGCCGTGGTCCGGTGGCCGCTGGCCGGGGTGATCTGGCACGGTCTCAACGGCGACGGCCATGGCTGGCGGGACGACCCGGCGCTGCGCCGCGCCTACACGTTCGCCACCCTGCTGTGGGCGGTGATGTTCGCGGTCAAGTTCGTCGCGCAGCAGTGGCTGTACGCGGCGAACGAGCCGGGCTGGCTCGCGGTGGCCCGGATCGCGGGTTACGCGCTGACCGCGCTGGCGCTGCTGGGCACGCTCTGGGCGGTCCGCAGGGCCAGGGAGCGCAGCGCCGCCGCCCAGGCCGCCTGAGCCGCCCGCACACAAACCTGGAACGGCCCGACCACCAGCTGGGTGGTCGGGCCGTTCCGATGTGGTCCCAGGGGGCCGGCTCAGCTGTCGAGCGCCGCCCGGATCTCCTCCTCGACGTCGGCCGTAGCGACCAGCAGCAGCTCGTCCAGACCCTCCAGCGAGTCGTCCGGCTGGGGCACGATCACCCGGCCGCCGCGCAGGATCACCAACAGCGCGGAGTCGGTGGGCAGCCGCAGCTCGCGGACGGGGCGGCCCGCCAGCGGGGTGGTCTCCGGCAGCGTCACCTCGACCAGGTTGGCCTGTCCCTGGCGCAGCGTCATCAGCCGGACCAGGTCGCCGACGCTGACCGCCTCCTCGACCACGGCGGCGAGGATCCGGGGCGTGGACACTGCCACGTCGACGCCCCAGTTGTCGTTGAACAGCCACTCGTTGCGAGGGTCGTTCACCCTGGCCACGACGCGGCGCACCGCGAACTCCATCTTGGCCAGCAGCGACACGACCAGGTTGACCTTGTCGTCCCCGGTGGCCGCGATCACGACGTCACAGCCGTGCAGCCCGGCCTCCTCAAGGGAGGCGAGCTCGCAGGCGTCCGCGTTGACCCACTCCGCCCGTTCGACGCTCTCCGGCTCGATGGCGGCCAGGTCCCGCTCGATGAGCATGACCTCGTGCTCGTTGTCGATCAGCTCAGTGGCGATCGACCGCCCGACCGCCCCGGCGCCGGCAATGGCGACCCGCATCGTCGGATCAGCTCCCCTCGGGCTCGCGCGCGGCGGCGGTGGTCACATCGGCGATGGTGCCGGACACCGCTGCCAGGTACACGGTGTCCTCGGCCTGGATCACGGTCTTCGCTCCTGGCAGCACGCCGGCACCGAAGCGCACGATGAAGGCCACCCGGCCGCCGGTGTGCTGCTCCAGCTCGTGCACGGACCGGCCGGCCCAGCCCTCGTGTAGCGGCGGCGCGAGCACCGCGACCTGCCCGGACGGGTCCCGCCACGCGCTGCCGACGCTGTCCGGGAGGATCATCCGCATCAGCCGGTCGGTGGTCCACGGCACCGTGGCCACGGTCGGGATGCCGAGGCGCTCGTACACCTCGGCACGCCGCGCGTCGTAGATCCGCGCCACGACCCGCTCGATGCCGAACGTCTCCCGCGCCACCCTGGCCGCGATGATGTTCGAGTTGTCGCCGCTCGACACCGCCGCGAACGCCGCGGCCCGTTCCACCCCCGCCCGGCGCAGTACGTCGGGATGGAACCCGATGCCACACACCTGCTCACCGCGGAAGTCCGTGTTGAGCCGACGGAAGGCCTTGGGGTCGCGATCGATCACGGCCACCTCGTGCCCCTGCCGTTCCAGGCCGGCGGCTAACGAGGAGCCCACCCGACCACAACCCATGATCACCACTCGCACGGATGCAGTCTCCCCTCGGGTCCACCTCCGGCGGAACCCTAATGTCTGAAAAGGTGCCCAGCACCAGTGACATGCGCAACGTACGCATAGGCTGCCCGCGTGCCGAAGGTAACCACCGCGCTCAAGCGGATTCTGGTGGGTCGCCCGCAGCGCAGTGACAAGCTCGGCGACACGCTGTTGCCCAAGCGGCTGGCGCTGCCCGTGTTCGCCTCCGACGCCCTGTCCTCGGTGGCCTACGCCCCTGAGGAAATTTTTGTCACGCTGTCGATCGCGGGCATCTCGGCGTACTCGTACTCGCCCTGGATCGGGCTGGCCGTCGTCGTGGTGCTGCTCACCGTGGTGACCAGCTACCGGCAGAACGTGCACGCCTACCCGTCCGGCGGCGGGGACTACGAGGTGGCCACGGTCAACCTCGGGCGCTACGCGGGGCTCACCGTGGCGAGCGCGCTGCTGGTCGACTACACGCTCACGGTGGCGGTGTCGATCTCCTCGGCCGCGGCCAACATCGGCGCGGTGCTGCCGTTCGTCGAGACGCACAAGGTGATCTTCTCGGTGGTGGCGATCGTGCTGCTCACCGCGATGAACCTGCGCGGGCTGCGCGAGTCGGGCACCGCGTTCGCGATCCCCACCTACGCGTTCATGTTCGGCATCGGGGCGATGGTGATCTGGGGCCTCACCCGGATCGTGATCTTCGGCGACCCCATCCAGGCGTCCAGTGCCAACCTCCAGCTGGTGGGCGAGGGCGACCACCTGACCGGTTTCGCGCTGGTCTTCCTGGTGCTGCGCTCGTTCACCCAGGGCTGCGCGGCGCTGACCGGTGTCGAGGCGATCAGCAACGGCGTGCCCGCGTTCAAGAAGCCCAAGTCGAAGAACGCGGCGACCACCCTGCTGCTGCTCGGCACGATCGCTGTCAGCCTCGTGATGGGCATGATCGCGCTGGCCAGGCTGACCGGCATCAAGGTCGCCGAGGACCCCGGCACCCAGCTCCTCGGGGCTCCGCCCGGCTACGTGCAGCAGACCATGGTCGCCCAGCTTGCCGACGCGGTGTTCGGCAACTTCCGCTTCGGCTTCTACTTCGTGGTGGTGTTCACGGCCCTGATCCTGGTGCTGGCCGCGAACACCGCGTTCAACGGCTTCCCGGTGCTCGGCTCGATCCTCGCCCAGGACCGCTACCTGCCCCGCCAGCTGCACACCCGGGGCGACCGGCTCGCGTTCTCCAACGGCATCGTCTTCCTGGCGGGCTTCGCGGTGGTCCTGGTGGTGGGCTTCCAGGCCGAGGTGACCCGGCTGATCCCGCTGTACACGGTCGGCGTGTTCGTGTCCTTCACGCTGTCCCAGACCGGCATGCTCCGGCACTGGCACCGGTTGCTGTCACGTGAGACCGACCCCGCCGCGCGCCGCAAGATGCGCCGTTCGCAGGGCATCAACGGCTTCGGCCTGACCATGACCGGAGCGGTGCTGATCCTGGTGCTGGTCACCAAGTTCAGCCAGGGCGCCTGGATCGCGCTGGCCGCGATGGGCGGGGCGTACGCGCTGATGCTGGCCATCCACAAGCACTACTCGACGGTGGCCGCCGAGATCCAGCTCGGCGACGAGATGCCCGTGCTGCCGGCCCGCAACCACGCCATCGTGCTGGTCTCCGGCCTGAACCGGTCCACCATCCGGGCACTGGGTTATGCCAGGGCCACCCGGCCCGACCAGCTCGAGGCGGTCACCGTGAACGTCGACGACAAGGACACCCGGGGCCTGACGAAGGCCTGGGAGGACCGGAACGTGCCGGTGCCGCTGAAGGTCATCGAGTCGCCGTACCGGGAGATCACGCGGCCGGTACTGGAGTACGTCAAGCGGATCCGCACCGACAACCCTCGGGACGTGGTCACGGTGTTCATCCCGGAGTAGGTCGTCGGGCGCTGGTGGGAGCAGTTGCTGCACAACCAGAGCGCACTGCGGCTCAAGGGCCGGCTGCTGTTCCAGCCCGG
>DATAYB010000223.1:0-5728 GCA_036272795.1 Pseudonocardia sp.
GCCGACTTCGGCGAGGTCGTGGCCACGTCCGCCCGCATCACCTCCGGCGACTACGACAGCTGGCACGACGCCTGGCTCGCCACCGCGGCGCGCGTCGCCGGCGAGGCGGAGCGGGCCGAGGCCGCCGGCCACCTGGTCAGCGCCCGCGACGGTTACCTGCGCGCATCCAACTACTACCGGACGGCCGAGTTCTTCCTGCACGACAACCCGGACGACCCCCGGATCAGCTATGCCTACGGGCGCGGGGTCGACTGCTTCCAGGCCGCCGTATGCCGTATCGACGGCGTCGCCGAGCCCGTCGAGATCCCCTACGACGGCACCGTGCTGCACGGCTACCTCTACCGGGCCGACACCGCCTCCGGCGAGCGCCGGCCGACCGTGCTGATGCACAGCGGCTTCGACGGCAGCGCCGAGGAGATGCATTTCTTCGGCGCGCTGGCCGGCGTGGTACGCGGCTACCACGTGCTCGTCTTCGACGGACCCGGCCAGCCCAGCGCGCTGCACCGTCACAAGCTCAACTTCCGGCCCGATTGGGAGCACGTCGTCACCCCCGTGCTCGACCACCTGCTGGCCTTCGAGCCGACCGCCGACCCCGACCGGGTCGCGCTGCTCGGCCTCAGCCTCGGTGGCATGCTCGCGCCGAGGGCCGCCGCCTTCGAGCCCCGGCTGGCCGCCCTGGTCGCGCTCGACGGCGTGTACGACGCCAGCAGCACCGCCACGGTCGCGCTCGGCATCGACCGGGAGACCCTCTACCGCAGGACGCACGCCGAGCGGGACGACGAGCTCGACCGGATCCTCGAGCTCGCGCGCGCGGCCAGCCCGACGATGCGGTGGGCGTTCGGCCACGGCCAGTTCGCGATGGGTGTGCCGGACCCGAGGCGTTTCGTGGGGGCCTACCTCGACTACCACGTGCGTGACGGCGTAGCCGAGCGGATCAGCTGCCCGACCCTGGTCTGCGCCGCCGAGGACGACCTGTTCTTCGCCGGCCACGACGGTGTCGTCGCCGAGCCCGACCAGCTCTTCGAGCACCTGACCTGCCCGAAGACGATGCTGCGGTTCACCGAGGAGGAGGGCGCCGACGCGCACTGCCAGGCCGGCGCGCAGCGGCTCGCGATGGCCCGGGTCTACGACTGGCTCGACGACACGCTGCGCTGACCCGGTCCGGACGGGCGACCCTGCTCACCGCCCGACCGGGATGTCGGCCAGCACCTCGCCCCGGTCGGCGGCGCAGTCCGGGCTGACCACCAGCGCACGCAGCCGCCCGGGCTCGCCGGTGGGCAGTACGAGCAGCACACCGGGACGGCCGGCCCAGTCGACCTGGCGGGCACCGAGCACGGTCGCCCCCGGCGCGCCCGCGTGGGCCAGGCAGGCGGCCCGGCGGGCCGGGTCCCGCAGCGGGCCGTAGTCCTGGCCGCCGACCGGCAGGTCCTTGGTGGTCAGTGCCAGCGGACCGGTGTCGGCGGGCAGCGGATCGGCGGGCAGCGGATCGGCGGGGCCCGGTAGCGCGACCACCACGAGGGCCGCGACCGCCGCCGCGGCGGCCAGCCCACCGGCCCACCGGCCCGCCCGCCGGCGTATCTGCGTCACCACCGCCCGCCGGCCACCGGGCCGGCGCTCGGGCGCCGTCGGGCCGGCCTGCTCGGCCACCGGCGCGGCGTGCGAGGCGCCGGTGGGCGCGCTCGGCACCAGCGGCGGCAGCTCGGCGAGGGCCGCTTCCCAGCGCTCGACCAGGTCGGCCGGCGGTGGCGGCAGCTCCGTGTTGCCGAGCTCGACCCGGTTCGCCGCCAGCGAGGCGATCAGCTCCGGCGGCAGGCCGGCCAGGTCGAGGTCGTCCGGCACGAGCTCACCCAGGGCCGAGGTGATGCTCGCGGTGTCCGGGTACAGGGGGTCCATTTCCTTCACCGGTCCTCCGTCGCGACCTGCAGGGCGGGTTGGGTGGCCCGGTAGACCTCGAACAGGCCTTTCCTGGCCCGCCAACCGCGGCTCTTCACGGTGCCGACGGCGACGCCGAGCGCCTCGGCTACCTCGCTGAGTGGCCACCCGGCCAGGTCCACCATCAGCAGGACCTGGCCCAGTTGCGGTGGGAGCTGGGCCAGCGCGGCCAAGATGTCCATCCGCATCTCGTGGTCGGCGATCGGGTTGCGTGGCATCGGAACCTCGTCCAGCGCCTCGCCGGGCCATGCCTCGGAGGGCCGGCCGCGGCTGCGCCGGAACTGGTCCCGGCAGATGTTGAGCAGGATCTTGACCAACCAGCCCCGGATCGAGCCGTCGGAGGTGCATCGGTCGGCGGCCTGGTAGGCGCGCATCAGCGTGTCCTGCACCGCCTCGGCGGCGTCCTCGCGGTTGCGCAGCTCGTTGTACGCGATCGTCCACAGGAATGACTGGTAGCGCCTGAACAGCTCGGGATACGCCGCCCGGTCACCGGCCAGGTGGGCGCGGAGCAGCTCGGCATCGGAACGGGTCACGAGCGGGGACGCTAGGCAGCCCGCGGGCCGCCCGGGGCCGGAACGGCGGAACGCTTCGCGATCGCGACCACAGCCGCGCGAGCGGGGTGGGTCAGCCGGTGACGCGCTCGAAGCGCAGGTCGGAGATCTCGGTGACGTTCTGGTCGCCGCCGCCGCCCAGCTTCGTGATCCAGACCAGCACGTTCTGCACCGGCTGGCTACCGGTCAGCGAGACGACCGTGTTGTTGCCGGCGACCGTGGCGTTGCCGATCGGGATGGTCTGGGCGAACGTCGCATCCGGGGTGGGCGCGGAGCGGATCTCCATCTGGCTGCCCACACTCGGCGAGGCGATTGTCAGGGTGGACAGCTGGACCGGCGATGAGAAGGACACCATGATCCCGACGCCGGGCTTCAGCGCGGGGAACGGCTGGTGGTAGATGTACGTGCCCCAGCTGGAGCTCGGGTCGTCGTCCACCACCCGGCCGACGCGGCCGGGGTTGTCAGGGTCGCCCGTCGGGTCGAACACCCGGACCGAGGCCGGGTGCACCACGGCCTCCCGGTTGGCGTCGGGCAGCGAGTCGGGCCCGGAGTCGGTACCCGGGGCCGCCGGGGCCCCGGCGGCCGGGCCGGTGCCGGTCACGGTGATGCGGGGACCCGAGGACGGCGCGATGCCGAGCATGGAGCCCACCTGGATGGCCACGTAGGTCAGCACCGCGACCATGCCGAGGGCCAGCCCGCTCATCCCGATGCTCAGCTTGCGCTTGCGGTCCGGCTCGGGGGCTGGGGGCGAGTCGACCCGCCAGACCTCGTCGGGGTCGACCGGCGCGCCGTCGTCAGGCGGCGGCAGCAGCGCGGCCTCCTGCTCGGCCTCCAGCAGCTCCGTGAGCACCTTGTAGACGCCGGCGGCGGTGTGCACTCTGCCGTGCGGCGCGCCCGCCCCGAGCGCACCCAGGGCCAGCGCGGACACCTCCACGGAGACCCCGGGGCGCAGGATGCCGGGCGGTACGACCATGTCCTGCAGGTCGCGGGGTGCCGCCGCGAGGCCGGCCAGCTCGGCGTCCGTGCCGGACAGCGGCCAGCGGGCGGTGAGCAGCGCGTAGAGCAGCGCGCCGAGGCCGCGCACGTCGTCGGCGGGGGTGACATCGGGGTGGGGCAGCGCGAACGCCAGCCGTGCCTTGCCCTCCGGGGTGATCCGGACGCGCTGCGGGTGCGCGCAGCCCAGCACCAGGCCCTGGCGGTGCGCCACCTCGGCCGCCTGGGCGAGCGGCGCGAGCATGCCGAGCACAACGCCGGTACGCAGCGGGCCGGCGGCCACCGCCTCGGCGAGGCTGCGCCCCGGCACCCACTCGGTGACCGCGAGGCCGAGCACGTCGTCTGGCAGCCCGCCGTGGTCGTTGCGCATCACATCCAGCAGCCGGGCGCAGCCGACGTGCTCGAAACGACCCCAGCGCAGCGCCTTGGTGATCATGTCGGCGGCCCGCGCGGACTGGCCTGACTCGCCGGTCTCCTGCAGCAGGGTCAGCGCCACGTCCCGTTCCAGCACGGTGTCCCTGGCGCGCCAGAACTCGGCGTGCACCGACATGTCGGCGCCTGCCTGCGACAACAGGCGGTACCGGTCGGCGATCACCATGCCGGCGCCGCGCTGCGGCTGGCTCGCGGGGCCCAACCCGGTTGGCGGCTTGGCGGGGCCGGCGACCGTGCTCTCGGTGCCCCTGGCCTCGGCGCCCGGCCTCGGCCGGGGGTGCGGAGTCGGACGGTAGGGCGGATGCTCGGCCGAGTCGTCGGACCCGGCGACCGGAGACCCGATCGTGTCCCCGTCGGCGTCGGCCTCGGTGGTGGCGTCACCACGGAGCATCGCGGCCGAGCGCTGCTCGAACTGACCGCTCACTCTGCCTGACCCCCCTCCACCGACCGGAGCCCAAGAACCCCGGGCAAGCCTACGTCAGCACCACGCGGAAGGAGCTCATTGCGGCGCAGCTGAGACGAGAGCGTCATCTGTCTCTCAGTCGGGTGTCAGTCAGGTTTCGCCGCTTTGCCAACCAGGTTTCCCGCGCCCGCCGCGCCGCTCCCGGACCACGTCCCGACGCGGGGTGACGCCCATCACAAGACTCTGACCAGCGAGTTCAGCGGCGAGCGAGCCGTCGCCACAGCGGGTCCAGCTCCCCGAGCCGCACGACCCGCATACCGATCACCGTGACCACCAGCGCCGCGACCGTGCCCGCCACCAGCACGATCCAGGCCTGCGCGACCGGCCCCAGCGTGTCGCCGAGCGGGCCGTGCACCCACAGCACCAGGCCCAGCCCCGCGAATCCCCCGAACGTGGACGCTACCGCTGTCTTGCCGAACGTGATCGCCACCGAGGACGTGTCCAGCGCGCCGAGCCTGTGCCGCAGCCACAGCTGGCCGAGCACCGCGCCGACGACGAACGAGGCGCTGTTCGAAGCGGCCAGCCCGAGCACGACGTCGCCGGGCGGCAGCAGCATCGGGCACAGCAGCAACAGCGGGATCTTCACGACCACCATGACCAGCTGGATCAACGTCGGCGTGCGCGCGTCCTTCATGGCGTAGAACACCCGCAGCTGCAACATGCTCAGCGCGTACGGCAGCAGCCCGAACGCGGACACCGCCAGCGTGGCGCCCAGCCGGCTCGCCCCCGCCTCAGAGGTGCGCCCGATGCTGAACAGGGCCACCCCGACGGAGGTGCCGAAAAGCGTGATCAGCACGGTCACCGGCAGCAGGGCCACGGTGGAGTAGCGGCTGCCCAGCGACAGGTCCTTGATCACCTCGGCGAGCCGCCCGCCCGCCGCCGACCGGCTCATCCGGGGCAGCAGCGCCGTCAGCAGGGAGACGCCGAGCACCCCGTACGGCACCTGCAGCAGCAGCCAGGCGTTCGCGTACGTGGACACGCTGCCGGCGAACGGGGCGGCCACCCGGGTGGTCACGATGTAGCCGGCCTGCCCGATCAGCACGTAACCGATCACCCACGCGTACAGGCCGCCGGCCTCCAGCAGCCGCCGGTCCCAGCCCCACCGCGGTTTCCAGTGGAACCCGGCGCGGCGCAGCGAGGGCAGCAGCACCAGTGCCTGCACCGCGATGCCGAGCGTGGTGCCCAGGCCGAGGACCAGCAGTTTCGGGTCGCTCAGCTGGATCGGGTAGAGGTTGATCTCGCCCGGCATCAGCACGTAGATGCCGATGATGCCGAGCATCACGACGTTGTTCAGCACCGGTGCCCATGCGAACGGGCCGAACACGCCCCGGCTGTTCAGGATCGCCCCGAACAGCGC
>DATAYB010000224.1:0-9305 GCA_036272795.1 Pseudonocardia sp.
CTGAGCGCGTCGCCGTGCCTGCGCCGGGTGCGCAACCTCGAGGCGGCCGGGGTGATCACCGGCTACCGCGCCACGGTCGACCCGGCCGCGCTGGACCGGGGCTTCGAGGTGCTCGTCTACGTCAACATGATGATCAAGAACCGGCAGACCATCGCCGCGTTCGAGACCGGGATCGCGGCGCACCCCGAGGTCGTCGAGTGCCGGCGGATGTTCGGCGACCCCGACTACCTCGTGTGGATCTCGGTGGCCGATGCGGGCGCGTTCGAGCGGTTCTACATGGCCGAGCTGCTGGACCTGCCGGGCATCGGGCGCACCACCTCGCAGTTCACGATGAAGGTGGTCAAGGCCCGCTGAGCCCCTGAACCTCTGAACCAGGGCCGCCGTCCGGGCACTGGGCCGAACGGGCTAGCGTTCGACCTGTGGAGCTCGGCTACCTGACCCATGTGGCGGACTGGGCCGCGCCCGCCCAGGTGTACCGGGACACCATCGAGATGGCAGTGGCCGCCGAGGAGCTCGGGTTCAGCTCGTTCTGGGTGGCCCAGCACCACACGCGCGCGCTGTTCGGCGTGCTGCCCTCGCCGCTCGTGCTGCTCGCGGCCGTCGCGCAGCGCACCTCGACGATCAAGCTCGGCACCGCCGTGGTCGTCGCACCGCTGGAGCAGCCGCGCCGGCTGGCCGAGGACGCCGCGGTACTGGACCTGCTGGCCGGTGGCCGGCTGCAGCTCGGTGTGGGCGCCGGCAGCGACGCCTCGGCGGCCGCCGCGTTCGGGCTGGACCACGAGTCCCGACACCGGCGCTGCGCCGAGGTGGTCACCGAGCTGTGCGGCCTGCTGGAGGGCGACGAACACCTGCCCGGCGACCCGCACCTGCCCAGCGATGGGTCGCTGCGCCGCCGGCTCTGGTGGGCCACCGGGTCGGCGGCGGGGGTGGATGCGGCGGCCCGCCTCGGCCTCGGCGTGATCTCGGGGCGGCCGGCCGACACCGAGGGGTCCACGGTGCTCGCCGACCTGGCCCGCTATTGGAAACGGGCCGGCGAGCGCCCCCGGGTGGCGATGTCCAGGGTGGCGCGGGCCGGTCAGCGCGCCGACGAACTGCTGGCGAAATGGCTCGCCGACCCCGTGCTGCCGTGGGCCACGGAGCTGGTCGTGCAGTCCCAGCCGACCCGCAGCGGGCTGGCCGTGCAGCGCCCGGTGATGCGCATTCTCGCCGGCGAGCTGGCGCCCGCCCTGGCCGCCGTCGCCCCGCGCCCGGGGCTGGTACCGGCCTAGATCGGGTCGCTGTAGGAGGGCGGCCGGCACCCGGCAGGCGAACGAGCGCCGACGAGCAGGGAACGGCCACGGGAGCGGGCGGTGTCCGGAGGGGGATCTCGGACACCGCCCGCGGAACGCGAACTCTCCGGGTTACCAAGCGTGCACCGTCTGCCGTGCTGGTGGTCTCGGCCGCAACACACGACCGCCGTGTGCTGCGGCAGACCCACGGCGGATTCTCGTCGCGTCGTGCGTGGCGTGGGTGCCCGGTGGCTCGCGTTGGGAGCCCCGACGGGGAGGGCGGACCTTCTCTGCCGATCCGGCCTTGGCTCATCGAGGTTCCGTGGAAGCCATGTATACGCCGCTCCGCGGCCCTCCACAAGGGCCGCCGGGGCGAGCGCCCGACCGGGTGGAAACGCAAAAAGGCAGGTCAAGACCCCGATGGGCTGATGTCGGCACCCGGTGGAATGTCCAGTCGGGCCGGGTTGGACGGCCGGCGGGGCTGGCTGCGTGCGGTACAGTCGGCGGATTCGTCACACCGCCCCCAACCTGGGCTCCCCGTCGGCGGGCGAGGTCGGCGGGCAGGGTCCAAGCATCGGCCCCGAGATGTCGTATCGAGACTGGATCCCCTGGACGCCCGGCCGGCGCGACACCGGCCAGGTCGACGAGGTCACTCGCGAGCACGCCGTGTTCAAGCTGTTCGTCGCCGGCCTCGACGAACAGGAGCGATGCCGGCGCGCCATTCGGGCGACCGAGCTCGAACGGGTCGCCGCCGAAACGCACCGGGCGACAGCCGCGCTCGCCGTGGACGAATGGTCACCGACCGCCGATGTGCCTTTCGCCGTGGTGCACCGGAAAATAATCAACAGCCGCCTCGCCACCACCATGGCCGCACTGAACCTCATGGGCATCCAGACGCTGCTGCCCGGCGAGCCGCCGTTCGACGCGACCCGGGACCTGCCCGACGGCACCCGCATCTACCTGCGCGAACCCACCTGGCACCACGACTCGCACACCACCCCCGCCGAGGACTCGCCGGACCTCGCCGACGGCCTCGACGCGCTGAGCGGGCTGCTCGGTGACTTCAAGCGGTCGACCATTTTCCTCAGCGGAATTCGCATTCAGCCGAAGCGAGTCGGAAATGTCGAGGCATTGGCGCTCGTGGCCGTGCATCGGACCATCATGTCCGCATTCGGGGATTTCCTGGGGCGCAAATACGTTATGGAGGGCTGGAGCCTCGTCTAGGCGAGTGATCCCAAGGTGCCCGTGCGACGACGTGAGACCGGTAGCGACGCACCTCCACCTCGCACGGCGTGCCTCCACTTCGCACGCCGTGCCTCCACTTCGCACAGTCTGCGGAGTATGCGAAGTGACGGGGCGGTGTGCGAAGTGGAAGTCGGCGCGGCCGGGAAGGTGTGCGCCGGGTGGGACGCTGTGCGCCGGATGAGTTGCGGCAGGGGGTGTGGCGGGGCAGGAGACGGCGGCGATCCGGACGGTCATGGCGGCCGCGTCGCCGCGCCTGTCTCGCACTCCGGCTCCAACTTCTTGTGATCAACAGGGCGTCAGGGCTTTCCGATCATGATCCTGGCGGCCCTGACGTCCTGCTGATCACCGGCGAGCGCAGGGCGTGCCTGACGAAATCCGCGACTCACCCTGACAAGGTCCCCGACTCGCGGGCACGGAATCCGGCGACTCGCGCGGCTCGCCGCCGGTCAGCGGAGCAGGGTGATGTGGGGCTCCGGTGGGCCGCCGAGCTCGTAGCGCAGCGAGCGCGGCGTGCTGCCGTCGACGTCGGTGACCCCGAGCCGCGCGCCCAGCTCGGCGCCGATCAGCGCCCGGCCCGAGTAGCTCATCAGGTCCTCGGCCGCGTACAGGGCCGCGATCACCCGGCCGGTGAACCGGGGCGACTCGCGCTTGGCCGTCGGCCGGGCTTCGGGCGGCAGGGTGGCGAGGTGGGCGCGGGAGCGCTCGGTGTCCAGGCCGCCCATCCAGATCGACACCGCCGCGACGTGGTGCGGGCGCAGTTCCTTCGCCATGTCGGCGGCCATCTTGTCGGCGCCGGCCTTCTGCGCGCCGTACGCCGGGCCCTGGTAGTAGGCCACCGCTCCGTAATGGCCGGTGTTCACGATCAGCCCCCGACCGTTCGCCAGCAGCAGTGGCACGGCGTACACGCTGGCCACGTAGTGTGAGCGCAGGCCGACGGTGATCAGGTCCGCGGCCTCGAGCGGCTCCTTCCAGAACCCGCCGCCCCCGGCCGCGCCGACCAGCTTCGCCGCGTTGTTGACCAGGATGTCCAGCCGGCCGTGCTCCTCGTCGACCTGGGCGAACAGCGCCGCCACCGCCTCGTCGTCGCCGTGGTCGACCGCGACTGGAATGCCCCGGCCGCCCGCCGCGTCGACCAGTGCGGCGGTCTGCGCGATCGTGCCGCCGTGCGGCGAGTCGCCGTCGAGGCGGCTACGGCCCGTCACGTAGACGGTCGCGCCGGCCGCGCCGAGCGCGACGGCGATGCCCTTGCCGGCACCCCGGCTGGCCCCGGTGACCACCGCGACCGTGGTCCTCGTGCCGATCGGTGTCATCTCGCGGCCCCCGGGGTTCGGTATCCGACTTCGGTGTTCGATCTGAGTCGACACCGACAGGTGTTTGACTCGGGTCGAACACCTCCTCCACTGTACGATGGCCGTCTAACATGTCAACCGACCGGGGACCCGCCATCGCCGAAACCCAAACCGAACCAGCCACCCGCCGGGCCCGGAACCTGGTCCACAACGACCCGGCCGGCGTAGCTCTGCAGGACGCGCTCGACGCGGTCGCCGACCCGGTGCGCCGCTCGATCCTGCGTGAGCTGTCCACCGAGCCGGACTTCACCCGCGCCTGCGGCACGTTCCACCTGCCGGTGTCCAAGGCGACCGCGAGCCATCACTTCGCCGTGCTGCGCGCCGCCGGACTGTTGGAGCAGGTCGACCAGGGGCCGCGCCGGTTCAACCGCCTACGCCGGGCCGAGTTCGACGCGCGGTTCCCGGGCCTGCTGGCGCTGGTGCTCGCCGAACCCGACGGCCCTGTCTAGCCGGCGGGCGCCCGCCGGTGGCAGCCCTGTCTAGCCGCTCGCCGGGCGATCGTCCGGCCCGGTGCGGTCTTCGGCGGGGCCGTCGTGGTGGCCTCGGCGCTGCGTCGGAAGGCCGGCCATCGGCAACCGGTCGTAGCGGTCCAGGAAGACGTGCAGCGCGGCATGGGTCTGCTTCAGGCCGGCGACCTGCGCCTCGAGCAGCCCGATGCCCTCGGCCGTGACGTGGTAGGTGCGCCGGGCGGGGCCGGTCGGCGAGCTGTGCCACTCCGAGCGCACCAGACCTTGGCGCTCGAGCCCGCGTAGCGCCCGGTAGACGCCGCCCGGATCGCCGGCACCGTCGTGCATCGGGCGCAGCCGGGCGGCCAGCTCGTAGCCGTGGTCGGGGTTCTCGCAGAGCAGTAGCAGGAGACAGGGCTGCAGGAAGTTTCTCGGCTCGAGCTCGGACATCGCTGTCGTGCCCCCGGACGTGGTCAGCGCGACCTCGGTACCCCGGGCCCGGTGCTCACGAACAGCCCGGCACCGTCCGAGCATGGCACGGCTGTGAGGCCGGCCACAAGCGAGTAGGCCGGCGACCGAGCCGGGGCCTTGCAGGCGGTGGCCGGCGCGCCCGTGCACGCCGGCCACCGCACGGGCTCAGGAGTACCAGGTGGGCTCGGGCAGTTCGTCGCGCAGCAGGTACGCACCCACCTCCCGGCGCTTGTAGGCCACCGGGTCGTGGAGGGTGTGCGTGCGCACGTTGCGCCAGAACCGGTCGAACGCCAGCGCCGAGGTGGTGGACCGCGCGCCGGTGCCCTCCAGGATCCGGCTGGTCACCTCCAGCGCGACATCGGTGGCGCGCGCCTTGACCGCGGCGACCCGCACCTCGTGCTCGCCGCGCTGGCGCTCGGTGACGTGCCCCGCGTCGCGGTGGATGACCAGGCCCTCCTCGGCGACCGCATCGGCCAGCGCCTCGACGGCCCACAGCTTCGCGGCCAGGTCGCCGTACAGGTCGAGCTGGTACGGCTCGTCGACCGCGCGCTCCTGACCGCCGTGCAGCCACGGCCGGGAGTGCTCGCGGGTGTACGCGGCGGCGGTGAGCAGGGCGCCCCTGGCGATGCCGAGGTAGAAGTTCACGAAGACCAGCTGGATCGTCGGCACGTTGAGCGTGTTGTAGACCCGGGACTGGAACGCCTTGTCGACGAAGCCGGCCGCGTCCGACCACGGCACCCGGACCTCGGCGAGCGTCACCCCGCCACTCTCGGTGAGCCGCTGGCCGAAGTTGTCCCAGTCGTCGTGGAACGTGATGCCCGGTTGGTCGCTCGGCACGATGGCGAACACATGGGTGCCTGCGCTGTCGCCAGAGCCCTCCAGCACCCCCTCCAACACGGTGACGTCGGAGACCTTGGAGCCGGTGGAGAACGACTTGTGGCCGTTGAAGACGAGCTGGTCACCGTCGTCTCGGATGGTCACGTCGGCGTCCCTCGGGTTGACCGCGCCACCGAAGAACCACTGGTGGCGCGCCGCATCGGCCTCGACGGCGGCGATCTGCGCGCGCGTGCCGACCAGCCGGGCCGCCCAGTTCCACAGGTAGTGGTAGCCGAGCAGCTGGCCGATCGAGCCGTCGGCGGCGGCGATCTCGCGGACCACCTGGTAGGCCGTCGGCCACTCCTGTCCCCCGCCGCCGTGCGCGGCCGGGCCGAGCAGAGTGACCAGCCCGGCGCGCTTGAGCAGGGCGATCTCGGCGTGCGGTGTGGCGCCGGCGCGGTCCCGGGCGGCCGCGTCGACGGCCAGCCGCTCGCTCACCTCGGCGGCCCTGGCCAGCCAGCCCTGCGGGGTGGTCGGGTGCTCAGCCCAGTGCGACGGGTCGGCGTGAGGGGCAACAGCCTGGACAGAGGCGTGCTCGACAGGAGCGGCCGGGCCGGGGGTGGCCTGACCGTTGGTGCGTGGCGAGTGGTCGATGGTGGTCATGGTTCGAGGTCCTTCCGGGTCGGTCGGGCGGGCGGTGGCGGGGCGCGGACGGCCGACAGCCACTGGACGCGACGCGGAGCAGGTCGACGTGCCGCCGCCTGGTGAGCCCAGGCAGCACGCGGCAGCCGGAATTCGAATTCCCGGACATGTCCCTCAGAAGGGTTGTGGTTCGTGAGCGATGCGAAGGTCGAACAGACGCGAAAGGGGGCCCCGGGTCAGCGACAACCGCAGTACCGCAGGCGCGCCAGATCGAGGTGGCGGCGGCGGGTGAACCCCTGCACGATCACGTCCCCATCCTTCGCATCGGACGGCTCCGCTGTCAAGACCCCTCTTCAGGGGCTTGATATCAGACTTAATGAGTCAGGATTCAGGCCGGCGACCAGTCAGTCGCATTACTGGTTGTGAGATCAACCGATTTCGCTGCACCCCACTTTGGGGTTAATTCCGCGGCGCCGACACGCATTCTGGGTAAACCATTCTCATGATCCACCATCGGCCGTCGCGGCGGCGGCCGACAAACACGTGAGAGGAGCTAACCCCATGCCACAATGGTTGCAGAACGGCGTGAGCACGGTTGTCAGTTTTGTACCTCAACTCGCACTGTTCCTCGTCATTCTGCTGGTCGGGTGGCTGGTCGCGAAGGTGCTCCGGAAGGCCGTGGACGCGGTCCTGGAACGGGTCGGGTTCGACCGCGCCGTCGAGCGCGGCGGCATCGGGCGCGCGATGTCCGGCAGCAAGTACGACGCCAGTGACATTGCCGCGCTGCTCGTCTACTACGCGGTGCTGCTGTTCACGCTTCAGCTCGCATTCGGCGTTTTCGGACCCAACGCGGTCTCGGTGCTGATCACCGAGATCATCGGGTTCCTGCCGAAGCTGTTCATCGCCCTGATCATCGTCGTGGTCGGCTCCGCGATCGCGGGCGCCGTGGCGGACGTGATCCGCGGCGCGATGGGCGGGCTGGGCAGCGCCCGCATCGCCGCGACCGTCGCCCAGGTGTTCATCATCGGGCTGGCCGCGATCGCCGCGCTCAACCAGATGGGCATCGCGGTCACCGTGACCATGCCGGTCCTGATCACCGTGCTGGGCACCATCGGCGGCATCGCCGTGGTCGGCCTCGGCGGTGGCCTGATCATGCCGATGCGGCAGCGCTGGGAGCGGTGGCTGGCGGCCGCCGAGCGCGAGGGCATGCGCGCCCGCCAGGCCGCCGAGCCGCCCACCGGCCCGGTACCGGCCGCGCGCACCCAGTCCGACACTCCCGCCCCGGCCCAGACGCCGGCGGCGAGCGTGCCGGGCGGAGCCCCGAACGGGCAGGGCCCGCACGCCTGACCGAGCACGCCTGACAACCGACGGATCCCACCTGACGCCACCTCCGCACCGAAGGTCGCCGACGCCGTTCGCGGCGGCAGGTGGCAGGACAAGAGCCCTGGCGGGCCCGAGAACGCCTCCCGTTCCGGTCCGCCAGGGCTCTGCCGTGCGCGTGTCGTGGGCGGGTCGTGCACGAGGCCCACAGCCGGGTCGAAAGCACTGTGCCAGGGCGCCGAGGCGTGCTACCGTTCGACCAAATCAACCGAACGATCGTTCGCCTTAACGCCATCCGCGGCCGGCCGACCGTGTGCGGTGCGCCCAGAGAGGACCGTGATGACGACCACCCCCCTGCGCAGCTACGCCCGAGGTCAGTGGCACTCTCCCGGCGACGCGGGCCGCCCGCTGTACGACGCGGTCAGCGGCGCGGAGATCGCCAGGGTCTCCTCGGCCGGGGTGGACTTCGCCGGGGTGCTCGAGCACAGTCGCCGGGTAGGTGGGCCGGCGCTGCGGGAGCTGACGTTCCACCAGCGCGCGGGGCTGCTCAAGGCGCTCGGCGGCTACCTGCGCGAGCACCGAGACGAGCTGTACGCCGTGTCAGCACAGACCGGCGCCACGCTGGGGGACTCGAAGTTCGACGTGGACGGCGGCATCGGCACGCTGCTGGCCTACGCGTCCAAGGGCCGCCGCGAGCTGCCCAACGACACCGTCTACCTGGACGGTGACGTCGAGCCGATGAGCAAGGGCGGCAGCTTCGTGGCTCAGCACGTGTACACGTCGCTGCGCGGGGTCTCGGTGCAGGTCAACGCGTTCAACTTCCCGGTGTGGGGGCCACTGGAAAAGCTGGCCCCGGCCCTGATCGCCGGTGTCCCGTCACTGATCAAGCCGGCGTCGCAGACCGGTTACCTGACCGCCCGGGTGGTGGAACTCATCATCGCGGCCGGGCTGCTGCCCGAAGGCGCGCTGCAGCTGGTCAGCGGCAGCGCCGGAGAACTGCTCGATCATCTGGAGGAGCAGGATCTGCTCAGCTTCACCGGCTCGGCCAGCACCGCCCACCGGCTCCGGTCCCACCCGGTCGTGGTGGCCCGGTCGGTCCGGTTCAACGCCGAGGCCGACTCGCTGAACATGTCGATCCTCGGCCCCGACGCCACCCCCGGCACGGCCGCGTTCGACCGGTACGTGGCGCAGCTGGTCACCGAGATGACCGTCAAGGCCGGGCAGAAGTGCACGGCGATCCGCCGGGGCTTGGTCCCCGCCGGGCAGCTGGACGCCGTCACCGAGGCGGTCCGGGAACGGCTGGCCGGGATCGTGATCGGCGACCCGCGCGACCCGTCGGTGCGGATGGGAGCCCTGGCCAGCCTGGAGCAGCGGGAAGAGGTCCGCCGCTCGCTCAAGGCGCTAAAAGTTGCCGGGCAGGTCGTGTTCGGCGACCCCGAGCACGTGGAGGTGACCGGGGCGGACGCTGCCCGCGGCGCGTTCCTGTCTCCCGTGCTGATCCGGGCCGATGACCCGCGCCGGGCCGAGGTGCACGAGGTCGAGGCGTTCGGCCCGGTCAGCACCCTGATCGGGTACTCCGGCACCGACGACGTCATCGAAGTGGCCGCGCTGGGCAAGGGCAGCCTGGCCGGCTCGGTGGTCACCGACGACCCGGACTTCGCCCGCGAGGTGATCCTCGGCACCGCCCCGTGGCACGGCCGGCTGCTGGTGCTGGACTCCGACGCGGCCCCCGAGTCGACCGGCCACGG
>DATAYB010000225.1:0-7410 GCA_036272795.1 Pseudonocardia sp.
CCGCCACCACCGCCGAGCGAGGCGCGGATCTGCTCCAGCCGGGCATTGCCGGCCATGTCGACGGTGGCCTGCTCGACCTCGAGCATCCGGCCCTGCACGGAGTTCTGCGCGAGCTCGGCGGAGCCCAGCGCGGTCGCGTAGCGCTTCTCGATCTTGTCGCGTACCTCGTCCAGCGACGGCGTGTTGCCCGGCGCGGCGAGCTCACTCATCTGCTGCAGCGACTTCGCAGCCTGCTCCTGCATCTTCGCCTGCTCCAGCTGGCTGAGCAGCTTGGTGCGCTCGGCGATCTTCTGCTGCAGCACCATGGAGTTGCGCTCGACGGCCTTCTTGGCCTGCTCGGCGGCACCCAACGACTGGTCGTGCAGTGTCTTCAGGTCCTCAACGGACTGCTCGGCGGTGACCAGCTGAGTGGCAAACGCCTGCGCGGAGCCCTCGTACTGCTGGGCCTTCTGCACATCGCCCTGCGCACGGGCCTGGTCGGCCAGCACCAGCGCCTGACGGGCCGAGGACTGGTACTTCTCGATCTCGCCGAGCTGACGGTTGAGCTTCATCTCCAGCTGGCGCTGGTTGCCGATCACCGCGGCGGCCTGCTGGGAGAGCGCCTGGTGCTGCCGCTGGGCGTCCTCGATGGCCTGCTGGATCTGCACCTTGGGGTCGGCGTACTCGTCAACCTTCGACGAGAACAACGCTCCGAGGTACTTCCAGGCTTTTGCGAACCCGTTCGCCATCTCTTGCGCCTGCCTGTTCCTTGAACCGATGCCACGACGCGGACCGCCCGCGCCCCCGAGATCCATGGTGGCAGGAGCGACGCTCCGCGACCACCAGACTTGCACGATATCGGGGTTCACCCTGACCGCCGTGCCCTGGGCACCCCTGAGCCGACCCGGCCCAAAAAAGATCATGGCGGCAGGCCGCCCGACCTACCGCCATGATCCACATTCTTCGACCCCGAAGCGTTCGGGAACCCCGTCAGGCCGCGACGCTGACCAGCGGGGTCGCAGGCGCACCCGCGCTCACCGACTGCGGCACCGCCGTGGCCCTACGCAGCTCGGTGTGCCGGGTACCGATCGGCACCAGCGGCTGCATCGCCGGCACCGGGCGCATCGCGTCCGACACCTCGGCGAGCAGATCGGGCAGCGGGAACTCCAGCGCGTCGCAGATCGCGGCCAGCAGCTCGCTGGACGCCTCCTTGCGACCCCGCTCGACCTCCGACAGGTAGCCCAGGCTCACCCGGGCCTGGTGCGACACCTCACGCAGGGTGCGTCGGCGGGTCGTGCGGGCCCGGCGCAGGCTCCCGCCGATGGCCTCTCGCAGCAGCAGGGTCATCGGCCAAACCTCCCTTGCCCGCATTGGCGAGCTCCGCTTCATGGGTTCACGTTCTGGTGCTCTCACGTTACCGATTCCTGCGCCGGATGGACGGCCACGACCCTCCCGGCCTGTCCGCCCACGGCGAACGTATGACCACATGGGGTAACCCGACACCCGGAAGTGGCAGCTCAGCCCGCTCTGGTGACCGTGCGAGCCGCCGCCAGCCCGCGCGCCCGCAACCGCAGCGCCCGGAGCACATAGTCGGCGCCGGTGACGACGGTGAGCGCCACAGCGAGGCCCATCAGCCACCAACGCAACCAGTCTACCAGCGGATTCGGCGCCCAGGCGGCCAACGGAAACACGTACAGCCCGATGGCGACGCTCTGCACGAGCGTCTTCAGCTTGCCGCCGCGCGACGCCGCGATCACCCCGTGCCGCAGCACCCAGAACCGCAGTGCCGTGACCCCGAGCTCACGCACCGCAATGACGAGCGTCACCCACCAGGACAGCTCACCCAGCGCGCTCAGGCCCACCAGCGCCGCGCCGATCAGCGCCTTGTCGGCGATTGGATCGGCGATCGTGCCGAACCTGGTGACCAGGCCCCGGCGACGGGCGATCTCACCGTCGAACCGGTCGGTCAGTGCGGCCACCGCGAAGACCCCGGTCGCGGCCAGCCGCCAGCCCGTCTGGTGGCCCCCCTCGGCCAGCAGGAACGCGACGAACACCGGTACCAGTGCCAGCCGGAGCAGGGTCAGCAGGTTGGCGATGTTGAGCACCGACGCCTCGACGGGCGTCCCACTGGCCGTGCCCACCACAGCGGTCAGCGCGGGGGGCGCGGCCGAGGCGGGCATCGGGTCGGCAACCGCCGGAGCGGACTCCCCCACGGGCTCCGCCGCAGGTCCCGGTCCGGGTAACGGCGGTCCCGGCAGCGGCGGTGTGGCCAGCTCAGCCGACGGCGACGGCGGCGGTGCGGAGTCCGGTTCGGGGCTCATCGCTGCCTCGCGCGCGCCACCACCAGGTCCACACCCTCGGAATCCAGGACCACGGCGTCCACGAGCTCGCCGGGTGTCCAGCCCCCGCCGGTGAGCACGCACTCCCCGTCCACGTCCGGAGCCTGGTGCGCGGCGCGGCCCACCCCGACCGCCTCGCCGTCCTCGACCCCGTCGGCGTCCTCGGCGTCCGGGTCACCGAGCTCCTCGACAAGCACGCTCACCCGCGTACCGATCCGGTCCTCGGCGCGCTGGTTGGTCAGCTCCTCGGCCAGGCTGGACAGCCGCGCGACACGCTCGGCGACCTCGGCGGCCGGCACCTTGTCCGGGTAGTCGGCGGCCTCCGTGCCGTCCTCGTCGGAGTAGCCGAACACGCCGACCGCGTCCAGCCGGGCCTCGGTGAGGAACCGCTCCAGGTCGTCCAGGTCGGCCTCGGTCTCGCCGGGGAAGCCGACGATCACGTTGCTGCGGATACCGGCCTCCGGGGCGAGCGACCGGATCCGCTCGCACAGCTCCAGGAACGCCTCCACCGAGCCGAAGCGACGCATCCGGCGCAGCACCGACTCGCTGGCGTGCTGGAAGGACAGGTCGAAGTACGGCGCGACCCCGTCGGTGCCCGCGATCACCTCGACCAGACCGGGGCGGGTCTCGGCCGGCTGCAGGTAGCTGACGCGCACCCGGGAGATGCCCTCTACCTCGGCCAGCTGGGGCAGCAGCTTCTCCAGCGAGCGCAGGTCACCGAGGTCCTTGCCGTAGGACGTGGAGTTCTCGCTGACCAGCATCAGCTCCCGCACGCCCTCCCTGGCCAGCCAGGCGGCCTCGCCCAGGATCTCCGCCGCCGGGCGCGACACGAACGCGCCCCGGAAGGACGGGATGGCGCAGAACGCGCAGCGCCGGTCGCAGCCGGAGGCCAGCTTGAGCGGCGCGACCGGCCGGTTGTCCAGGCGGCGGCGCGTCACGTCCGGCACCCAGCCGTGCCCCGGCACCGCGATCTCGGTGGCCACCGAGGGCCGCTGCACGGGGCTGATCGGCAGCAGGGTGCGCCGGTCGACGGGCTTGTGCGACTCGACGACCCGCCCGGCGACCACGTCGTTCAGGCGGTCGCCCAGCGTGGCGTAGTGGTCGAAGCCGAGCACCGCGTCCGCCTCCGGCAGCCCGGCGGCCAGCTCGGCGCCGTACCGCTCGGCCAGGCAGCCGACGGCGACCACCTTGGCCCCGGTCGCCGCCGCCGTGTCGGAGGCGGCGAGCACGGTATCGATGGAGTCCTTCTTGGCCTGCTCGACAAACCCGCAGGTGTTGACCACGATCACGTCCGGCGCCTGGTCACCCTCGGAGTCCGCGTCGACCAGCGACCAGCCCTGCGCGGAGAGCCGACCGGCCAGCTCCTCGGAGTCCAAGTCATTGCGCGCGCACCCCAGGGTCACCAGGGCCGCGCGGGGCATGGTTGGTCCGCTCGGCGCTGTACGTCCTGATGGCACACCCCCAGGGTATCCGGGGCGTTTGATCTAAGCTGACCTGAGTGACGGCCTTGGTCGCGCGGCGAGCCCGCACTGGTGATGTAGTCGGTATCAAGTCGCTGGTGGACAAGTACGCCGGCCGCGTACTGCTGGCCAAAGACCTGATCACGCTGTACGAGGACATCCAGGAGTTCTGGATCGTCGAGCAGGACGGCCTGGTGGTCGGCTGTGGCGCGCTGCACGTGCTCTGGCAGGACCTGGCCGAGATCCGCACGATCGCGGTGGACCCCGCCCTCGCCGGCCAGGGCATCGGCCACACGCTGGTCGAGGCACTGCTGCGGACCGCTCGGGAGATCGACATCCGCAGGGTGTTCGTGCTCACATTCGAGAGGGAGTTCTTCGGCAGGCACGGCTTCGTCGAGATCGACGGAACCCCGGTCTCCCCCGAGATCTACGAGCAGATGCGCCGGTCGTACGACGCCGGTGTCGCGGAGTTTCTGGATCTCGCCTACGTGCGGCCGAACACCCTCGGCAACGCGCGCATGCTGCTGGAACTCTGAGCCGGCCGCCCGGCTTGCACCCGAACGCCGAGCTGGCCGGCGACCAGGGAGCCGAGTGCCACAGCGAAGCCGAGCAGCTGCCACCCGGTCAGGCTCTGGCCCAGCACCAGAAAGCCGAGCAGCGTCGCCACGACAGGGCTGCTCAGGCTGAGCAGGGACACCGAGGTCGCCGCCAGCCGGCCGATGCCCCGGAACCACAGCGCGTAGCTGACCACCCCACCGATCACCGCGAGATAGCCGTACCCGAGCACGTTGGTCAGGCTGAGCGAGGCCGGCAGCCCCTCCCCGACGAGGGTCAGGGGCACGAGGAACAGGCCGCCGAAGGTCATCTGCCATGCCGCCGTCACCAGTGCCGGCTCCGGGCTGGGCCACCGCTTGGCCAGCACGATCGCCGTCGACATCATTCCGGTGCCGACCAGCATGGCGAGCACACCCCACGGGTCCAGCCGGGCCGCCGCCGTGAGCGTGAGCAACGCCACGCCGAGCACTCCGGCAAGCGCGGCCAGCAGCTGCCTCCGGGATACCCGCACCCGCAGCACCAGTACCGACAGCCCGGCCACGACCAGCGGCTGCGCCGCGCTCACCGTGGCCGCGACGCCACCGGGCAGCCGGTAGGCCGCGAAGAACAGCAGCGGGAAGAACGCCCCGAAGTTGAGCAGGCCGAGCAGCGCGGAGCGCCACCACCAGCTCCCCCGGGGCAGCCGGCGGGTCAGGGCGAGCAGCAGCAGGCCGGCCGGCAGCGCGCGCAGGAGCCCGGCCAGCAGCGGCCGGTCCGGCGGCAGCAGCGCCGTGGTGACCAGATACGTGCTGCCCCAGATGGCCGGGCCGAGCGCGGTCAGCAGGACGTCGGCCGGCCCGGCACCGGCGGTCGCCCCGGAAATTGTTGTCTCGTTCGTGGCGTCCGCCGGCACTGGAACCCCTCTCATTGATAATCTCAACATTGAGAGAACTACGGAAGCAACTCGATGTCAAGTCTCTCAATGTTGAGATAGTTGGAGTGGCTATGCCCGATGCGGTGGACGCGATCATCGACCAGTGGCGCCGCGAACGGCCCGACGTCGCCGACGACCTGTGGGCGATGGCGATCGTCGGCCGGGTACAGCGACTGAACCGGGTGCTGGAGCGCGAGCTGGCAGCGTTCTTCACCCAGCGCGGCCTGCAGCACTGGGAGATCGACATGCTCTTCACGCTGCGCCGAGCTGGGACGCCGCTCTCGGCCGGCGCGCTGCTGCGCTCGGCGATGGTCACCTCGGGGGCGATCACCAACCGGATCGACCGTCTGGAGGCCCGCAAGCTGGTCGAACGGATCCGGGACACCGAGGACCGCCGCTCGGTCCTGATCCGGCTCACCCCGCGTGGCAAGGACCTGGTCGACGAGGTACTCCAAACTCACCTGGCCAACGAGCACCGCATCCTCGCCGGCCTCACCACCGCCGAACGCGAGGCACTCACCGCTCTGCTCCGCACGACGCTGGAACACCTGGGCGACACCACCCTCGGCTGACAGAGCGGGCCCCACGGCGGTAGCCCCGCCGACCGCCGTAGCCCGGCCGACCGCCGTAGCCCGGCCGGCCGCCGTGGCCCGCCCGGCCGCCGTTGCCCGCGACCGCACAGACCGTCTACCCCCAGCACAGACCGTGCACAGTCTGTGCGGCGAGGGAACGGTCTGTGCTGTGCCTCGTGCGCCAGCCTGAACGACTGACCGCGCGGCTCCGCCGCAAACCCGTACGGCTGGTCCACCCCATCGAGCGCGCCCCGCTCGCCCACAGGAGTTCCCGCACACCTCACCGGGCTTCCCGCGCACCCTGCGGGGTTGCCGCGCACCTTGCGGCCGCGCGTCGCGCAGCTTGCGAGGTTCCCGCGCACCTCACAACATGCGCGAGAACCCGATAACGAGCGCGAGCTGGACGGCTGGTAGGCGGCCAGGCCTCTCCACGGGGCTGGTGAGCCTTGAGACGCCGCCCGTCGTCGGAGCCCGCTACCCGAGTCGCCGCCGTTGCCCGCCGACCGCACAGAGCGTCCACCCCCAGCACAGACCGTGCACAGTCTGTGCGGCGAGGGAACGTCTGTGCGGCGCCTCGAACGGTCTGTGCCGGCCCCTCCAGCCACGCGCGCCGGCCCCTCCAGTCACGCGCCCCGGCTCCGCCAGCCCGCCCGGCCCCGCCCGCCCTGCCGGTCACGCGCCAGCTGAGCGAGCCTTACAGGTCGTCGTCGTCGGAGCCCGCGCCCGGGTCGCCGCCTCGGATCGACCAGAGCAGGCCGTCGAGCTCCTCGGGCTTGACCAGCACGTCCCGCGCCTTGGAACCCTCGGAGGGGCCGACCACGCCGCGCGACTCGAGCAGGTCCATGAGCCGGCCGGCCTTGGCGAAGCCGACGCGCAGCTTGCGCTGCAGCATCGACGTGGAGCCGAACTGCGAGGTGACCACCAGCTCGGCGGCCTGCAGCAGGACGTCCATATCGTCGCCGATGTCCGGGTCGACCTCTTTCTGCTCGCCGGCCTTCTGCGCCGTGACCGTCTCGTTGTAGTCGGGCTGCGCCTGCTCCTTGGTGAAGGTGACGACGGCGCTGATCTCCTCGTCGCTGACGAAGGCGCCCTGCATGCGGACGGGCTTGGACGCGCCCATCGGCAGGTACAGCCCGTCGCCCATGCCGATCAGCTTCTCGGCGCCCGGCTGGTCGAGGATGACCCGGCTGTCGGTGAGCGAGGACGTGGCGAACGCCAGCCGGGAGGGCACGTTTGTCTTGATCAGGCCGGTGACCACGTCCACCGAAGGCCGCTGGGTGGCCAGCACCAGGTGGATGCCGGCGGCCCTGGCCTTCTGGGTGATCCGGACGACCGCGTCCTCGACGTCGCGCGGCGCGGTCATCATGAGGTCGGCCAGCTCGTCGACGATGGCCAGGATGTACGGGTACGGCCGGTACACCCGCTCGCTGCCCAGCGGCGCGGTGATCTCGCCGGAACGCACCTTGCGGTTGAAGTCGTCGACGTGGCGGACCTTGTTGACCTGCATGTCCTGGTAGCGCTGCTCCATCTCCTCCACCAGCCAGGCCAGCGCGGCGGCGGCCTTCTTCGGCTGGGTGATGATGGGCGTGATC
>DATAYB010000226.1:0-3033 GCA_036272795.1 Pseudonocardia sp.
CGCGGTGGTCGACGTCGGCGGCACCACGACCGACGTCGGCGTGCTGACCGGCGGTTTCCCCCGCGAGGCCACCGTCGAGGTGAGCGTGGCCGGCATCCGCACCAACTTCCGGATGCCGGACGTGCTGAGCATCGGGCTGGGCGGCGGCAGTCTCGTTCGCGGCGCCGAGAGGAGCGCAAGCGGAACGAGCATCGGCACCGGCTCTGCACTGACGGTCGGCCCGGACTCCGTCGGCTACCGGCTGACCGAGCGCGCCCTGGTGTTCGGCGGCGACACGCTGACCGCCACCGACATCGCGGTGGCCGCCGGCCGCGCCTCGATCGGCGACCCCTCTCTCGTCGCCCACCTGCCCCGCGAGCTGGTCGAGGCGGCGCTGGAGCGGATCGCCGCCGACGTCGCCGATGTGGTGGACCGGATGCGGATCTCGGCCGACCCGCTGCCGGTGGTCGCGGTCGGCGGCGGCTCGGTACTGCTGCCCGACGAGTTCGCCGGGCTCGGCGCGGTGCACCGGCCGGAGAACTTCGCGGTGGCCAACGCCATCGGCGCGGCGATCGCCCAGGTCGGCGGTGAGGTGGACCGGGTGTTCGCGATCGAGCCGGGCCGCCGCGACGCCGTGGTCGACGAGGCCCGCCAGGAGGCGGTGGACCGTGCGGTGGTCGCCGGTGCCGACCCGGCCAGCGTGACCATCGTGGACTTCGACGAGGTCCCCATCCCTTACCTGCCCGGCAACGCGACCCGGATCCGCTGCAAGGCGGTCGGTGACCTGCGGATCGAGCACGGCTCTCCCGGCGGTTCCGCCGTCCCGACCGCCGCCGGGCGGGCCCGGTGAGCGCCGCGACGTCCTTCGCCGGACTGGTCGAGGCCGACGACGTGGCCACGCTGGCCAGGGGCGCCGCGGTGCTCGGCACCGGCGGCGGTGGTGATCCCTACATCGGGCGGCTGCTCGCCGAGCAGGCGCTGCGCCACTACGGCCCGGTGACGCTCGTGGCGCCCGACGAGCTGCCCGACGACGCCCACGTGCTGCCGGTGGCCATGATGGGCGCGCCGACCGTGATGGTGGAGAAGACGCCGTCGGTGGAGCTGATCGGGGCCACGGTCACCGCGCTCGCGGCGTACCTGCGGATCACGCCGACCCACCTCGCCTGCATCGAGGCCGGCGGTATCAACTCCACGATTCCGCTGGTCGCGGCCGCGCAGCTCGGCCTGCCACTGGTCGACGGCGACGGCATGGGGCGGGCGTTCCCCGAGCTGCAGATGGTGCTGCCGACGCTGTCCGGGATCACCGCGACGCCGATGTCGATCGCCGACGAGAAGGGCAACGTCGGCGTGCTCAACACGATCGACAACCACTGGTCGGAGTCGCTCGCCAGGGCACTCACGATCACCATGGGCTGCTCGGCAATCATCTCGAACTACGCCATGACCGGCGCGCAGGCCCGTGAGTCGCTGGTCAGCGGGACGTTGAGCCTGTGCCGCGCACTGGGCCGGCGGATCGAGGAGGTGCGTGCCGCGCACGGCGACGCGGTCGCGGCGGTAGCCGACGAGCTCGGCGGCCGGCTGCTGCACACCGGCAAGGTGACCGACGTGGCCCGGCGCACCACCACCGGCTTTGCGCGCGGTGAGGCGACCGTGCAGGGTCCGGACGGTGTGCTCACGCTGCGGTTCCAGAACGAGCACCTGGTCGCGGTGCGCGGCGGCGAGGTCCTGGTCAGCACACCGGACCTGATCATCGTGCTCGACTCCGACACCGGCGAACCCGTCACCACCGAGGCCCTGCGCTTCGGCCATCGGGTGAGCGTGCTCGGTGCGCCGGCCGACCCGCGCTGGCACTCCCCCGCCGCGATCGAGCTGGTCGGGCCCAGGTACTTCGGCTACGACCACGAGCCGGTGCGTGTCTGGGGCTCTGTTGCCGACGGTGGTTCCGTGCCTGCCCCGGGAGGCCGCCGGTGAGCTGGACGCTGGGGCCGGCCGAGCTGCCCGACCTCGCCAGGGGCGCCGCGCTGCTCGGTACCGGCGGCGGTGGGGACCCGCACATCGGGCGGCTGATGGTGTTCGAGGCGATGCGCCGGTACGGCCCGGTCACGGTGCTGGACCCGGACGAGGTCGCCGACGATGCGTTCGTCATCCCCACCGCGATGATGGGCGCACCGACGGTGATGATCGAGAAGATCCCGCGCGGTGACGAGGCGGTGGCGTCCCTGCGCGCGCTGGAACGCCACCTCGGCCGCAGCGCGGACGCCACCATGCCGATCGAGTGCGGCGGCATCAACTCGATGATTCCGCTGGTGGTTGCCGCGACGACCGGGCTGCCGGTGGTGGACGCCGACGGCATGGGGCGGGCGTTCCCCGAGCTGCAGATGGAGACGTTCGGGGTGTACGGGGTGCCCGGCTCGCCGATGGCGGTCAGTGGGGACCACGGCGAGCTCGTGCTGATCGACACCGGGAACGACAACAAGCGGATGGAGTGGCTGGCCAGGGGCGCCACGATCCGGATGGGCGGCGCGGCCCTGATCGCCGAGTACGCGATGACCGGTGCGCAGGTCAAGGCCACCTCGGTTCCCCGCACGCTGTCCCTCGGGCTCTCGCTCGGGCGGGCGATCCGGGAGGCCCGCGAGCAGTTGCGCGACCCGATCTCCGCGCTCGCCGAGGCACTCGCGCCCACGCTGTACGCGCACCTGCGGGTGCTCTTCGCGGGCAAGGTCGCCGACGTCGAGCGGCGCACCGTGGACGGCTTCGCGCGCGGCGCCGCCCGGTTCACGTCGTTCGACGGCACCTCGACGTTGCGCACGGCGTTCCAGAACGAGAACCTGGTCGCCGAGGTGGACGGCGAGGTACGCGCGATCGTGCCGGACCTGATCTGTGTGCTCGAAGCCGAGTCCGCCGAACCCATCACCACCGAAACCCTGCGCTACGGCCAGCGCGTCGTCGTGGTCGGCATCTCCACGCCGGCCCTGATGCGCACGCCGGAGGCCCTGGCCGTGTTCGGCCCCGCCTGCTTCGGCCTGACACAGCCGTTCGTCCCCGTCGAGTCGA
>DATAYB010000227.1:0-2320 GCA_036272795.1 Pseudonocardia sp.
CGGGGTCGGCTGCTCGGCGGCAACGCGGCCCGGTTCCTCGGGCACCGGGTGCCGGTGGGCTGAGGCGCTGGCCAGCAAGTCGACCGGGGCTGACGGGCTGACCGGGCCGACGCGCCCGGCTATCGGCCGATCCGGGCGCGCCGCTCGGCCATCTCACCGCGGTCCAGCACGACGTCCAGCGAGCGCAGCGTGTCCTCGAGCTGCTCCAGCGGCACCGGGGTCTGCTCCAGCCGGCCGTCCGCGTGCTCGACGTTGAGCGTGTTGCCGATCAGCCGCCTGCTCAGCCCGGGCTCCAGCCGCATCACGATGAGCTGGTGGGTGAACGGCGAACCGGGGTGTGTCGAGACGTAGTGGTGCGACACCTCGTAGTCGATCGGGCGCTGCTCGTCGCACTCGTCGAACGAGTGCCGGGGCTCCCAGCCGTCCGCGGTCTGCTGGGCGAGCGTCCAGGTGCGGTCCTGCCTGGTCAGGGTGTATTTCCAGCCGCCCTGGTCGGACACGATCCCGTCCCGCAGCGGCACCGAGGTGAACAGGCCGTTGCCGAAGCCGACGTCGACCAGGTAGTCCTGCTCCTCGGCGCGCACCTTCAGCGACATGTGCGTGCGAGGGCCGGCGCGGTGCGGCTGCACCCGGCAGATCAGCCGCGACACCTGGTAGCCCAGCTGCTCGGCGACCGCGGCGAACAGCAACCCGTGCTCGAAGCAGTAGCCGCCCCGCTGCCGGCGGACCAGCTTGTCGGTGACCGCCTGCAGCCCGAGCCCCCGGTGGGTACCCAGCAGCACGTCGACGTTCTCGAACGGGATCGCGCGGATGTGCGCCTCGTGCAGTGAGTGCAGCGCGGCGGCGGTGGGTGGCAGCCGGGGGTGCTCGATGCGCGCCAGGTACTCGTCCACGTCGGCGAGCTCGATGTCCCAGCCGGTCTGCGTCGGTACCGGGCGCTCGATTCGGCTGCTCATGGTCTCAGGTTGCTCCCTCAACCTCGGTTCAGGTCAAGACCCCGGACCCGAACGGGGCGCGGTCCGGCAACTCGGTGGACGGTCCGCGCGCGAGGCGGCACCGTGGGCGGATGGGTGCGTGGCTGGGCTGGGCGGTGCGGCCGGCGGTGGCGGCGGACGCGGCGGCGATCGGCACGCTGCATGTGCGGGCCTGGCGGCACTCCTACCGGGGCATCGTGCCGGACGAGATCCTGGCCGGGCTGGATCCGGTGCACTCGGCCGGCCGCTGGTCCGGGCACCTGAGCACCGGCCGGCTCGGCGTGTTCGTGGCCTCATCCGTAGTCGATGTCGGGGTCGGTGTCGCGCCCGGCGCCGGGCCGGACTGGCCCGGCGAGCTGCCGCTGGGTGCGTTCTGCGCGGTCGGGCCGGTGCGGGAGGAGCCGCGCGCCGGCCGCCCCGGGGTGCGCACCGGCGAGCTGTACGCGCTCTACGCCGACCCGCTGGCCCTCGGCCGGGGCGCCGGGCCGGCCGTGCACGACGCCGGGGTCGCGCACCTCGGCGCGCTCGGCTACCGGCAGGCGGTGCTCTGGGTGCTGGCGGCGAACCCGAGAGCGCGCGCCTTCTACGCCCGGCGGGGCTGGCGCCTCGACGGCCTGCCCGAGCAGGTGCACCACGACGGCGTGCCGCTGCCGGCCGTGCGGTACTGGTGCGTCCCGCCGCCGGCGGCCGACTGACCCGAGGCGCGTCACATCTGTGCCGCTCGCGACGTCCTCCTGTTGAACACCGAGTCGAGGAGGACAACGTGACACGCATACCCGCGGTGCCGGCCGAACGCGCCGGTCTGGTCGGTCGGCTGGTCTACCGGTACGCGAAGCGGCGCTTCGGTGCCGTGCCCGAGCCGATTGCCGTCGTGCGCTGGCACCGCAAGCTGTTCTGGGCCACCCTCCTCGCCGAAGGGGCCAGCGAGAAGGCCACGACCGTGCTGCCGGCGAACGTGCGTGACCTGGCGGTGTACCGCACGGCGACCAACGTGGGCTGTGCGTGGTGCGTCGACTTCGGCACCATGCTGCAGCGCCACAGCGGCCTGGACATCGACCGGCTGACACGGATCGACCAGTACCCGACCAGCCCGCTGTTCACCGACGACGAGCGGTTGGCACTCGGCTACACCGACGCGATGACCGCGCAGCCGATGACGGTCACCGACGCGATGGTCGAGCGGCTGGTCGAGCGGTTCGGCCGGGCCGGCACCATCGAGCTGACCCACTCGATCGCGCTGGAGGACCAGCGCGCCCGGTTCAACCACGCGTTGGGGCTGACCGACCAGGGCTTCACCTCGGGCGAGGCGTGCCGGGTACCCATGCCCGGTGCTGCCGTCGAGCAGC
>DATAYB010000228.1:0-1744 GCA_036272795.1 Pseudonocardia sp.
CCCGCCCGGGACGGCCGGGCTCAGGCCGGTGCGACCGGAGCTGCCAGGCCCTGCCTGGTGAGCAGCTGGGCGGTGTTGATCACGGTGCGCAGTGAGCCCCGGCTCGGGTTCCACCACTCGGTGGCCCAGTTCAGCCCGCCGATGATGAGCATCCGGGCGGCGCGGGGGTCGAGGTCGGGGTGGATCTCGCCGGCCGCTCTCGCTTCGTCGATCAGCCGCCGCCACACCTCGCCGTAGTTGCGCTGCTCGGCGAGCTGCCGCTCGCGCAGGTCCGACGGCAGCTGCGGCCCGTTGCGGATCGCCGCCGAGGCGTAGTCGGACAGTCGCAGCACCACCTCGAGGTGCGCGCCGACCGCGGCGCAGATCCGGTCCAGCCAGCTGGCCTCGGCGGGCAGCGCGGCGAGCGCCTCCGTGACGTGCTCCAGCGCCCGCGCCATGCCGAGCATGATGACCTCTTCGATCAGCTCCTCGCGCGAGGCGAAGTAGTAGTACAGCGCGGGAGCCTGGACCTGGGCGAGCTCGGCGATGTCGGACAACCTCGTGCCGGCGTAGCCGTTGCGGGTGAGCACCTTGGCCGCCGCATCGAGGATCCGCTCGCGAGTGCGTGCCGATTTGGTCGGCTCGGTTCGGGTGCGCTCATCGGTACGCACGGAACGCTGTTTCGGCACGACAGGCATCATATGTGGTGCCCTCGCCCCGCCCTGACGACTCGGCCGGTGGGCGCACCGCGTGGGTCAGCGCAGGTGGCCGAGGGGGAGCGGGCCCCGGCTGAGCACCGTTCGGATCGCGAACGTGCTGCGCGCGTCGACCACAGTGCCGATCGCCAGTACCTGGTCCAGCAGCAGCTCCTCGTAGGCGCCGAGGTTCGGCACGACGGCCTCGACCAGGAAGTCGGCCTCGCCGGAGATCACGTAGCAGGCCACCACCGCCGGGATGGCGACCAGCGCGTCCTCGATGTGCCGGGACGTCTCCCGGGAGTGCTGCTCGACCTTCAGTGAGAGGAAGATCGTGAGCCCGAGGCCGGCGCGCTCGCGGTCCAGCTCGCCGCGGTAGCCGGCGATGATGCCGCCTGCCTCCAGCGCCTTGGTGCGGCGCAGGCAGGACGACGGGGACAGCGAGACCGCGTCGGCGAGATCGACGTTCGCGATCCGCCCGTCCCGCTGCAGGCGTTCCAGGATGGCGTGATCTGTCTTGTCCAGGCTTAACTCCGGCATAGCATCGAGTCTAGGCGCCTGTGTTACGCACAATGTTGCGCGACTGGGGGGCTGGGCGGGCGAAGCTTGTTCCTCAACCGCCGCCCTGGTCGCCGGTGTGGGCCGGTGCTTGGCTCGCCTGCTCCGGCGTCGACCCCTCAGGCGTCGACCCCTCGGGCGCCGGGGCCGAGCGGTGGCCCGGAGTGCCATGGCGGGGCACTCCGGTCGGCTGGGTGGTCGAGGTGGGCGTACCCGCCGCGGGCGGCGTCCCCCGCGGGGCACAGCCGGGCGGGGGAGCCGCGACGCCCCCGCACCGCGCCGGTGTACCGCCGTCCACGGCAAACGGATGGGACGGACCGGGGCCGGTCCCCGAGGTGCCGGTACCAACGTCGCCGCTGCCGCCGGCGGCTCCGGTACCCGCGGCGGGCGCGGTGCCACCGGGCTTGACGGGCGCGAGCAGGCTCCGCTGGTCGGGGGTTCCACCGGTCGCGGGCTGCTCCGGCGGCGTGCCGTCCGGTGCCGGGGTCAGCACATCCTTCGCCGGGTCGGTC
>DATAYB010000229.1:0-20636 GCA_036272795.1 Pseudonocardia sp.
GTGAGTGCGTGCTCGAGCTCGTCGGCGCGGGCCGCGACCAGTTGGAAGGGTTTGTCGAACCCGGCGAGGCTGAGGTCACCGAGCGCCGCCGCGTGCCGGAACAGCACCACGCCGTCCGCGATCACCACGCCGCCGATCTCCGACTCACCGGCCAGCTCGAGCAGCCGCCGCAGGTCGACCCCGTCCGCGCTGGCGACCGCCGACTCGATCAGGATCCAGCCCGGACCGTCGGACTCCCCGGGCACGTGGTGCACCGCGACGCGCTGGGTCCGCCCCTCCGAGGTGGGCAGGTGGAACCGCAGTGTCCGGTCGGTCTGCTGGAAGATCTCGTAGCGGAACCTGACATATC
The DNA here is from genome assembly GCA_036272795.1 of Pseudonocardia sp. Lineage (GTDB taxonomy): Bacteria > Actinomycetota > Actinomycetes > Mycobacteriales > Pseudonocardiaceae > Pseudonocardia. Next base: position 350 of record DATAYB010000229.1, read on the forward strand.
CGACCAGGTCGATCCACGTGGTGGCCACAACCCCGGAACTTAGCGCACTGGCGGCCGGCCACCGCGCCGGTAGGGTCGCGATCGTGGCTGAGCTGACTACTGAGATCGATCCCGGCGAGGTCGGGATGAGCGCGGACCGGCTGGAGCGGATCGACCGGCATTTCGCCCGCTACGTCGACGACGGCCGCCTTGCCGGCTGGCTCGCGGTCGTGACAAGGCGCGGCAAGATCGTGCACGTCGGGATGCGGGGCCAGCGCGACGCCGAGGCCGGCCTGCCGGTGGCCGAGGACACCCTGTGGCGAATCTACTCGATGTCCAAGCCGATCACCTCGGTGGCCGCGATGATGCTGGTCGAGGAGGGGCGGATCGAGCTGACCGACCCGATCAGCCGGTTCATCCCGGAGTTCGGCGCGACCCGGGTCTATGTCAAGGGGTCCGCGCTCAACCCGGTCACCGTGCCCGCGACCGAACCGATCCGCCTCTGGCACCTGCTCACACACACCTCCGGGCTCACCTACGGCTTCCACCACGCGCACCCGGTCGACGAGATCTACCGGCGCGCAGGCTACGAGTGGGGCGTGCCGCGCGGCACCGACCTGGCCGCCGCCTGCGCCGCATGGGCCGGCTTCCCCCTGGTGTTCCAGCCGGGCGCGGAGTGGAACTACTCGGTGTCCACCGACGTGCTCGGCCGCGTCGTCGAGGTGGTCTCCGGCCAGTCGCTCGACGAGTTCTTCGCCGACCGTATCTTCGGCCCGCTCGGCATGACGGAGACGACGTTCTCCGCGCCCGAGCAGGACACCGACCGGCTCGCCGCGCTGTACAGCCCGAACCCCGAGACCGGCCGGTTCGCCCGCAACGACCTGATGGGCGCCGCCGCGCTGCGTAAGCCGACGTGCCTCTCCGGTGGCGGCGGGCTCGTGTCCAGCGCGGCCGACTACCACCGGTTCACCCAGATGCTGCTGCGCGGCGGCGAGCTCGACGGCCAGCGCCTGCTCGGCGACCGCACGGTGGCCTACATGGCGCAGAACCACCTGCCCGGCGGCGCCGACCTCGAGCAGATCGGCCGCCCGCTGTTCGCGGAGAGCCCGATGAACGGGATGGGCTTCGGGCTCGGTTTCTCGGTGGTGCTGGACCCGGCGGGCTCGAAGAATCTCTCCAGCCCGGGCGAGTTCGCCTGGGGCGGCGCGGCGAGCACCGCGTTCTGGGTCGACCCGGTCGAGGACCTCACCGCGATGTTCTTCACCCAGCTGCTACCGTCCAGCACCCATCCGATCCGGTCCCAGTTGCGGACCCTGGTCTATCAGGCGGTGGTGGACTGATGGCGCTCGCCCTGGTCATCAAGGTCTTGGTCAATGCGGTCGCGCTCTGGGTGTGCACGCTGCTGATCTCGGGCATCGAGCTCGGGGGCTCCGACAAGGGCACCCGGATCGCCACGCTGATCGTGGTCGCGCTGATCTTCGGCCTGGTCAACGCGGTGATCAAGCCGATCGTGAAGACGGTGGGCTGCGCGTTCTACATCCTCACGCTCGGGCTGATCGGGCTGGTGGTGAACGCTCTGCTGTTCCTGCTCGTCGGCTGGCTCTCCGAGAAGCTCGGCCTGCCGTTCGAGGTGAACGGGTTCGCGGCGGCGTTCTGGGGCGCGATCGTGGTGGCCATCGTCGGTTTTGTGCTGCACCTGGTGATCCCGGACAGCCTGGACCGCGAATGAGTCGAGTCTGGCTGGTCACCGGGGCCAGCAGCGGGTTCGGCCGCGCGATCGCCGAGGCCGCGCTGGCCGCGGGGGACACGGTGGTCGGCGCGGTGCGCCGGCCCGAGGCACTGGCGGAGCTCGCCGCCGCCCACCCCGATCGGGTGGATTCCGTCCGCCTGGATGTGACCGAGTCCGGCGCGGGCGCCGTGGTCGACGACGTGGTGGCCCGGCACGGCCGGATCGACGTACTGGTCAACAACGCCGGCCGCACACAGGTCGGCGCGCTCGAGGAGACCACCGAGGACGAGCTGCGCTATCTGTTCGAGCTGCACTTCTTCGGGCCCGCGCTGCTCACGAAGGCGGTGCTGCCGCACATGCGCCGCCAGGGCGGTGGGGCGGTGGTGCAGATGTCCAGCGTGGGCGGCCAGATCACCGCGCCCGGTTTCGGTGCTTACTGCGCGACGAAGTTTGCGCTGGAGGGGCTGACGCAGGCACTGCGCGACGAGGTCGACTTCGGTGTCCGGTTCCTCGTCGTGGAGCCCGGCGCGTTCCGGACCGGGCTTTTCAACCCCGGCGCGGCCTACCTGTCCGCCGAGCTGCCCGAGTACTCGGCAACCGTCGGCCCGACGCGCCAGTACGTCACCGGGGGCGACGGCGAGCAGCCCGGTGACCCGGCCAAGGCCGCCGCAGCGATCCTCACCGCCCTGGACGCCGAGCAGCCCCCGCTGCGGCTCGCCCTCGGCGGCGACGCGGTGGACTCGATCCGCGCCGAGCTGGACTCCCGGAGCACCGAGCTCGCCACCTGGGAGCAGCTCGCCCGCGCCACCGCGTTCGACTAGCCCCGGCGAGTCGCTGGATTCTGTCGAGTGAGTCGCTGGATTGTGCGGACTTCGCGATCTGCACAATCCAGCGACTCGGCCCGCGGAATCTAGCGACTCGCGGAGGTTGGCACGGCGCTTCAGCCGACCGGCGTCGGGGTGAGGGCGGCGGTCATCTCGTCGAAGCCACGCAGGTTCGAGGTGGGCCGGCGGTGCGGGGTGCCGACCAGGGTCAGGTCGGGGAACCGGTCGTAGAGGGCGCGCAGGCCCACCTCGCCCTCCATCTTGGCCAGTGAGGCGCCGAGGCAGTAGTGGATGCCGCTGGAGAACGCCAGGTGCTTGCCGGCGCCCCGGCGGGTCACGTCGAAGACGTCCGGCTGCTCGAAGACCTTCGGGTCCCGGTTGGCCGCCCCCAGCAGGATCACCACGATCTCCTCGGGGCGAACCGGCACGCCGGCGACCTCGGTGTCGCGCAGGGCGCGGCGCGCGGTCCGCTGCACCGGCGAGTCGAAGCGCAGCATCTCGTCCACCGCGTTCGGCCACAGCGCGGGCTGCTCGGCGAGCATGGCGCGCTGCTCGGGGTGCTCCTGCAGCAGCGCGATGCCGTTGCCGATCAGGTTCACCGTGGTCTCGAAGCCGGCGGCCAGCACGAGCAGCGAGGTGGCCAGCAGCTCGGTCTCGGTGAGCCGCTCGCCGTCGCTGTCCGCCGTGGTGACCAGCTCGGAGAGGATGTCCTCGCCGGGGTTGCGGCGCAGCGCCTCGAAGTGCCCGCGCATCCACGCCAGCAGGGCGTCGATACCGCGCTGGGCCGCGAGGAACTGCCGCCGGCTCATACCGGGGTCCAGCGAGGCGGCCGCCCCGTCGCCCCACTCCAGGAACTGGTCGCGCATGGACGTCGGCGCGCCCAGGATCTCGCAGATCACGATCACCGGCAGCTGCGAGGCGTACCGCCGTACCAGGTCGACCGGCTCGCGGACGCCGTCGCGGGCGATGTCGTCGAGCAGCTCCGCCGCCACCTCCTCGGTGCGCACCCGCAGCGCCTTGACCGCCTTGGCGGTGAACGCCCTGGTCACCAGCTTGCGGTAGCGGCTGTGGTCGGGCGGGTCGACGGCGAGCATGGACGGCGGCTCGATCACGCTGCGCGCCGCGCCTGAGGCCGAGGCGGCGAGCAGCTGACGGATCGGCCGGGGTGCGCCGCCGAAGGACGCGGTGCCGAAGTGCTCGGCGCGCAGCACCTCGGTGGCCACGTCGTGGTGCACGGTGAGCTTGCCGGCGAGCCCCTTGCTGAACGGCGCGTCGGTGCGCAGCTGCTCGTAGTGCGGGTACGGGTTCAGCTGGATGGCGCGGTCGGTGAGGAACCCCGTGTTCTGGTTGCCCTTGCGCGCCTCGCGCCGCAGCACCATGCGGATCAGCCCGTGCGTGAGCATCCATCGCGCTGTGTCCGGAAGTTGCATGACCGTCCTCCGACCAGGCGTCGGCGCGCCCCTCCGTACACTGTACGTACGCGGGCAAGAGGTCGGCCAGGCCCTCCTCAGATCGGCCAGGCCTCCCGGCGGTACGCGGCGTCCCAGAACATCCACTCGTAGCGCGACGTCGTGGTGAAGTGCTCGGCGACCCGGTCCGCCTCGGTGGCCGAGAGCTGCTCGCCGACGCGGTCGGTCAGCGCGAGCACCGCGTCCACCGTGGCCTGGAACTCCTCGCCGCCGTACATGTCGATCCACCGCGCGTACAGCTTGTTCGACGAGGAGCGGGCCAGCAGCTCGTCGCCGACCCGTGCGTAGATCCAGTAGCAGGGCAGCACCGCGCCGAGCCCCTCCGCGAACGAACCGCCGTACACCGTGGCCAGCAGGTAGCTCAGGTACGCCCGGGTGGTGGGCGTGACCGGTTCGGTGGCCGCCTGCTCCGGCGAGGAGCCCAGCTCGGCCATCAGGTCGGCGTGCATGTCCTGCTCGGCGGCGACCGCGGTGGCCGCATGCTTCGCGAACATCACCGTGTCGTCCTCCGTCGGTGCCTTCGCCGCGCAGACGGCCAGCGCGCGGGCGTAACCGCGCAGATAGTGCGCGTCCTGCACGATGAAGTGCCGGAACGACTCGGCGGGCAGGGTGCCGTCGGTGAGCCCGGTGACGAACGGGTGGTCGAGCACCCCTCGGTAGATGTGCTCGACGCCGGACCACAACCGGCCGGTGAACGTTTCGGTCATGCTCCGACCTTAGGAGGCTCGACCCCCCGTAAGTGTCGACCTGTCGGGGCAGAGCCAACCGAATGGCCGAGTGTCGCGGGCCTCACCGGCTCGTTGAACCAGGTGAAAGGCAGTCAGAAAGCGAGTCAATCGTCTCAGGGACGTGACTACGCGCGTTTCCTGGGTAACCATAGTTACTTCGGGATGCGACTCAGCGCCGAGACGCCCGCCGAAGTTGTCTCCACCAGGCGGAGGTGCTCGCATGAACGCACATGCATCGATGGATCACCACGAGCGGATGCGGTTGCGCGCCGCCGCGTTCCGGGCCACCCGGGTGTACCCGGGCCCGGTCGGCGAGCTGCTCTCCCGGGAGCTGTTGTCCTGGGAGGAGTTCGGCTACCGGCTCGGTTCGCGGGGCATGATCATGGGCATCGTGGATGCCGTGATGAACGCCCAGGTCCAGCAGACCGAGGCCGCTTAAACCAGCGCCCCCGGCGAGCCGGCGGCCTCCCGCGCGCCGGCTCCTTCACAAGAGCGCCCGCGATTCCCGGTGGTGCGCTCTCGAGTTCTCGCGTCGGGAGTGGTTCAGCGCACCCGATGCGAGGCGATCTCGGCCGCACTGTGCGTGGTGGCCGGCTGCTGCCCGGCCGCCTCCTGGTGCTGTTGCGGTGCCTGCACGGCGGCGATCGAGCCGATCACCGCGAGCGCGACCACCGCGGACACCGTCCGCCCCAGGTAGCCGCTGAGCTCGAAGCAGACCGCGAGCAACCGGCGCCCCAGCGGTTGCGGGGCCCTGCGGTGGCGCCCGCCGTCGGTTCGGGAGGGTGCCCCGGCTAACTCGGGGTTCGTTGTCGGGACCATCGGGACCACCTCGTCCTGGGGAGCGGCCGGCTCAGGGAGCGCCGCCGCGGACGGCGGTCAGTTGTTGTTGCTGTCGTTGTTGTTGCTGTCGCTGTTGGATCCGTTGTTCGAGCGGCTGGACTTCGACTTCGAGGTCTTGGTGCTGCTCGACTCCTCTTTGCTCGTCTTCGTCGAGCTGGGCTTGGTCGTTACGCGCGTCGTCGGCGTGGTGCGGATCGGCGTGCGCACGGGCGCGACCCTGTGCACCGTCGGCGGCGGGTTGCTCGTCGTCGGGGCCACCGAGGGGGCGGCGACCGGCGGCGGCGGTGGAGCGGCCGGCAACTGCGAGGACGCCGAGCTGAACTCGGACGCCGGGGTCGGTGGCGGCACGTAGGAGTCGCTGGAGCGGGTGGCCCAGAACAGCAGCCCGCCGGCCAGCGTGACCACGCCGGCCAGCAGCCATGCCAGCGCCTTGTTGGACGGGCCCTTCGGCGGCACGGGTGGCGGACCGGGCTGCGGCGGCGGCCAGGCACTCACCGGGCCGGCCGGGCCCCAGGTGTGCGCAGGACCGGGCTGCGGCCACGCCCGGGGTGGCCCGCCCTGGTGCGGTATGCCGGGCGGCGGCCAGCTGCCGACCGGCCCCTGTGGCCTGTTCATCGGCGGACCGGGCAGTGCGGCCATCTTGGTGGTGGCCGGATCCAGCGGTGGCGGGGTCGGCGGCAGCGCGGTGGTCGCCTCGGCGTTGCCGCCGTAGTCGGGGGACGGCAGGTCCGGGGCGGGAGCGTCGACGGAGCCGTTCGGGCTCGCGGTGCCCGAACCGGCGCCGGACGCCGAACCGGAGCGGGACTCGTTCAACGCCCAGGGGTTGGAGCTGGGCGTGGGCCGGCCAGGGTCGGCGCCGTTCGAGCGCTCGCCGTTGGTCCGCCCGTTGCCGGGGTCCGGAGCGGTCGGGTCGGGCCGAGGTCGTCTCGTCTCGTCCGTAGCCATCGAGTGCCGCCCTGTGGGAAGGGCCGGGTGGTCCGCCACGCGGACCTCCCGACCTGAGGTGGGTCAGGCGGCGCGGTCAAACCGACCGTGCCACCCCGAATCTAGACGTCGTGGCACCAGGAGGTTGCGTTACTTCAGGCGTTCGCGCAACTCCCTCTTCAGAACTTTGCCAGCCGCCGAAACCGGTATGGAGTCGACGAGGTACAGCTCGCGAAGCCGCTGGTAGGGCAGCAGTTCGGCGTTGACCTTGGCGCGCAGCTGCTCACCGTCCACACCCGACGCGACGACGAACGCCACAGGGAGCTCGCCCGCGTCGACGTCGGGCCGCCCGACCACGGCCGCACCGGTCACCCCCGGCTCGGCGAACAGCCTTTCCTCCAGCTCACGCGGGTACACGTTGTACCCCTTGTACAGGAGCATGTCCTTCTTGCGGTCGACGATGGTCAGGTAGCCGTCCTCGTCCAGCACGCCGATGTCGCCGGTGTGCAGCCAGCCGTCGACCAGGGTGGCCGCCGTCTCCTCCGGCCTGTTGCGGTAGCCGATCATGACCTGCGGACCGCGGATGCACACCTCGCCGTGCTCACCGACCGGCAGCGGTTCCTCCGTACCGCCGGGGGCGCCCTCGCCGACGAGCTTGATCTGCGTGTCCGCCACCGGCAGCCCGACCGTGCCGATCTTGCGGATCGCGCTGCGCCCGGCAGGGCCGCCGGTGGCACCCATGGTGACCTCGGTCAGCCCGTAGCCCTCGCCGATCACGACGTCCTCGCCGAACCGGGCGCGCATGGCCTTGATCAGCTCGACCGGCAGCGGGGCGGCCCCGGAGCTGACGCCGCGCACCGAGGAAAGGTCGCGGGTGGCGAAGTCGGGGTGGCGGACCAGCGCGGCGAACAGCGGCGGCGCGCCGCCCATGCCGGTCACCGCGAAGCGCTCGGCGTCCGCCAGGTAGCGGCCCGGGTCGAAGCGCTCGTGCAGCACCTGGGTGGTCCCCGCGAGCAGCGGCAGGTTCAGGCTGGCGATGGTGCCCATGGCGTGGAACCACGGCGCGATGTTGATGGCCACCCCGGTGCCCAGTCGCGCGGGGAACTCGGCGGTGTCGGCGGTCTGTTCCAGGTACAGCTCGCCGTCGCTGGTCAGCACGGGTTGTGAGCCGGAGCCCCAGCAGGCGTACTGCAACGTGTTGACCACGACGTTGCGGTGGGGCAGCTGCACGCCCTTCGAACGGCCGGTGGTGCCGCCGGTGTAGGCGAGGTGCGCAAGGTCGGCGTGGATGTCGATGTCCACCTCGGGACGGCTGGTGGGCTGCCCGGCGAGGAACTCCTCGAAGTCCACCCCCTGCTGGCCGAAGTCGGCGGTGTCCAGCCGAACGGCCGGGTCCAGCGTCTGCGCGCGGTTGGTGAGCACGACCTTGCGGACGGCGGTCTGCGCTCGAACGGCGGCCAGCACCTTCGTGGCCGGCTCGTAGCTGACCGCGAGCACCGCGCCGGAGTCGGCGAGCTGGGCGGCCAGGTCGTGCGGCGGCAGCAGCGGGTTGGCCGGGGTGTACGTCGCCCCGGACAGCAGGATGCCGTGGTAGGCGATGGCGAACTGCGGGCAGTTGGGCAGGTGGATGGCCACCACGTCACCGCGCCCGATGCCGGAGCCGTGCAGCGCGTTGGCGAACGCACAGGCCTGCCGGTACAGCTCCGTGAAGCTGAGCTCGCGGCCGTCCATGTGCAGCGCGACCCGGTCGCCCCAGCGGGCCGCCGCGCCGGCCAGCACCGCGCCAGCGGGTACCTCGGGGTAGGCCAGGCTGGCTGGCGAGCTGACGATCACCGATTGCCTCCGGTGCTAGGGGTGAAGCTGACGGGCAGGCGTTTGATGCCGTTGATGAAGGACGAGGTGAGCCGGGCCGGCGGCGCGGTGGCGTGGATGTCGGGCACCCTGGTCAGCAGCTCGCGGAACATCACCCCGATCTCGCGGCGGGCCAGGTGCGCGCCGAGGCAGAAGTGCGGGCCGGGGCCGCCGAATCCGATGTGCGGGTTGGGGGAGCGCAGCACGTCGAACCGCTCCGGGTGGTCGAAGTGGGCGGGGTCCCGGTTCGCCGCCCAGTAGAACATCAGCACCTTGTCACCGGGCTCCAGCGACTGGCCGCCGAGCTCGGCCGGCGTCGCCAGGGTGCGCCGCATGAACATCACCGGCGAGGCCCAGCGGACGATCTCCTCGATCGCCGTGGGGGTGACCCGCTCGAGATCGGCCAGCCAGATCGCGCGCTGCTCCGGGTACTCGGTGAGCAGCTGCAGGCCCCAGGTGATCGCGTTGCGGGTGGTCTCGTTGCCGGCCGCGAGCAGCAGGATGAAGAACGACGCCAGCTCGTCCGGGGTGAGCGACTCGCCGTCGACCTGTGCGTTGACCAGCGCCGAGGTGAGGTCGTCGGTGGGGTGCTCGGTGCGGTACTCGGCCAGCTCGCGCATCATCGTGGCCAGGTCGGCGCCGGCCTGCAGCAGCACGGTGACGACGTTGTCCCTGTCCGGCACGTACTCCGGGTCGGCGGCGCCGAGGATCACGTTGGTCCGGTCGAACACCAGCTGGTGCTCGCTGGCCGGGATGCCCATCATGTCGCAGACGATGGTCAGTGGCAGCTTCGCCGAGATCTCCCGGACGGCGTCGCACGGGCCGGTCTCGACCAGGTCGTCCACGATCGACCTGGCGACCTTGGCCACGTTGTCCGTCAGTGCGTCCAGCATCTTCGGCGTGAAGCCCCGTGACACGATGCGCCGCAGCCGGGCGTGTTTCGGGTCGTCCATACTGATCATCGAGCCGTAGAACTCGAGGAACTCGGTTGGCAGGTCGGCCACGCTGGTCGCGCCCCGGCCGGAGATGAAGATCTTCGGCTGCCGGCTTGCATCGACGATGTCGTCCAGCCTGGTCAGCGCGTAGTAGCCGGGGCCGGGGTTGGTGGTCCACAGCGTCGGCTCGGGGAAGAACGGCAGGCCGGGTAGCTCCCGCAGCGTGTTGAACGCCTGGTGTCTGTCCTCGATCGACCTGGTCCAGAAGCCGGTCAGGTCGGAGAGATCCGGTTCGTGCACGTAGCGGTCGGCCTCGACGTCGGTGGTGGGCGGCTGCGCGGTCGGCATCCCGTCAGCCTGCCGGCTCGCCAGGATCTTGTCATCCGCCGAACGTACGGCGTACGTATCGCGGGTCGGCCGGGGTGCTCGTCGCCGAGGGGCACGGCTTCGGGCCGGCTGAGACGCCGGGGCCGCGAGACCGCGCTACTCGGAGGCGCGCAGCGCGGCGAGCAGGGGGATCGCGGCGATCTTCTCGTCGGTGAGCTCGGCCCACCGGATGCCGCCGAGTGGGCGCCCGCCCCTTCCGGGCCGGCAGTCGATCACCCGCTCCGGCGTGATCACCAGGTCGACCGGGGCGTCGTGCTCCGCAGTCGGGATCGTGCCCGCCGGGCGGACCTGCAGCTCGTGCACCGTCGTCACGACGAGCGTCTCCGGCCCGATCAGGCCCGCCGACCCCGCCAGCGCGAACTCCAGGTCGGCGAACCCGCCGCCCTTGCCCAGCCGAGCGCCGTCCTCGGCCACGGCAACGCAGCCGCTGACCACCAGGTCGACCGGGCTCAGCTCGGCCACCGAGACCCGCCGCGCCGACCGCGTCGCCCCGGAGATCGACGCCGCGCGCCGGGGCGGGTCTGCCAGGTCGTCGGGGTCCAGTAGGAAGAACGGCTCCGGCTCGGCCAGCCTGGGCACCGCCATGTACACCGTCTTGCCGTCCTGCAGCGCGCGCTGGCGCACCGGCAGCTGCGCAGAGTCCGGGTTGGCCTTGATCGTCCGGGCGGCCCGCCACGCGTCGGTGTCGCGCAGTCGCTCGGCGGCCCGCTCGGCGCCGATGAAGTTGGAGATCCGGTTGCGGGCACCGGGGAAGCGGGACACCTTCGCCTCGGTCAGCGCCGTCCAGACCTCGTCGCGCAGCTCCGCCTTCGCGGCGAGCAGCTCCGGGTCGCCGCCTGCGTCGTGGTCGTGGCGCCGGGCGGTCCGCATGGGTCGAAACCCTAATCCGCGGCCCGCCCGGCGCCACCGCCGGTCAAGGAGTGCCGGTCAGAGCACGCCCACGGTGCCGGGCACGGACAGCCCGCTCGGGGTGTGCCCCCACGAACTGCCCCACGAGCTCAGCGGGCCGAGCGCGGCCGGCTTGGGCTGGCCGGTGCCCGCCTTGCGGACCAGGGTGACGGAGTCGATCTCCTGGCCGGTGTCGCTGACCGCCCGGATGGTCATGGTGGAGTCGGCGCCGGGCTGGCCGGGCACGACGTCCACCTGCAGCACGGCGTAGTCCAGGTACCGCGCCTGGGACCAGTCCACCTGCTCGGGCTGCTTCACCGCGTTCGCCTGCGCGATGTAGCTGGTGACGTGGGTGCCGCTGTCCGGGCCGGTGTTGCCGCGGTAGCGGTCGGTCTCGTTGGGCTGCCATGTGTAGCGGGGCCGCCCGCCGGAGCCGACACAGATGTACGTCGTGCCGTCCGTCTGCGGGTGCACGGTGGCGCCGTCCGGGGCCTGCGCGCCGCTCTTGCCGCCCTTGATCGGGTTGCTCCGCTCGTACTGGTGGTTGTGCCCCTGCACCACCAGGTCGACGCCGAACTCGTCGTAGAGCGGCGACAGCAGCGAGCGCACCCCGCCGTCGGAGGCGTGCGAGGCGCTGGTCGCATAGGCGCAGTGGTGGTGGAAGACGACGAGGAAGTCGATGGTCGGGTCGGCGCGCAGCGTGCTCAGCGTCTGGCGCGCCCAGGCGACCTGCGCCCCCTTGCTGTAGCCGGCGTTGGTGGGGATCTCGGCGGAGAGGTCGTTGGCGTCCAGGCTCAACACGCCGATGTTCGAGTACTTGAACGTGTACACCGACGGGCAGTTGCTCGGACCGTTCTTCGGCAGGTCCAGCCGCGCCGCGTGGCCGCCGTAGCCGTGCGCCGCCCCACCCGGCGCCTTGTTGTCGTCGTAGACGGCCTCCATGTCGTGGTTGCCGGTGGCGAACATCCACGGTGTGGTGGCCGAGCTGACCTCGATGCTGTGGAAGTACGCGGTCCAGGTGGTCGGGTCGAAGTTGTCGAAGGGGGTGGTGGCCGTCGGGGCCGGCACGGTGTTCTTGACCGGGTGGCCGTAGCCCGTCGGGTCGGCGTAGCAGATGTCCCCGGCGAGCAGGTGGAACGCCGGCTGCCGCTTGGCGATCAGCGCGACCAGTGAGGACGCCGGCTGTGGCGTGCGGCGGCCGTCGTCGGGCTTGTAGTAGTCGTCGGTGAACGCCTCGATGACCGTGGTCGGCCCGTTCACGCCCTGGTCGCCGAAGGCGGTGAAGGTGAACGGGGCGCGGGAGCCCGGCGCGGTGTTGAACACGGCGTCCGGGGTGGCGCCGCCGCCGGGCAGCCGGAACCGGTAGTGGTAGGCCTGGCCGGGGGACAGCTGGTCGGCGAGCCCGTGCACGAAGAACTGGTCGGCGGACTGGATCGAGCCGTCCGCCTGCGGCACGTGGCTGACCAGCTCGCGGACCTCGGCCTCGACCGTGGTGCCGTACTTCGTGTCGGTGCCGAAGTCCAGGAAGACCGTGCCGGACGGGCGCGTGGTGAGCTCCCCGCCGACGGCCATCTGCTTGGTCGGGTCGGCGCCGAAGGACAGGTGCCGGCCGGCAAGCGCGAGCGGTGGACCGCCGGCCGTCGCGCCACCGCCGCTCGGCGAACCGCAGGCGGCCAGCACCGAGCCGAGCCCGCCGACCATGCTCAGCCCGGCCGCCGCACCCACCGCTCCGCGCAACGCGCTGCGTCGGCTCACCGGGCGGGCCCTCAGGAAGCTGCGTAGCCAGTCGTTCTGCTCACTGATGGTCATGTTCGCGGCCAGGGCCGCCGGCACCCCTACGTCCGGGGTCTCTCCCGGTGGGTTCAACGCACGCGTCATGGCTGCATATTCACCAGCATCACGTCATCCTGTCAGGCCACGTCACGTGAAGGGTGGGTGAACGCGCGTTGTCCGGCGGTGGACGGGGCACGGGTGCGGCCCAGGTGGCGGCTCGGTCGGGCCGGACGGTGGGGTCCGATTTCGTAACCGCGGGGCGGGTTGTGTAGCATCGTCAAGGCTTCGCGGGGGAAACCTTCGTGTCCTCCTCCGAGCAGCCGATCCGCCCCTTTAGCTCAGTCGGCAGAGCGTCTCCATGGTAAGGAGAAGGTCTACGGTTCGATTCCGTAAAGGGGCTCGACATCCTCTGGATGCCCGCGGATGAGTGTGATCCGCACAGCGGTGTAGCTCAGTCGGTAGAGCAAGCGGCTCATAATCGCTGTGTCGCCGGTTCAAGTCCGGCCACCGCTACCAGCGCCAAACCGACATTGAGTTGAGCAGGAGACACCAGTGGCCGCCACCGACGTTCGACCGAAGATCACCTTGGCGTGCGAGGTGTGCAAGCACCGTAACTACATCACCAAGAAGAACCGGCGCAACGACCCGGACCGCCTCGGTCTGAAGAAGTTCTGCCCGAACTGCAAGCACCACACGGCTCACCGCGAGACCCGCTGACCCGGGTGGTCGACGAGTCCTTCGTCGGTCGCGAGCTCCCGCCTTCACCGCCGTACCAGGTGGGGCGGGAGCGTATTCGCGACTTCGCCACCGCGATCGGCGAGCTGAGCCCGCTCTGTCACGACGTGGCGGCCGCCCGTGCCGCCGGCCATCCGGACCTGGTCGCGCCGCCGAGCTTCCCGGTGGTGTTCACCATGCCCCGGATCGAGCTGTTCCTGCGGGAACCCGGCTTCGGCTGGCGGTTCGAGGGCACCGTGCACGGCGACCAGAAGATCGAGTTCTCCCGGCCCATCCACGCCGGTGACGAGCTGGTCACCGTGTTGACCGTGGCCAGCCTGCGCACCAGGGCCGGCACGCACATGCTCACGCTGGCCTGCGCCGTCGCGACGGCGGACGGCGACCCGGTGTGCACCACCGAGGCCCTGCTGCTCAGCCAGGAGGACGCCGGATGAGCCCCACCGTCGAGCCCGTGCTGGCCAGCGGTCCCGCCGCTGCCGACGCCGTCGAGGGCACCGAGCTCCCGCCGCTGTCCGTGCGGGTCAGCCGCACCGACCTGGTCCGCTACGCGGGCGCCTCCGGCGACTTCAACCCCATCCACTGGAGCGACCGGGTGGCCGAGTCCGTCGGGCTGCCCGGCGTGATCGCCCACGGCATGCTCACGATGGCGCTGGGTGGCCGGGTCGTCACCAACTGGCTGGGCGACCCCGGCGCGGTGCTCTCCTACCAGGTGCGGTTCACCCGGCCGGTGCCCGTGCCCGACGTGGTGGACGGCGTCGACGACGCTCCCGGTGCGCTGGTCGAGCTGTCCGGCACCGTGAAGTCGATCACAGTCGCGGAGGACGGCGGCCGCACCGCGCGGATCGACGTCACCGCGAAGTTCGACGGCAAGCCGGTGCTGGGCCGTGCGACGGCGGTGGTCCGCCTCCCCGGCTGAGTCCCGGCCGTGTCAGCACGCCGGGCACGCTCGTGGTGTCCACGTTGGACCCGCTGAGCCACTACGGCGGCTACTCCATGCCGGCGACGGAGCGGTTCCTGGACGGTTTCCTGCCCTGGCTGGCCGACGAGGCCGGCACGCCGACACGCCGTGCTCCGGACACACCGCCCCCGAGGGTGAACAGCGGGTGAGCATCGGTGCTCTGCGTTGCGGGGCGGCGCGGTACGGGGAAGGCTGCCGGCGACCCGATCCGTGACGAAAGGATTTCGACGTGAACTTCGGCAAGCTGGTGGACAAGGCCTGGGAAGACAAGACCGCCGCGGAGATCCTGGCCGCCCCGCCGTCCGCGCTCGAGGGCCTCACGCCTGCGCACGACGAGAAGCTCGCCGAGTTCGGCATCAAGACCATCGGGCAGCTCGCGAACTGGAAGTACGCCCGCCGCGCCCGCGCACTGGCCGACCTGGCCGAGACCGACAAGTAGCACCCCCCGTGAGTGGCGAGTTGGGCTGTGGCCTAACTCGCCACTCACGGGTCCTGACGGCGCGGAACTCGGGTTACCTGGCCTCGCCGAGCAGGTCGGCCATCCGCTGCACGCCGGTGGCCAGGTCGTCGTCGCCCAGGGCGTAGGACAGCCGGAAGTAGCCGGGCGTGCCGAACGCCTCGCCTGGCACCACCGCGACCTCGACCTCGTCCAGGATCAGCGCGGCCAGCTCGACGCTGGTCGCCGGTCGACGGCCTCGGATCTCCTTGCCGAGCAGCCCCTGCACCGAGGGATAGACGTAGAACGCGCCGTGTGGCGTCGGGCAGGTCATGCCGGGGATGGCGGAGAGCATCTCGACGATCGTCTTGCGGCGCCGGTCGAACGCCGCGCGCATCTCGGCCACCGCGTCCAGCGAGCCGGACACCGCCTCGAGCGCGGCCCGCTGCGCCACGTTGCAGACGTTCGAGCTCAGGTGCGACTGCAGATTACCGGCGGCCTTGATCACGTCGGCCGGGCCGATCATCCAGCCGACCCGCCAGCCGGTCATCGCGTACGTCTTGGCGACCCCGTTCAGGATCACGCAGGTGTCGGCCAGCTCCGGCACCAGCACGGGCATCGACTCGGCGCGCACACCGTCGTAGACCAGGTGCTCGTAGATCTCGTCGGTGACCACCCAGATGCCGTGCTCGAGCGCCCACCGGCCGACCTCGGCGACCAGCTCCGGCGGGGCGACCGCGCCGGACGGATTGGACGGCGAGCACCACAGCAGCACCTTCGTGCGGTCGGTGCGGGCCGCCTCGAGCTGGGCAACCGTGGGCAGGTAGCTGGCGTCGGCGTCGGTCACCACGTCGACCGCCCTGCCGCCGGCCAGCGTGATGGCCTCGGGATAGGTGGTCCAGTAGGGGGCCGGCAGCAGCACCTCGTCGCCAGGGTCGAGCAGCGTGGCGAACGCCTGGTAGACGGCCTGCTTGCCGCCGTTGGTGATGAGTACCTGGCTGGCGCTGACCTCATAGCCGGAGTCGCGCGCGGTCTTCGCCGCCACGGCCGCCTTGAGCTCTGGCAGGCCGCCGGCGGGGGAGTAGCGGTGGTTCTTCGGGTCGGTGCAGGCGGCTTGCGCGGCGGCCACGATGGCCGGCGGGGTCGGGAAGTCCGGCTCCCCGGCGCCGAAGCCGATCACCGGCCGCCCGGCCGCCTTGAGCGCCTTCGCCTTCGAATCGACGGCCAGCGTGGCCGACTCGGCGATGCCGCCGATGCGCCCCGAGATGCGGGGTCGTTGCGCCTGGGTCAGTGCTGAGGTCGCGGAGGACATGGCCCCATCCTTCCAAACCCCGCAACCGGCGATCGGTGCACCTCACCCGGGGTCGGGCGGCCCCTTCGGGGCTCGGTGACCAGCGCGATTGGAGGGCCCCAGCCGCGGTGCCGTACACTCGCTCCGGCTGGCACGTCCATTACGCGTCGTGCCGCTTTTCCACGGTATGTCCCCGGCCGCGAAGCCCGGGAGATGGCGCGGAAGGCAAGTTGCCATAGGGGTGTAGCTCAACTGGCAGAGCAGCGGTCTCCAAAACCGCAGGTTGCAGGTTCAAGTCCTGTCACCCCTGCCACCAGATGCGTGGGCGTCTAACAGAAGGCAGGGAAACCGAGTGGAGCAGCGGACGTGACCGAGGAGCGCGAGTCGGAGCGGACCGGCCGGGATCGTCCGGCGACCGCCGCCGACCGACGCGGCCTGCCGTCCGCCACGGCCGACCTCGACGGGCGGAAGGGCCGGCCGACCCCGTCGCGAGACGGCCGGGGTACGAAGCTCTCGCCGCCGGCCCGGCTGATGCGCTTCATGCGCGAGGTGGTCGCAGAGCTCCGCAAGGTCATCTGGCCGACCCGGAGCGATCTGGTGACGTACACAATCGTTGTCCTGGTGTTCGTGTCCTTCATGGTGGCGCTGGTCGCAGGTCTTGACTATGTGTTCGCCAAGGGCGTGTTCGCGGTGTTCGGCAGCGCCTAAGTAACTCGAGGAACGCCGAACCTCACGCCGCGAACGGCAGCGAATCAGGCACGGAAAGGAAGCGAGACTGCAGTGACCTCCTACGACGGTGGGTCGGAGCCGACCGACGGCGCCTCGGTGACCGAGGTGTCGGGGCACGCCGGCCAGCTCGACGAGCCGGAGGCCCAGGACGTCACCGCCCAGGACTCCCGTGCCGAGGACAGTGTCGACGAGGCCTCCGACGAGGCTGACGACGAGAGCTACGACGAAGAGGACGACGCCGACATCGAGGCGGGTGTCGAGGCCGAGGCGGCGAGCGCGGAAGGCGCCGCCGAGGACGCGGACGCCGCCGGCGACGAGGCCGCCGTGGCCGAGGAGAGCGACGAGGAGCTCGACCCGGTCGAGGAGATGCGCTCCGCACTGCAGCGCGCCCCCGGCGAGTGGTACGTCGTGCACTCCTACGCCGGCTACGAGAACAAGGTGAAGAGCAACCTCGAGACCCGGGTGCAGACCCTGGACGTCGAGGACTACATCTACCAGGTCGAGGTGCCGACCGAAGAGGTCACCGAGATCAAGAACGGCCAGCGCAAGCAGGTGCAGCGCAAGGTGCTGCCCGGCTACATCCTGGTTCGGATGGAGCTCAACGACCAGTCCTGGGGCGCGGTGCGCAACACCCCCGGGGTCACCGGTTTTGTCGGCGCCACGTCCAAGCCCTCCCCGCTGACCATCGACGACGTGCTCAAGTTCCTGCTGCCGAAGGTGGAGCAGCCGAAGAAGGCGGCCGCCGGCAAGGGCGGCACGGAGTCCGCGGCGGGCAAGCCGACCGTCGAGGTCGACTTCGAGGTCGGCGAATCGGTTACCGTGATGGATGGGCCGTTCGCAACGCTGCCCGCCACCATCAACGAGGTCAACATCGACGCGCAGAAGCTCAAGGTACTGGTGTCGATCTTCGGCCGGGAGACGCCGGTCGAGCTCTCGTTCAGCCAGGTATCCAAGATCTAGCCCAGGTCGCGGCAGGGCGACGGGCGAAGTAGGTAGAAGGAAACAGAGGACATGCCTCCCAAGAAGCGGAAACTCTCCGCGATCATCAAGCTGCAGATCAAGGCCGGTGCAGCTACGCCGGCGCCGCCGGTTGGCCCCGCGCTGGGTCAGCACGGCGTCAACATCATGGAGTTCTGCAAGGCGTACAACGCAGCCACGGAGTCCCAGCGGGGCAACGTGGTGCCGGTGGAGATCTCGGTCTACGAGGACCGGTCCTTCACCTTCGCGCTGAAGACGCCGCCCGCGGCGCGTCTGCTGCTCAAGGCGGCCGGCGTGGAGAAGGGCAGCGGCGAGCCGCACCGCCTCAAGGTCGCCACGGTGACCATGGACCAGGTGCGCGAGATCGCCACGCAGAAGATGCAGGACCTGAACGCGAATGACATCGACCACGCTGCGAAGATCATCGCCGGGACCGCCCGGTCGATGGGAATCACGGTCCAGGGCTGACGCGTTCCATCCCATGGGAGCGCTGAGCTCCCGAGTACCTGTGGGAGAGCCGGGCGCGGCTCGCACCACACCTGACCGACAGAGGACAGAGAGATGAAGCGCAGCAAGGGCTACCGCGAGGCAGCCGAGAAGATCGACCGCGACAAGCTGTACAGCCCGCTGGAAGCCGCCGGGCTGGCCAAGGACACCTCCGCCACGAAGATGGACGCCACCGTCGAGGTGGCCATGCGCCTGGGCGTCGACCCGCGCAAGGCCGACCAGATGGTCCGGGGCACCGTGAACCTGCCGCACGGTACCGGCAAGACGGCTCGGGTGATCGTCTTCGCGGTCGGCGACAAGGCCGAGGAGGCCACCGCCGCCGGCGCCGACGAGGTCGGCTCGGAGGACCTGATCGCCCGTATCCAGGGCGGCTGGCTGGACTTCGACGCCGCGATCGCGACGCCGGACCAGATGGCCAAGGTCGGCCGGATCGCCCGGGTGCTCGGCCCGCGTGGCCTGATGCCGAACCCGAAGACCGGCACGGTCACCCCTGACGTGACCAAGGCGATCAACGAGATCAAGGGCGGCAAGATCAACTTCCGGGTTGACAAGCAGTCCAACCTGCACCTGGTGATCGGCAAGGCGAGCTTCGACACCGAGAAGCTGGTGGAGAACTACGGCGCCGCGCTGGACGAGATCCTGCGGGCCAAGCCGTCGGCCGCCAAGGGCAAGTACATCAAGAAGATCACCTTCAGCACCACGATGGGCCCGGGCATCCCGGTCGACACGAACCGCACGCGCAACCTGCTCGTCGACGAGTCGCCCAGCGCCTGACCGGCCGCCCGGCGCCCCTCGCCGGGCGGCCCGTCACCACGCAAGGCGCCACCGGACACCGCACCACCGAAAGCCGGCCGGGCCACCCCCGGCCGGCTTTCCCATTCCCGCGAGTCGGGGTGAGTCGGGGATTCCCTCAGTCCGCCCGCTCAGCCCGCCCACTCCCAGATGCCGTGCGCGAGGCTGTCCAGCGGCCGGCCGGAGGGGTCACGCCGCTCCACGGTGAAGTGGTACCGGCCGGGCTGCCAGGAGTCCTGGGCGGCGACCTTGGTCAGGTGGTCGAGCGCCCAGTTCCGCCAGGCGGGTGAGCCGTCCAGCGGCTGGCCAGGTGGGTCGCACTCGACGTCGGTGAAGGGCTGGGGCTTGCCGCTGAGGCCGGACCACATGCCCACGTCGATCCACACCGCTTCCGATACCGCTGAGCTCATCGCCGACCTCCTCGATCGCGACTACGGGTAGCCCATCCGACGGTCCGCCAACCGGACGCAGCCTGCACTGATCGGGCGAAGTTGGCCGGCGGGGGCCGTGAGTGGCGGCCGCCGTTCGACCCGGTGGTCAGGGCGCCCCCGGACATCGCGTACGATGGAGAACGTTCCACCACAGACCGCTGGTCTCCGGGTGTCCGGTTCTCCGGGCAGATGGACGAAGGCCCCGCTACGGGCGGGCGACCCGCGCAGGAGGACGAGGTTGTTACCGCACGGCTCGGCGCTGTACCGGGTTGTGCTTGACGCCCCGTGCGCCCTGCGCCGGGGCGTTCGTCGTCTGGCGGGTCAAGGGCTGGGGTGGGCACACCCTGATACCGCTAGCTGAGGAGGCCCGATGGTACGGCCCGACAAGGTGGCCGCCGTCGAGGAGATCACCGAGCGTTTCCGCGGCTCGTCCGCATCGGTGATCACCGAATATCGCGGTTTGACCGTGGCGCAGCTCGCTGAGCTGCGCCGTGCGCTCAGGGGTTCGGCAAGTTACCGCGTCGCGAAGAACACCCTGGTCAAGCGGGCTGCCGCCGAGGCCGGAGTGGTGGGGTTGGACGACCTGCTCGCCGGCCCCACGGCGATCGCTTTTGTCACCGGTGAGCCGGTGGACGCGGCCAAGGCGCTGCGCAACTTCGCCAAGGACAACAAGGGCCTGGTGATCAAGGGCGGCGTGATGGACGGCCGCCCCTTGACCACCGACGAGGTGAACAAGCTCGCCGACCTTGAGTCCCGTGAGGTGCTGCTGGCCAAGCTGGCCGGCGCGATGAAGGGCAACCTGTCCAAGGCTGCCGGCCTGTTCAACGCTCCGGCGTCGCAGGTCGCCCGGCTCGCCCAGGCTCTGGCCGACAAGCGCGCCTCGGAAGGTGGCTCGGCCGATGCGGCCGCGGCACCGGCCGAGGCCGCCGAGTAACTCGCACCCCCTGTTCCGCCCTGTAGACACCAGACCCACCCTGTAAGAGAGGAACCGCCACCATGGCGAAGCTGTCGACCGACGAGCTGCTCGACGCGTTCAAGGAAATGACGCTGCTCGAGCTGTCGGAGTTCGTGAAGAAGTTCGAGGACGTCTTCGAGGTCACCGC
>DATAYB010000230.1:0-5740 GCA_036272795.1 Pseudonocardia sp.
GCAGTTCGCACCCTCGGACTCGGTCCGCTGCCCGAACTGCGGCTCACCGACCACCGAGGAGCTTTCCAGGTTCGGTCCCACCGCGTGCACCGCGCTGCGCCGCTGCGTGTCCTGCCGTGAGCCCTTCGAACACATGAAGGAGATCTAGACCGTGAGCACGGACGTCGTCACCGAGACCGCCACACCCCGCACCGAGGGATTCCATCGGCTGCGGGTGGCCGAGGTGGAGCGGCTGTGCGACGACGCGGTCGCGGTCACCTTCGATGTGCCGAACCAGCTCCGCGAACATTTCGAGTTCCGCCCCGGCCAGTATCTGACGCTGCGCCAGGACACTCCCGACGGCGAGGAACGGCGGTCGTACTCGATCTGCGCACCAGCCGGCCAGGCCCCGAGGGTCGGCGTGCGCCGGGTGGCAACCGGTCTGTTCTCCGAGTGGCTGGTCGACAGGCTCCAGCCAGGTGACGAGATCGAGGTCGGCCCCCCGGCCGGGTCCTTCACCCCGAACCTGGAGCCTGGCACCCACCACGGACTGATTGCCGCCGGCTCCGGCATCACTCCGATGCTGTCCATCGCGGCCAGCGTCCTGCGCGCGCACCCCGACACCCGCGTCACGCTGCTCTATGGAAACCGGCGCACCGACACGGTCATGTTTACCGAGGAGCTCGCCGACCTGAAGAACGCCTACGGCCCCCGGCTGCACCTGCTGCACGTGCTCTCCCGTGAGCCGATGGAGGCCGAGATCTTCTCCGGCCGGCTCGACGCCGACAAGCTGCGCCAGCTGCTGACCCTGCTGGTGGACGCCGAGGACGTGGACCACTGGTGGCTGTGCGGCCCGCTGGGCATGACGGAGGCCGCCGTGGCGGTGCTCGGTGAGCTCGGGGTGGCGCGCGGCCGGGTGCACCGCGAGCTGTTCTACGTCGGCGAGCCGCCGCCCGAACTGCGCCACGCCGATGTGGACAGCTCGGTCGACGGAGAGACCAGCGAGGTCACCGTCGTGCTGAACGGGCGGTCCACCACGCTGACGCTGCCCCGCGCGGTGTCGGTGCTGGACGCCGCCCAGCGCGTCCGGGGTGACCTGCCGTTCGCGTGCAAGGGCGGGGTGTGCGGCACGTGCCGCGCGATGGTGACCGACGGCGAGGTCACCATGCGGCGCAACTTCGCGCTGGAGGAGGACGAGCTGGCCGCCGGCTACGTGCTGACCTGCCAGGCGCTGCCGACCACAGACACGGTGACCGTCGACTACGACAGCTGAGGCACGCCCGTCACAAGAGCAGCGGTCAGGACTTCGCGGAGCGGTCGGTCAGCGCATCGACGACCATGCTGAGCCCGGCGCCGAGCATCCAGACGTCCTTGGCGATCGGGATGCCCTGCGGCGTCGGGCGCAGGCTGCCCTCCTCGCGCATGCCGGGCGTGCGCAGGTAGAGCCCGAGCAGGCCGGCGGAGAACGCCGCGAGCCCGGCGCCGGCCAGCAGCCCGGGTACGAACGGCAGCAGCAGCGCCGCGCCGAGCGCGATCTCGCCCGTGGAGACCACCTTGACGAAGGTGGCCGGGTCCACGTTGTGCGCCACCGGGTAGGTACCGGCGGTCAGGCCGTGCAGCTGCGCGGCGGTCTCCTCGTCCGCGTGGCGCTTGTGCAGCCCGGAGTTGAGGATGAACGCGCCGGTCGCCAGCCGGATCGGGATCTGGCGTGCCTTGACCCGAAATTTCATGTCACGCTCCTGGGTTCTGGTGGGGTCTCCACCTTAGGACCGGGCACACGGCCGGACCGTCGCGCCCGTCCCATCTGTCACATCCGGGGTTACGGTCGTCGGCCGAATCGAACCCGATGGGGCGGAGCATGCCGCGTCGTGCCTCGTAACGCTCCGTAGAGGCTCTCACTCTGTGCAACGATCCGGCTGTTCGAAATGGGTGCGGCGCTGGGGCGGGCGCCGAACCCCTGGCCGCATGACCACCAGGTTTGACCGGGACTGACGACCGCGCTTAGGGGGCGCACGGCCGTGGCCAGGAGGAATGATGAAGGCGCGCGGGTTGGTCTTTGACCTGTTCGGCGACTACCTGCTGTATCGGGGCGGCGAGGTCCGATTACGTGGCTTGATCGCCCTGATGAACTGCTTCGAAGTGCCTGAGGCGACCGTCCGGGTGGTGGTCGCCCGATTACGCAAGGAGGGCTGGCTGCGCAGCCGCCGGGACGGCAGGGAGACCACGTACCTGCTCACCGACTCGGCGCGACGGCAGCTCGAGCAGGGGCACGCGAGGATCTTCGAGCGGACCACCGAGCCGTGGGACGGCCAGTGGCACATGGTCATCTACTCGGTGCCGGAGACCGAGCGCGCGCTGCGCGAGCAGCTGCGCAAGAAGCTGTACTGGCTGGGGTTCGGGCCGCTGTCGTCCTCGGTCTGGCTCAGCCCGCACGACCGGCTGGACGACGTCAAGGCCAGCTTCGCCGACCGGCCGGTGATCCGGCTGGACACCTTCCGGGCCCGGTCCGGCAGCGCCGCCGTCGACCGTGACATGGCCGCCCGCTCCTGGGGTCTGGACGCGTTGAACCAGGAGTACGGCGAGATGCTGGAGCGCTACCGGCCCCGGCTGGCCCGCTACCGCGCCGGTGAGCTGGAAGGCAGGTCCGCGCTGGTCGAGCGCGTCCGTATGGTGCACGACTACCGCGCCTTCCCGCACCGCGACCCCGACCTACCCGCGCAGCTGCTGCCCGAAGGCTGGGCCGGCCGCGCCGCGCACGAGGTCTTCCTCGAGGCGCATGAACTGCTCCGCCAACCCGCCGAGTCCTACGTCGACGAGCTGCTGGCCGGCCGGGGCGGCGCCGCCCCGGTCGCCCACTGAGTCTCCTCAGCCGGGCGGTGGCCGACCGCCCCTCCTCCTGCCGCCCGTTCGCCGGGCGGGGTGTCACCCGAGTTGGTTAGATCGACGCTGACGTCGATCGGAGCACCTGATGGATTCCCACGAGCTGACCGACACGCTGCCCTGGCTGCGCTCGGGCAACGACTTCCTGCTCGCCGCGGTCGGCCGGCTCACCGACGACGAGCTGCGCGAGCCCAGTGGCCTGCCCGGCTGGAGCCGTGCGCACCTGGTCGCCCACATCGCCCGCAACGCCGAGGCGCTCGGCCGGCTGGCCGCCTGGGCCCGTACCGGCGTGGAGACGCCGATGTACGCCAGCCCTGACCAGCGCAACGCCGACATCGAAGAGTCCGCCGGGTACCCGGCCGGCCGGCTGCGCGAGGAGCTGGCCAGCACCGCCGCCGACCTGAGCAAGGCACTCGGCGAGCTGGATGAGGCCGCCTGGCGGAGCTCGCTGCGCAGCGCGCAGGGCAGGTCCATCCCGGCGACCGAGGTGCCGTGGATGCGGGTGCGCGAGGTCTGGCTGCACACCGTGGACCTGGCCACCGGGGCGCAGATGGCCGACCTGCCCGCCGGCGTGCTCGACGCGCTCACGACCGACGTGTGCGGCACGCTGTCCAGCCGTGAGGGTTGCCCCGCCGTCCTGCTGTGGCCCTCCGACCGCGCCATACCGGTGCGGCTCGGGCCGCAGGACGTCGAACCGGTCACCCTGAGCGGCAGCGCCGCCGATTTGACCGGCTGGCTCGTCGGTCGTGGTGGCGGTCGTGGTGGTGCGGCCGGTCTGAATGCGAAGGACGGGCGAGGCGAGGTCGCCGTGCCGGTGGCGCCGCGCTGGCTCTGAGTCGCGCCTATCCCGGGTAGCGGCCGCTGACCAGGGACTCCATCGCCGCGGCCGCACGCTCGAACGGCCCGAGGTGGCCCGCCGCGCGGCAGAGCACGTGGGCGCCCTCCAGGACGGCGATGAGGGCGGTGGCCAGCTCGACGGCCTCGGTGGGTGGGGTGCCGGCGGTGGTCAGGGCGGTGGTCAGCTCGTCGACCCACGACTCGAACGCCGTCGCGGCGACCTCGCTGGCTGGCGCCGCCGACTGCGTCGGCGGCGCCGCCGACTGCGTCGGACCGTCGGTCACCTCGCTGGGCCGGGCGGCGAGTGCGACGGCGGCGACCGCGCAGCCACTGCCGGCGGCCGACGCCGCGACGACGGGGCGGACGGCGGCGAGGAACGCGCGCACCACCGTCGTCGGGCTGTCGCCGGAGAGGGCGGCGAGGTGTTCGCGCACGTCAACGCCGTGCTGAGCGGCCGCCTCCGCGACGAGCTGAGCCTTGCCGCCCGGGAAGTGGTGGTAGATCGCCCCGCGCGCCGCCCCGCTCGCGCCGAGCACCTCGGTGAACGACATGCCGGCCACTCCGCCCCGGCGCAGCGCCTCGGTCGCCGCCGCGAGCATCCGGGCGCGGGTGTCGCCGGCCACGAGACCTCCCACGGTTGACTAGGACGCTCATCCTACTGCAGACTGTGGTGGACTCTAGTACGTACGTACTAGCTATGCCTGAATGAGAGGCCGACCAGTGGGCGAATCACGGCACCCGGCAGGCTCCGTCTGCTGGCTCGACCTGGGGATCGCGGACGTGGACGCCGCGGTGGCGTTCTACGGTGAGCTGCTCGGCTGGACGGTCGCACCCCCGGACGGGACCGGGTACCGGCTGGCCGGCCTGCCGGGTGGCCTGGTCGCCGCGTTCGGGCCTGCCGAGGACCCGGGCGCCCCGTACTGGACGGTCTACGTCGGCACCGCCGACATCGAGGCCAGCGTGCGTGCGTACGCGGCCGCCGGCGGCACGGTCGTGGCGCCGCCCGAGGCCGTGGGTGACGTCGGCGCTTCGGCGGTCGTGCGCGACCCGGCCGGCGTGCCGATGTCGTTCTGGCAGCCCGGTACGCACCTCGGTACGTACGCCGCAGGTTCCGGCGAGCCGGGCACTCTGGCCGGCGTCCGACTGCTCGCCGCCGACCCGGCGCGGACCGGCGCGTTCCTAGCCGCCGCCCTAGGCTGGCACCTGCAGCCCGACGGCACCATCACGCACGCCGACACCCCCGTCGCGACCTGGTCACCCCCACCGTCCGAGGACCCGGCCGCGCCGCACAACTGGCTCGTCGAGTTCGCGGTAGCCGATGTCACCGCCGCAACCGCGCGAGCCCTCGACCTGGGCGCACAACCAACCGATCTGGGCGCCCGGCTGGCCGACGCGGGCGGGCCCACGCTCGTCGACCCGTCCGGCGCCCGCTTCGCCCTGACACAAGCCCCCTGACACCGGAGCCCGCGACCGACCGCCCCCGCCCCCCGTCGCTCCGCGACTGACCACTGCCCCCGGCGACTGGCCGCCGCCCGCCAGGCTGCAGCCGCCCCGACGCCACCGCACAGACCGTGTACATACAGCACAGACTTCGCACAGTCTGTGCTGTGGGTACACGGTCTGTGCGAGCGGCGTTTGCTCCGCCAACCCGGCGCGGCGTTTGCCCCGCGAACCCGGAGCAGCGCGAACCCGGCGGCCGGCCGGCGCCGGCCATTGCGGCTCCCGCCAGCCATTGCGGCCGGCTGATGCCGGCCACTGCGGCTGACGCCAGCCACTGCGGCTGGCGGCCGGCCGCTGACCGGCTGATTTCACCGTGACTTCGGGCACGAGCCTTTCGCGGTTAATACGACTGCACTACATTCTGATGCAGGCGACCTAAGGGCGCGAGCGGCACGACAACCAGACTGGAAGGCGGTACCCACTGTGGCGTGGGACTTCTCGACCGAACCGGAGTTCGAGCGGCAGCTGGCGTGGATGCGGGAGTTCGTCCGCGACGAGATCATCCCGCTGGAGACGCTTGACCTGGACTGGGAGCAGTACGGCC
>DATAYB010000231.1:0-18040 GCA_036272795.1 Pseudonocardia sp.
GGAGAGGGCCCTGGCCAGGCGGTTCGCCACGTAACCCCGGGCCTGGGCGTGTTCGCGGACCCGTTCGGCCAGGTCGGGGCGGACCAGCGCGCTGCCGTTCAACGCCCGCGACACCGTGGCCGTGGAGATGCCGAGCTCGCGGGCCAGGTCGACCACGCCGATCTCCGCGCGCCGCGTACGTGCCGCCATCCGAACCTCTGCTCTTTTGCAAAGCTTTACATTGTCTATGTAAACGTTTACATGACCCATTCGAGTACAGCACGCCGATCGCGGCGCGGTCAAGGCCGCACCGCGTCCGGGCTGCTCCGGCACTCAGCGGGTCCCGGCGTACGGACGTCGCTGACACACAGCTCCGGGCGTCGCCGCACGCAGCAGAGAGCCCGCCCGACGGATACCGTCGGGCGGGCTCTTGAGACGTTCTCGTGGACTACCGGGCGCTGTGGTCCTTCAGCATCGAGGGCACGGTGCGGACCAGGATCGACAGGTCCGAGACCAGGCTGCGGGTCCGGACGTAGGTCAGGTCCAGGTGCAGCATGTCCAGCGTGCTGACGGTGGACCGGCCGCTGACCTGCCACAGGCCGGTGATCCCCGGGCGGATCGAGAACCGCGGCTGGAACTCCGCGGGGAACATCCGGGCCTCCCACTCCAGGCAGGGGCGGGGGCCGACCAGCGACATGTCTCCGAGCAGCACGTTGACCAGCTGGGGCAGCTCGTCCAGGCTGGTCTTGCGCAGGAACGAGCCGATCCCGGTGACCCGGGGGTCGTTGTCCAGCTTGTAGCTGCCGTCGACCGAGGTGTCCTCGCCGCGCAGCTCGGCGGCGATCAGCTCGCGCAGCATGTCGTCACCTGCACCGTTGCTCATGGTGCGGAACTTGAACATCGTGAACGACATGCCACCCAGGCCGACGCGCCGTTGCTGGAAGAGCGCGGGTCCGTCGCTGGTCAGCCGGATCGCCAGGGCGATCACGAGCATCGGCAGCGCCAACACCGCAAGCGCGATGCCCGCCACCGTGACGTCCAGCACGCGCCGCGCGACAGACTGCCAGGCCGCCCCCGCAACGGTGGCGTAGAACCTGTCAACGGCGGGCATGCTGCCGGATTCGGTTCCGAGGCTGTACATCGCACTCTCCCAGGTGGTTGCGGACACCTGGGCTATCGCCCGACCCCGGGCAACCGTTACCCGACGGAATGTGGCGGCGGTTACCCGACGGGATGTGACGCTTTCGCCGCGGCGACGATCAGGTCGGCACAGGTGTCCACCGACAGCCGCGTGCTGTCCAGCAGGACGTGGTAGTGCCCCGGGTCGGAGGCATCGGCGCGGTAGAAGTGCCGGACGTAGTTGGTCCGGGCGGTGTCGTTCTGCAAAAGCGCGTCCTTCGCCTGCGCCTCAGACAGGTGCATGGTGCGCATCGCGCGCCGGATCCGACGGTCCGGGTCACCGTCCAGCCGCACGTGCAGGGCGGTGGGATGGTCCCGCAGCACGATGGCGGCCGCCCGACCGAGCAGCACTCCGCCCTTCGCGCAGACGATCTTGCGGATGGCGGCCTGCGTGCAGTTCACGAACTCGGTGTCCGGCAGCAGCGCCA
This sequence comes from Pseudonocardia sp., assembly GCA_036272795.1. Lineage (GTDB taxonomy): Bacteria > Actinomycetota > Actinomycetes > Mycobacteriales > Pseudonocardiaceae > Pseudonocardia. Next base: position 1,587 of record DATAYB010000231.1, read on the forward strand.
TCCTCGGCGGGTCGCAGCCGATCATGTAGTCACTGGACAGCGGGGCCGCCGCCGTGAGTAGCCGGCTCAGCCAGCCCTTCACCTGCTCGTCGCGGGACAACGCGTCCTCGATGCTCACACCGAGGTCGTTGGCCACCGCCACGGGGATGGCCCGATCTATGAACGGAACGTCAAGGCGCTCGGCAACCGCGGGGCCGATCGACGCGCCCCCTGCGCCAAACGTCGCGGACAGCGTGACCACATACATAGCCCGCTCCCATCTGGGAATTTGCCAGGATTTGGAGAGTAGACGGAGGCGTGACTGAGGACGAGACAGCTCAGCGCAATACGACCGAACGGCGGTCACCCGCGGTAGCTTACGGCCGCCGGTGAGGCGCCCAGATGGAGTGTGCGTTACGCGCGTGTGTCGGGTTGTCCAGGGGCCCAGCAGCCCTCTTACACAGCCGCGGGGCCGTTGGCGGCGTCCAGCTCGATGACGAGCTCGCCGGCCGCCGCCAGCAGGCGCGGCGCGGCGCGTTCGACCAGCTCGTCGGTCATCCGGGTGGTCGGCCCGGACACGGAGACGGCGGCGCGGGCCGGTCCGCCGTCCAGCGCGACCGCCACACAGCGCACGCCCAGCTCCAGCTCGCCCTCGTCGATCGCATAGCCCCGCTCCCGGACCCTGCCGAGCTCGCGCAGGTAGGCGGCCGGGTTGGTGATGGTGTGCGGGGTGTGCGCGACGAGGTCGGTGCGGCTGAGCACGTCGGCGACCTGGGCGTCGTCCATCCTGGCCAGCAGCGCCTTGCCGACGGCCGTGCAGTGCGGCGACACGCGGCGGCCGACCTCGGTGAACATCCGCATCGAGTGCCGCCCTGGCACCTGGGCCACGTAGACGACCTCGCTGCCGTCCAGCAGCGCCAGGTTCGCGCTCTCCCCCAGCTCGGCCACGAGGCGCGCCAGGTGCGGCCGCGCCCACACGCCGATCAGCCGGCTTGCCACGTCCCCCAACCGGATCAGCCTCGGCCCGAGCGCATACTCCCTGGACGGCTGCTGGCGGACGTAGCCCAAGGTGACCAGCGTGCGGACCAGCCGGTGAATGGTCGGCAGCGGCAACCCGGACGCAGCCGCCAACCCGGACAGCCCCATGACCCCGCCGGCGTCGGCCATCAGCTCCAACAGTGCAAAGGCCCGCCCGATCGACTGCACGCCGCCGCCACCGCTGCTGCTCGGGCGCGCGCTGCCCTCGTCGTCGGCCATCCCGCCCCTTCACCCGAACTTCCGTATCCCGGAATCTTAATCCCACGCGCGGAGAGTGCCCGTCGCCCACTCCCGCCGCCCGGCGCGACCCCGACAGGCCCGGCCGCCGTACGGCGAGCCAGCCGCCGCCCGCCCCTCTTCGACTTGTCGCGGCTCATTCACACGACAAGAGCCACTTGTCACGTCTTCTTCCCACGACAAGTCGGACAGGGTGCGCCCCCGCTCGCGCAACGACCCGCGCAACGCGACAAGTCGGACGGGGCGCGACCCGGCTCGCCGCGACAAGTCGGACAGGGTGCGGCTCGTACGCGAACCACCGTCGGCGGCGAACTGGCGCGACCAGGGCTGAGCAACGCACCGCACGCCCACTCCGTCTGCCGCGCACCCTCGCTAGATGCCACAGACCCACTGCAGCAGGTGCGCGGCGTCGAAAAGAGGGTGTGCGGCGAGCGGGGGTGCCGCGCGCCAAGTCAGAGTGCCGTCCGGCGAGCCAGAGTGCCGTCCGGCGAGCCAGAGTGCCGTGCGGCGAGCCAGAGTGCCGTGCGGCGAGCCGCGATCAGTAGGCGACGGACGCCTCGGTAGCCCGCCGCCGCCCGCGCACCCGCAACCTCTCCACTTGTCGTGGCTATTTCACGCGACAAGACCCACTTGTCACGTCTTCTTCCCACGACAAGTGGGACGGGGGCGCGCCTCAGGTCACCGCGGCGCGGAGGTGCTCAGTTCGTTTGGGGAGCTCGGCGCGCAGTGCGTCGGCGCGTTTGGTGGCGCGCTGGATGCGGCGGTCCGCCTGCTTGCTGGCCCGCTTGATTTCTTTGGTGGCTCGCTTGCTGGCGCGCTTGCCGGCCTTGCGCGCTCGTTTGGCCAGCCGGGCGGTCCGCTTCTCCGCCTGGTCGCGCCAGCGCTGTGCCTCGTCCAAGAGCCTGCCGGCCTGGTCGCCGAGGCGTTCGCCGGCCAGGTCGGCCACAGCCCCGGCCCGGTCACCGGCCCGGTCGGCCAGCGAGCTCGCCCGCGAACCGACCAGCTCCGCCACCTCACCGGCCCGTGCACCGGCACGGCCGGCCACCTCACCAGCCCGGCCCGCAACCTCACCGGCCCGGTGACCGGCCCGGTCGACTACCTCACCAGCCCGCGAACCCGCCCGGCCCGCGACCTCGCCGGCCCGCGAACCCGCCTGCCCCGCGATCTCGCCGGCCCGCGAGCCAGCCCGGCCGGCCACCTCACCAGCCCGGTCGGTCAGGGAGCTCAGGCCATCGGTGATGTCCTGGTGCAGGAGCTCGGCGGTGGCGGCGCTGGTCCGACCGGCGCGGCGGGCCCGCCAAGCCAGGGACGGCTTGCCCTCGGTGTCGGCGGCGGCGAGCATGAGCCCGCCGAGCAGCCCGAGGTTCTTCACGAAGTGGATCTGCTGCTGGCTGCGCAGCTCCGGGTTCTCCTCCTCCCAGAACCGGTGCCCGGCGAGCGTGGTCGGGACGAGGGTGGCGGCCAGCGCGGTGGCCGCGAGCCGGGGCGCCTTGCCGAGCGCCAGCAGCACGCCGGCGCCGACCTTGACGCCGCCGTCGACCCGCACCAGCGTCACGCTGGACGGCGGCTGCTCGACCGGCACCAGCCCGGCGACCTGGTCGAGCACGGGGTGAGCGGCCTTGGCGTGGCCTTCCGGGTCACGCAGCTGGGCGATCCCGCCGGTGATGAAGATGCCGGCGAGCAACGGTCGAGCGACACGACGTAGCAGCATTTCTCAGGATTGCCCACATCACACCCAGGTCAAACGACAATGCGGGGCCTGGCCGCCTACGGTGAAGGTCATGCGGATCTCCCTGCCCGGTACAGCGCTGTCCGTGTACCCGCTCTGCCTCGGTGGCAACGTGTTCGGCGCGTCCGCTGACCAGGACGAGTCGTTCGAGGTGCTGGACGCCTACACGGCGGCAGGCGGCAACTTCGTCGACACCGCCGACTCGTACTTCTGGCGGCTGCCCGGCAACTCCGGCGGCGAGTCCGAGACGATCCTCGGCAACTGGTTGGCCGCCAGGGGGAACCGTGCGGACGTCGTGGTGGCCACCAAGGTCGGCTCGTGGCCGGTGCACCCGGGGCTGACCGCCGCCAACATCGCGGTGGCCGCCGAGGAGTCGCTGCGCCGGCTGCGGACCGACCACATCGACCTCTACTACGCGCACAAGGACGACCCGGACACTCCGCTGGAGGAGACGCTCGGCGCCTTCGACGCGCTGGTCAGGGCCGGCAAGGTGCGCTACATCGCGGCGTCGAACTACACCGCGCCCCGGCTCGCCGAGGCCCTGCGCATCTCGCGGGAGAACGGGCTGGCCAGCTACGTGGCCGTGCAGCCGCACTACAACCTGGTGGAGCGCGACTACGAGCACGACCTCGCGCCGCTGCTCGCCGAGCACGGGCTGCCCTGCCTGCCGTACTTCGCCCTGGCCAGGGGCTTCCTGACCGGCAAGTACTCGGCCGGCGCCAAGGTAGTCAGCTGGCGCGCCGAGAGCGCATCGGCCTACCTGGACGACCGGGGCCGGCGCGTACTCGCGGCGCTGGCCGAGGTGGCGGAGCAGCACCGGGTCAGCCAGTCGGCGGTCGCGCTGGCCTGGTTGGCCGCGCAGCCGACGGTCGCCACGCCGCTGGCCAGCGCCCGCAACACCGCCCAGCTCGCCGACCTGCTGCCCATGGCCGAGCTCAAGCTCTCCGACGACGAGCTGCGCCGGCTGACCGACGCCTCCGAACCCGACAGACCCGCGTAGCCCGAGTAGAACCAGAACACCGAGGACCGATCCGATGCTCAGCCCGCGCCCGACGCCGCCGCGCGCCCCGGCCCCGATCCGCACGCCGGGTCCGGCCCGGCCCGGCGCCGTCCGTTACGGCGCACCGGCGCCGCACGCCGCCGGCCGGCACAGCGGGCTGCGCCGTTCGTTGCAGCCGGGACTCCGCGTAACAGCCCAGCCGCCGTTCCCGCGCCGCCCTGGCATCGCCGCTGGTAGCGCTGTGTCCGGACGCGGTCACGGTGCGCGACCGCGAGCCACCCCGGAGCGCGAGACCGGTTTGGTGGCGCCGTGTCGTACCTGATCACAGCACTGTTACAACACTGCCCGTTTCAGGTGAATCAAGACGCAAAGTGCAGCACTTCGGCCTGCCGCGGCGATGACATCAGTGAAGCCGGCGAGATGCTGGCGCGAAGCACCAGGAGGGCCGAAGGATGAACGAAGACACTCGGATCGACCGGGTCCGGCAGGACATGTTCGCCGTCCTGCACGGGCAGGAGACGCCGCTGCTGACGCGGTGGAGCTACCGGGCGGATGACCCATTCGCCGTCATGATGTCCATCAGCCGGCCGAGCGGCCGCTGGATCGACTGGCTGCTGTCCCGCGACTTACTGATCGAGGGCCTTGCCACCCCCGCCGGCATCGGTGACGTGCGGCTGACCCCGTTCACCGACGAGGAGTTCGACGTCCTCGAGGTGCGCATCGGCGACGACGAGGGCTTCGCCTCCCTCGAGTTCGATCGTGACCTGATCGAGCGCTTCCTCGAGGCCACGTTCGACATCGTCCCGGCTGGCGCCGAGTCCGCCGTCATCGACGTCGAGGCCGAGATCGAGAAGATCACCAACAGCTGCGCCGGCTGAGCCCCGGTTCAGCTCTACCTTCGGCTTGGGGCCGGCGGGCTCAACCGCGGATGCGGCTCTGCTCGCCGGCCCACTCCTTTTCCCGAAGCTCGAACTTCTGAACCTTGCCGGTGGACGTCTTCGGCAGCTCGTCGACGAACTCGATGGCCCTGGGGGCCTTGTAGCGGGCAATCTTCGCCCGCACGTGGTCGAGCAGCTCTTCCTCCGAAGCACCTGAGCCACCACCCTTGAGCACCACGAACGCCTTCGGCCGCTCGCCCCATTTCTCGTCGGGCACGCCGATCACGGCGACCTCCAGCACGGCCGGGTGCGACACGATGGCCTGCTCCACCTCGACCGTGGAGATGTTCTCGCCGCCCGAGACCACGACGTCCTTGGCGCGGTCACGCAGCTCCACGTAGCCGTCCGGGTGCAGAACGCCCAGGTCACCGGAGTGGAACCAGCCACCGGCGAACGCACGCTCGGTGCCGTCGGGGTCGTCGAAGTAACCCTTCATGACGTTGTTGCCGCGCATCACGATCTCGCCCATGGTGGCGCCGTCGGCCGGCACGTCGTTCATGTCCGGGTCGACCACCCGCAGCCACTCCGCCGTGACCATGCCAACACCCTGCCGGGCCTGCAGCTTCGCGCGCTCCTCGGCGTCGAGCTCTGCCCACGCCGGCTGGAACTGGTTGACCGAGTACGGGCCGTAGGTCTCGGTGAGCCCGTAGACGTGCACGATCCGGAAACCCATGCGCTCCATCTGCAGGATCGTGGTCGGCGACGGCGGAGCGCCCGCTGTGGTGACCACCAGCTGGTAGTCCAGGGTCTGCGCCTCCGGCGCGTTCATGATCGTGGTCACCACGGTGGGGGCGCCGTTCAGGTGGGTCACCCGGTGCTCGCCGATCAGCCGCCAGATCGTGTCGCCGCGCACCTCGCGCAGGCAGACGTGGGTGCCGCCGATCGCGGTCACCGCCCAGGGCGTGCACCAGCCGTTGCAGTGGAACATCGGCAGCGTCCACAGGTACACCGAGTCCGGGCTGTGCGCGGAGTGCACGATCTCCGAGAGCGAGTTCAGGTTGGCGCCCCGGTGCGTGTACATCACGCCCTTGGGCCGGCCGGTGGTGCCCGAGGTGTAGTTGATCGAGATCGTGGCCAGCTCGTCGTCGACCGCCCAGGGCAGCGGGTCACCCTCGGCGCCGCGAGCGGTGAAGTCGGCGTAGTCGGGGCCGGGAATGCGCTCGCCGGTGCCTGGGGCGGCGGGGTCGACGACCGTGACGATCTCGGTCACCGTAGCCAGCTGGTCGGCTACCGGGGCCACGGTCGCCGCGAGCACCGAGTCCACGACCAGCAGCTTCGCGCCGCTGTGATCCAGGATGTAGCGCACCTCGTCGCTGGACAGCCGCGTGTTGATGGCCACCAGGACCGCGCCGGCCAGCGGCACCGCGAAGTGCGCGACGAGCATCTCCGGCAGGTTCGGCAGCAGGTAGGCCACCCGGTCGCCCGGCGCGATCCCCGACGCCCGCAGTGCCCTGGCCACCCGGGTCGCGGCCTCGGCGAACTCCGCGTAGCTGTAGCGCCGCTCGCCGTACACGATGGCCGTCTTGTCCGAGTACACCTCGGCGCTGCGGCGCAGGTAGGACAGCGGCGTGAGCTCGGTCTGGTACACGGCGCCGGGCACGGAGCACCTCCACGTCGAGTCGACCCCGTGAGTGGCGAGTTGGGCTAAAAAGCCCAACTCGCCACTCACGGGTGTTGGCCTGGGCAGACCCTACGGCGCACGCGGGTCGGTCAGCCAGCCTCGACAGGGGCCAACTCAAGGTCCGACCGGGTCGGCTGCACCGTCGAGCGCCACGCCGCCGGTCGATTTCAGTGCGGTGTTTCAGTGCGGTGTTTCAGTGCGGTGTTTCAGTGCGCCGTGGCCGGGGCGGGCTGGGCGGCGAGGAAGGGCAGCACCTCGGCGAGGAACTCCTCGGTCCGCTCCAGGCCGACCGCGTGGCTGGAGCCGGGGCCGGTGAAGATCTTGAGCTTGGCGCCGGGGATGAGCTCGGCGACCTTGGTGCACTGCCACGGCGGGGTCAGCAGGTCCTGCTCGCCGCCGATCACCAGGGTCGGTGCGGCGATGTTGGGCAGCCGGTCGGTGGTGTTGTGCGCGAGGTCGGCGTCCCACTGCTCGACGACCGCGCGGATCTCGCCCTCGGTCTGCGGGAACAGCGGCAGCATCTGCTCCATCACGGCGGCGAAGTCCGGGGAGTTGAGCAGCTCCGGGGAGAACGCCAGCCCGAGGGCGGCCGTGCCGGCCTGCGCGTCACCGGCGCGCCATGGGTAGCTGAAGGCCGCCAGCCCGCAGGCCTGGAAGCCGTCGAGGGCCGGCCAGGTACCCCACAGGACCAGCGAGCGGACCTTGTCCGGGTGCGCCAGCGCCAGCTCCTGGGCGACCGCCGAGCCCAGTGACCAGCCCACCACGTGCGCACTCGGTACCCCGACCGCGTCCAGCACCGCCGCCGCGTCGTGCGCCATGCTCGCCATCGAGATCGGGCCGTCGCCCCGCTCCGAGTCGCCGATGCCCCGGTGGTTGTAGGTGATCACGTGGTAGTTCTCGGCCAGCCCGGCGGCGAGCGCGCCCCACAACATGTAGTGCTGGGTCGTGCCGCAGATCAGCAGCAGCGACGGGTTGGCCCGATCCCCGCTCTCCACGACGTCCAGCCGGGTACCGGTGCTGACTTCGAGCAACATGAATCCGTGCCTCTCTCGATGTGGTCTGTGGTGTGACGTGCGGGTGATCAGCTCATTTGCAGTCTGCCAGTGAACCGTCACACTCGCCGGGCAGGCTGACACCGATTCCAAACGCCGTTACGATTAGGGCGTGACCCAGACCCAGACCGGCTCGGCCGCCCGTTTCCGGGCCGCCGTGGAGGCCGGCGACCTCGAGACCGCGATCGCGCAGTTCTCCGACGACGTGGTGTTCAACAGCCCGGTGGTGTTCCGGCAGTACCACGGCAAGGAGGCGCTGCGCCCGGTCCTGATGGCGGTGTTCCACCTGTTCCAGAACTTCCACTACACCGCCGAGTACGCCGGGCCGGACGGCCACGTGCTGGCGTTCTCCGCCGAGGTGGGCGGCCGTGACCTGCAGGGTGTCGACATCCTGCGCGGCGGCGCCGACCCCGAGGCCCCGCTGACCGAGTTCACCGTGCTGACCCGTCCGTACTCGGCGACCACTGCACTCAAGGAGCAGATGGCGGCCCTGCTGACCGGCTGACCCCGCCCACCCTGCTCACCGGCCAACCTGGCTGATCGGCCGACCCTGCTGGCGGAGCGGGGATGGCCGGCCGGTTGGCTGGGGGCGTGCTCTTCCTCGTTCTCGACCTGCTCGGGGTCGCGGTGCTGGCGTGCTCCGGTGCGCTGGCCGCGATCCAGGCCCGGCTCGACGTCTTCGGCGTGGTCGTGCTCGGCGTGATCACCTCGCTGGGCGGCGGCGTGATCCGCGACGTCCTGCTGGGCATCACGCCGCCGAGCACGCTGCGCCAGTGGCCGTACCTGGCGGTGGCCACGCTGGTCGGCCTCGGCACCTTCCTCGTCGGCCCGAGCGGCCCGCTGGTGCAGCGGACGATCCTGGTGCCCGACGCGCTCGGCCTCGCCCTGTTCGTCACCACCGGCACCTCCACCGCGCTGACCGCCGATGCCCCGACGATCACGGCCTGCTTCGTCGGCGCGATCAGCGGGATCGGCGGCGGCGTGGTGCGCGACGTGCTGCTGCGCGAGATCCCGCTGGTGCTGCATCGGGAGATCTACGCGCTGCCCGCTGTCCTCGGCGCCGCGCTGGTCGCCTGCGGCATCCGGGCCGGCCTGCCCAGCACCCCGGTCCTGCTGACCGCGGCCGTACTGATCGCCGGTTTTCGGCTGCTGGCGATCTGGCGCCACTGGGACGCTCCCCGGCCGAACTGGGCGCGCAGAGAGCACCGAAGAGAGCAGGAGTAGCCCACTCGACCGTTCGGCGCAGGAATAAACCGTTCGACGCGGCCCCGTGCAACCTGTTACCGGCGTTCGTCGAAAAAAAGTGGCACAACCTGCGACGACACACCGAAGACCCACTTGGCGTGACCGCGATCTCCTTCGTAGACTCCCTGCACACATCACGATCCGATCTCGTCACCTGGATCCTGGGCCTGGACTCCCCACCAGCCCACCGGACCCCCGACCGGAGCATTCCGGTGACAGATCTTCGGTCGCGGAAAGGCAGAGAACTTCGTGGCTCGTCACCGCTCCCCCGGCGGCCGCAGCACGGTTTCGGCGTACTTGCCGACACCTGACGCGCGCCGTGTGAAGTCCGAACAGGCGTTCGGAGTGGCGTCTTTCGACGCGACCTCGATGCTCGCGGCGATCCCGGCCGACGACTGTGGCCGTGCCGCCCACCGCCGTGCTCCGTTAAAGCCGCCGACCGTGCGCGGCAACACCGTGGTCGGCGCCACCGCCGCGCTCGGCGCTGTCGTGACCGGCGGTTTCATGACCAGTGGCGCGAGCATGCCCGGCGCCGGCGCGGAAGCCGCCGAGGCCGCCCTGCCGCAGGCCAACCTGGCCTCGTCCACCCAGCCGCTGCACATCCAGTCGGTGGCCTCGGACACGGTGCTCCGCGACGTCGGGTCGGCCACCGCGCTGCTGCCCACCGTGGTCCCCGGTGACCGGGTGGCCGCCAACGACAACCGGGACGTCGAGGCGCTGCACAAGGGCGAGGCGCTGGCCGCCGAAGCCTCGCTGCAGCACGCGCTCGCGGTGAAGGAAGCCAACGTGCTCGCCGGCGGGGGCAACCTGGACGACTGGATCGCCGTCGCACTGGACAAGCTGAACCTGCCGCAGGTGCTGTCCGGCGGCGTCAAGCGGGTCATCATGGCGGAGTCCCGAGGCAACCCGCACGCGGTCAACCGCACCGACAGCAACGCGATGGCCGGGCGGCCGTCGCAGGGCCTGATGCAGGTCATCCCCAGCACCTTCCGGGCGTACGTGCTGCCCGAGCTGGCCGGCCGGCCGATCACCGACCCGGTCGCCAATATCACCGCTGGCGTCCGCTACATGATCGCCAACTACGGCCTCGGCACCCTGAGGCAGGGCGGCCGCTTCAGCGGCGGCCGCTACATCGGTTACTAGAGCACCGCACTCCACGAACCGCCCGAGCCACCCCGGCTCGGGCGGTTCGTCGTTTCCGTGGCACGTGCGCTGCACTGCAAATCTTTGACTTCAGACTAAAAAACGCGCTACAAAACGCTCCAGGTACGTGACAGCCACTCCCAGCTCGTCACTCACAGTCCCGACAGGAGCTCCCAGTGCGGCGAGACCTCTTTGACGCAGACCACCAGGCGTTCCGCGAGGCGGTGCGGGCCTTCTTCGACCGGGAGGTGGTGCCGCACCTGGCGGAGTGGGACGCGGCCGGCATCATCCCGCGCGAGATGTTCGGTACGGCGGGCAAATCGGGGTTTCTGGGTATGGCCGTGCCAGAGGAGCTGGGCGGCGGCGGGGTGGACGACTTTCGGTTCAACGCGGTGATCGGCGAGGAGTCGATCCGGGCCGGTGCGACGGCCGCCGGGCTGGGCATCACGCTGCACAACGACGTCGCACTGCCGTACTTCCTGCGCTACTGCTCCGAGGAGCAGCGGCAGCGCTGGCTACCGGGCATCTCCAGCGGCGAGCTGATCACCGCGATCGCGATGACCGAGCCGAGCATCGGCTCCGACCTGGCCTCGATGTCCACCACCGCGATCCGGCAGGGCGAGCACTACCTGGTCAACGGCTCGAAGACGTTCATCACCAACGGGATCAACGCCGACCTGGTGATCACCGCCGTGAAGACCGACCCGGCGCAGCGCCACGCCGGTATGAGCCTGCTGGTGATCGAGCGCGACACACCGGGCTTCGAGCACGGCCGGAACCTGGAGAAGCTCGGCCAGCACGCCCAGGACACTGCCGAGCTGTCCTTCACCGACGTCCGGGTGCCCCTGGAGAACCTGCTGGGCGAGCCGGGCCAGGGCTTCCGCCAGCTGGTGGCCAACCTGCCTCAGGAGCGGCTCTCGATCGCGCTGTCGGCGGTCACCTCGGCCACCGTGGCGTTGGAGCTGACCCTGGAGTACGTGAAGGGGCGCAAGGCCTTCGGCCAGCCGATCGGGTCGTTCCAGAACAGCCGGTTCGTGCTGGCCGAGATCGCCACCGAGGTGGACATCGCCCAGACCTACGTGGACCGCTGCATCGGGCTGCTCAACGCCGGCGAGCTCACCGCCGAGGACGCGGCCAAGGCGAAGTGGTGGTGCACCGAGCTGCAGGGCCGCGTGGTCGACCGCTGCCTGCAGCTGCACGGCGGCTACGGCTACATGAGCGAGTACCCGATCTCCACGCTCTACGCCGACGCCCGGATCACCCGGATCTACGGCGGCACGACCGAGATCATGAAGGAGGTCGTCGGCCGCGGGTTGGGTCTCTGAACAACCCGTGAGTGGTATTGGTCGCTTTCGAGTCAGCCCAGCGACCAATACCACTCACAGGGTCAGGACACTCCGGCGAACTCCAGTGCCTCGGCCCAGGTGGCGGACTTCATGATCATGCGGCGGTACTTCATGATCTGGGCCGGCCGGTCGATGGTGATGCAGCCGGTGAGCCGGTCGCCCCTGCGGTAGAGCGCGAGGAACTTCTCCTCGCCGAGCTCCTCGCTGACCACCCGGATCTCCTCGGCCTGTGGCACGCCGACGAACTGGATCCGGCTGTCGTACCAGTCCGACCAGAAGTACGGCACGCCCATCGCCGGCTTCGCCTCGGCCGGGTTCAGCGCGTTTCGGGCGGCCAACATGCCCTGCTCGGCGGCGTTCGTCCAGTGCTCCAGGCGCATCAGCTGCCCGCCGAACAGCGGATGCGGGAAGTGCGCCACGTCGCCTGCGGCGTACACCCCGGGCAGCCCGGTGGCCAGCGTCTCGTCGCAGACGATGCCCCGGTCACGCTCGTGCAGCGTCACACCCGAGTCGGCGAGCCACTCGGTGCACGGCGCCACGCCGGTGCCGACCACGACCAGGTCGGCCGGGATAGTCGAACCGTCGTCCAGGGATACCCCGGTGACCCGGCCGTCTTCGCTGGTCAGCCCCGTGACCTTGACGCCGCAGCGCAGGTCGGTGCCGTGCGCGCGGTGCAGCGCGGCGCACGCCCGGCCCATGTCCTCGCCGACCGAGCGGACCAGCGGCACCGGCAGCGCCTCCAGCACGGTGACCGGGAGGTCGCGCTTGCGGGCGCCGGCGGCGACCTCGGAGCCGATGAACCCCGCGCCCACCACGACGGTGCGCGCCCCGGTCTCCAGCGCCTGCCGGATCGCGACGGCGTCGTCCAGGGTGCGCAGGGTGTGCACGCCGGCCAGCTCCTCGGTACCGGGCAGCGTGCGCGCCTTGGCCCCCGTCGCGATGACGAGCGCGGAGTACTCCAGCTCGGTGCCGTCGCTCAGCGCGACCACCTTGCGCTGGGGGTCGAGCCCGGTGGCCCAGGTACCCATCCGCAGGTCGCCGCCGAGCTCCTCCTCCAGCTCCTGCTCGGAGCGGAAGGTCGGGTCCTCGGGCCCGTCACCCGCCTTCAGGTAGTCCTTGGACAGCGGCGGCCGGTCGTACGGCAGGTGTACCTCGCCGCCGACCAGCGCCAACTCCCCCGTGTACCCGGACTTGCGCGCGGTCTGTGCCGCCCGCAACCCGGCCAGCGAGGCCCCGACCACCACAAACCGCTCGGCTACCACCGCAGCTCAGTCCTCCACCAGTGTGAGGGCCTCGGTGGGGCAGGACATGACCGCCGCCTCCGCCGCCTCGCGCTGATCCGCGTCGGGGTGCTCGTCCAGAACCTTCAGCGTCCCGTCGTCCTGCACCTCGAACAGGTCCGGCGCCTCTGCCTCACACATGCCCAGACCTGTGCACTTGTCCCGGTCGACGACGATGCGCATGACTGTTCCTCCTCACTTCTCAGGCGTGAATCTGAAGGGTAGGCGCTTCACACCGCGCATGAAGTTCGTACCCAGCAGATCGGGTTCACCGGCTTCGAAGTCCGGTATCCGGGTCAGCAGCTCGCTGAACAGCGCCCGCAGTGCGCCCTTGGCGAGCTGGTTGCCCAGGCAGAAATGGGCCCCGCCGCCGCCGAAGCCGACGTGGGGGTTCGGGTCGCGGGACAGGTCGAAGCGTTCCGGGTGCGCGAACACGTCGCCGTCCCGGTTGCCGGACGGGTAGAACAGCACGACCTTGTCCCCGGGGATGACCCGCTTGCCGGCCAGCTCGGTCTCGATGACCGCGGTGCGCCGGAAGGTCATCACCGGCGAGGCGTAGCGGACGAACTCCTCCAGCCCGGTCTTGATCCGGTTGTCGTAGTCGGCGCGCAGCCACTCCCGCTGCTGCGGGAAGTCGGTCATCGCCTTCACGGTCAGGCTGGAGGTGTGCTTGGTGGTGTCGGTGCCGGCCACCGACATGAGCACGAAGAACGCGCCGATGTCGTGGTCGGTGAGATGTTCGCCCCCGACCTCGGCCTGTACCAGGTTGGTGAACAGGTCATCGGTGGGGTTCGCCCGCCGGTCCGCGGTCAGCTCGCCCGCGATCCCGTGCAGCGTCAGGCAGGCCCCCATGATGACCTCGCCAGCCGACCGGTCGCCGAGCCGCTCCGGGTCGGCCCATGACACCACGTCCCCGGCCGCCCGCGCGGTCTGCTCACGCAGCCGGTCCGGGATGCCGAACATGTCGCAGAACAGCCGCACCGGCAACGGCTCGGCGCACTGCTCGACGAAGTCGATCTCTCCGGAGGGGTCGGCCGCAAAGCTGTCCACCACCTCGCGGGCGGCCACCTTGATCTGCTCGTCGAGCCGGGTGATCTGCCTGGGGGTGAACGCCACGCTGATCAGCTTGCGCAGCAGGGTGTGCCGCGGCGCGTCCATCGCAAGGAACGACTGCGACGCCTCCAGCATCTCTGGCGGCAGCATGTCGAACTGCACACCCTGGCCGGAGATGAAGCTCTTCGAGTCCCGGCTGACCTTCCCGATGTCCGCGTGCTTGACGACCGCCCAGTAGCCGGGATCGTTCGGATCGGGGGCGACGGCGTCCTCCACCGGGCGCTGCCAGGACACCGGGTCCTCGGCGCGCAGCCGGGCGAACCGCTCGTCGCGCTGCTCGGAGGTCTGGGTCCAGAACGCCTTCGAGGACACGTCGATCGGCGAGTGCGGCGGCTTGTGCTCGGACGTCGCTGGAATGAACTCGGTATCGACGCTCACGTCTTCCTCCGTTGGAACGCGGGCGCGGCATCGCCCCGGGAGCGTGGTGTCGCTCCCGGGAACCTCGAACGAGCCGTGCCCCGGTGGACGCTCAGTGTGCCCTCGGGCACGGCTGGTGAGCATCACCCGCACAGAGGGTCCTCGTGCCCCTATCGAGAGAGCCGCGCCCCGGACCGGCCCGAGACCTGTCCCCTCACGGTCGCTTCGACCGGTCCCGGTGGCCGGTCCGACGGGCGCGACGCAGGTCACAGGCCGTCGGCGAGCTCCACGATCCGCTCGATCTGGTGTGTCGTGGCGGCCGGGTTCGTGCCGAGCGGCGTCATGTTCAGGGTCGTGACGCCGGACTCGGCCAGCGCGGCGAGCCGCTCCTTGATCTGTCCCTCCGGGCCGAGCAGCCCGATCCCGTCGATCAGCGCGTCCGGCAGCGCGGCGGCGGCCTCGTCCTTCTTCCCGTCCAGGTAGAGGTCCTGCACCTTCTTCGCGGCGTCGGAGAAGCCGTAGCGGCAGGCCAGGTCGTTGTAGAAGTTCTTGCCGCGCGCGCCCATGCCGCCCACGTAGAGCGCCAGCAGCGGCCGGATCGAGTCGCGCAGCGCGGGCAGGTCCTCCGAGGACCTGCCGATCGCCACCGGCAGCTGCGGCACCACGTCCAGCTCGCCGAGCTCGGCCGGCCGCTTCGCCTTGCCGGCGGCCAGCGCGTCGCCCCACACCTCGGCGGCACGCTCCGGAAGGTAGAACAGCGGCTGCCAGCCGTTCGCGATCTCGGCCGTGAGCTCGACGTTCTTCGGGCCGATGGAGGCGACGATGATCGGGATGTCGGTCCGGACCGGGTGGTTGATCAGCTTGAGCGGCTTGCCGAGCCCGGTGCCCTGCCCCTCCGGCAGCGGCACCTGGTAGTAGCGGCCCTGGTACTGCACCCGCTCACGGCGCCACACCTGCCGGCAGATCTCCACCAGCTCGCGGGTGTGCCCGAGCGGCGCGGTGTACGGCACGCCGTGGAAGCCCTCGATCACCTGCGGGCCGGACGCACCGATGCCCAGGGTGAACCGGCCGCCGGAGACGTAGTCGAGCCCGGCGGCCGTCATCGCGGTGAGCGACGGCGTCCGGGTGTAGAGCTGCAGGATGCCGGAGGCGAGCTCCAGCCGCTCGGTGCGCGCCGCGATGAAGCCGAGCTGGGACACCGCGTCGAAGCTGTACGCCTCGGGCACGAACAGGATCTGCAGGCCGGCCCGTTCGTAGTCGGCGACGGCGGCCACCGTCTCGGCGAACCCGCCGCTGTAGTTCAGGGTCATGCCAATACGCACGGACAGCTCCTAGTCGTCGAATCGGTCGCTTGCCTGGGAGCGCGCACTAGCGGCGGGCCACCGGAACCGCGGTGCCCCCGCTCAGGGCCAGCACCTCGGCGAACCCGTCCAGCAGGCACTGCACGAACAGGTCGGGGTCGGTGAACGAGGCGGCGTCGAAGTTCACCCCGACGCAGCCGACGTCGCCGTGGCTGACCAGCGTGATCATCGCGGCGCAGCCGGGCAGCGGGGCGTACGGGTACATCCGCTCGATGCGCGCGCCGGCCATGAACAGCTCGCCCCGGATGCCCGGCACGTTGCTGGCCTGCAGGTCGTTGCCCTTGGTCATCGGGCCGGCCACCTGCGCGATCACCGAGCCGGGCAGCCGCGCGAGCACCGGCGACATCAGGCCGATCGTGTTGATCGCCGGCTCGCCGCGCGCGGTCAGCACCAGCGAGCGGACCTCCTCGATCCGGGCCCTCGGGTCGACCGTGCCGACCGGCGCGGACAGCCGGGCCGAGGCGATCTTGTTGCCGCCCTCTGAGTCGCCGGGCTTGCGCACGGAGATCGGGATGGCGATCGGGATCTTCTCGATCGGCACGCCCATCGCCTCGTGGTAGAGCCGGTAACCACCCAGCAGCGCCGCGAGATAGCTGTCGTTGACCGAGCCGCCGACCGACTTGCCGGCCGTCTTGAGGTCGGCGAACGGGACGTCGAGTGCGGCGAACCGCCAGGTCAGGCTGCGCTTGGCGAGCAGAGGTGAGCCCTGCGCCGCCGGCGGGGTGAGCACCCTGCGCAACGACTGGCCGTAGCGCTGGGCCGAGCGCAGCGCGCCGCCCGGGTCACCGAGCGCCTTGATCGCCCCGGAGCTCACGTCGCGCAGCACCTCGGGCACGGCCTTGGCGTCGTTGCGCACCTGGTGCACCAGCGTGTCCAGCGGGCTGATCGAGGTGGCCGGGCGTGGCGCGGGCTGCGGCTTGTCCGGGTTGGGCTCCCGCTTCTTCGAGTGCAGCTGGCCGAGCAGCTGCATCACGCCCATGCCGTCGCTGGCCGAGTGGTGCAGCTTGAGCAGGTA